>CAZTSJ010000152.1:0-21446 GCA_964616875.1 uncultured Bordetella sp. | reverse complement strand
AGGGACTCGGCACGCCAGCGCCACGCGCTGCGGTTATCGAGGGCCTGATCTACGAGAAGTACGTCGAGCGCCTCGGCCGTGAACTAAAGCCGACGTGGAAAGCATTCCGGCTGTTCTTTGCCCTGCGACACTTCGGCGTCGATGAGATCACGTCGCCCGAACTTACCGGTGACTGGGAGTTCAAGCTAAAGCAGATGGAGCAGGCAAAGCTGCCGCGTGAGAAGTTCATGGAACATATCCAGCAGGTAACGCGAGATCTGGTAAATCGCGTCAAGGCCGGGACCATCCCGGAGGAGGCCTTCGCCACCGTGGCGGCGCCTTGCCCGAAGTGCGGCGGCGTGATCCAGGAGACCTACCGCAAGTTCCAGTGTCAGTCTTGCGATTTCTACATCTGGCCGGTGCTGCTGGGGCGTGACTGGTCACCGGAGGAAGTTGCAGAGCTGGTCACCAAGAAGTTCATCGGCCCGCTGAACGGTTTTCGCAGCAAGCAGGGCAGACCGTTTTCGGCGGGGCTGAAACTGGCCGCCGACTTCAAACTCGAGTTCGACTTCGGCCAGGGCACAGGCTCGGACAGCGACGCAGCAGTCGATTTCAGCGGCCAGGAAACGCTGGGGAACTGCCCAAAGTGCGCCGCGCACGTGTTCGAGCACGGCGTTTCGTACGTCTGCGAGAAGTCCGTCGGGCCGCAGCGCAGTTGCGACTTCCGTTCCGGCCGCATGATCCTCCAGCAGCCGGTTGAGCGAGCCCAGATGCACAAGCTCCTCGCCACCGGGCGCACCGATCTGCTGACCGGATTCATGTCGAAGAAGAACCGCAAATTCAAGGCCTTCCTGGTGAAGACGCCGCAGGGCAAAATAGGCTTCGAATTCCTGCCGCGCGCTGAAAAGCCAGGTAAACCGGCTGTGATGAAAGAACCGGTGAAGGAAAAGCGGGTGAAGAAAGCCGTCGCAAAAAAGGCTCCCGCCAAACCCGCAAAGCAGAAGCGTGCCGCCTAGCTAGACGTCCAGATTCCTCACGCCGAGGGCGTTGGACTCGATGAAAGCGCGGCGCGGCTCAACCTCGTCGCCCATCAGCTTGGTGAATATCTCGTCGGCAGCGATGCCGTCGTCGATCTGTACCCTGAGCAGCCTGCGGATCTGCGGGTCCATGGTGGTTTCCCAGAGCTGGGACGGGTTCATTTCCCCCAGCCCCTTGTAGCGCTGCAGGCTCATCGATTTCTGCACTTCCGCCAGCAGCCAGCGCATGGCTTCGCCGAAATCCTTGACCGGGAATTTCTTTTCGCCGCGCCGCACGTAGGCTCCGACGCCAACCAGGCCGCGCAGCATTTCCGCCGTTTGCCGGATCTGGGCGTAGTCACCGGAGTGCACGAATTCCGAGTCGATCGTCGTCACCCGCACGTTGCCGTGCCGCGTGCGTTCGATGCGCGCCTGGTAGCGCTCCGTCTTGGGATCGAAATGCGCCGAGACGCGGATCCCGCTCCCAGGCAGCGCCGCCGCCAGCGCTTCGGCCGAGGCCAGGGCTGATTCGCGGCGGCCGAGGTCGACCTGCGCGCCGCGCAGCATGGCCAGGAGCACGTCGCGGTCGATCCAGCGCGACACCCGGACGATGACCGCCTCGGCCAGCAGGTACGCCTTGGCGAGCTCGGCGAGCGTATCGCCGGTGATCGCATCGCGCCGCGCCGCCGGATGCAGCGCCGCGTCGACCAGCGATTGGCGCAGCATGAACTCGTTCAGCTCGAACTCGTCCTTGAGATAGCGCTCGTCCTTGCCGAGCTTGGCCTTGTACAGGGGCGGCTGCGCGATGTAAATGTGACCGCGCTCGACCAGCTCCGGCATCTGCCGGTAGAAAAATGTCAGCAGCAGGGTGCGGATATGAGAGCCGTCGACGTCCGCATCGGTCATGATGATGATGCGGTGGTAGCGCAGCTTTTCGGGGCTGTATTCTTCCTTGCCGATGCCGCAGCCGAGCACGGTGATCAGCGTCGCGATTTCGGCCGAGCCCAGCAGCTTGTCAAAGCGCGCCTTCTCGACGTTGAGGATCTTGCCCTTGAGCGGCAGGATCGCCTGGAATTTGCGGTCGCGGCCCTGCTTCGCCGAGCCGCCCGCCGAATCGCCCTCGACCAGATACAGCTCGCACTGCGCCGGATCCTTCTCCTGGCAATCGGCGAGCTTGCCGGGCAAGCCGAGGCCGTCGAGCAGGCCCTTGCGCCGCGTCATCTCGCGCGCCTTGCGCGCGGCTTCCCGCGCGCGCGCCGCATCGACGATCTTGGCGGTGATGACGCGCGCCTCCGCCGGCCGCTCTTCGAGGAACTCGCGCAGTTTTTCCGCGACCACTTCCTCGACCACCGGGCGCACCTCGGAGGAAACCAGCTTTTCCTTGGTCTGGGAGGAAAACTTCGGCTCCGGAATCTTCACCGACAGAACGCAAGCCACGCCCTCGCGCATGTCGTCGCCGGTGGTCTCGACCTTGGCCTTCTTGGCGAGTTCGTGTTCTTCGATGTACTTGTTGAGCACGCGTGTCATCGCCGCGCGCAGCCCAGTGAGGTGCGTGCCGCCGTCCTTCTGCGGGATGTTGTTCGTAAAACACAATACGCTTTCCTGGTAGGAATCGTTCCATTGCATCGCCACATCGACGACGATGCCGTCCTTTTCCCCCTGGCCCTGGAACACGGTGGGGTGGAGCACGCTCTTGGAGCGGTTCATGTACTCGACAAACCCCTGCACGCCGCCTCCGAAGGCGAAGTCCTCCTGTTTTCCGGTGCGCTGGTCGACCAGCATGATCTTGACGCCGTTGTTCAGGAAGGAGAGCTCGCGCAGGCGGCGCGCCAGGATGTCGTAGTGGTAATCGACCACGCCGAAAACACCCCGTGAAGCGAGGAAGTGCACTTCCGTCCCGCGCTTTTCCGAAGTCCCCGTGACGCGCAGCGGCCCGGTGGCCGCGCCGTCGGCGAATTCCATCTGGTGCACCTTGCCGTCACGCCAGATCGTGAGCCGCAGCCATCCCGAGAGCGCATTTACCACCGAGACGCCGACCCCGTGCAGGCCGCCAGCTACCTTGTAGGAATTGGAATCGAACTTGCCGCCCGCATGCAGCTCGGTCATCACGATCTCGGCGGCGGAGCGCTTGAGCTCGTCGTCTTCCATGGTGCCGGTCGGGATGCCGCGGCCGTTGTACAGCACCGATACGGAGTTGTCGGTGTGAATGGTGAGCACGATCTCGTCGCAGTACCCGGCGAGCGCCTCGTCCACCGCGTTGTCGACGACCTCGAACACCATGTGGTGCAGGCCGGTGCCGTCAGAGGTGTCCCCGATGTACATCCCGGGGCGCTTGCGCACCGCCTCCAGGCCCTTCAGGACCTTGATGCTGTCGGCTTCGTAGCCCCCAAGCGGCTCTGCCGGTTCCTTCATCGCGGCAGGCGCGTGCTTCTCGGCTTCACCCACTGCTAGATCCTCATCGGCATGACGACGTACTTGAAATCGGCCTCGGACGCAAAGCTCAGCAGCGCGCTGGAAGCAGCGTCGCCGAACCTGCATTCGACCTCGCTGCCGGCCACATTGTTCAACACATCGAGCAGGTAGTTGACGTTGAAGCCGATGTCGATCGGATCACCCTTGTAGTTGACGTCGAGCGTCTCCTCCGCCTCCTCCTGCTCGGTATTCGAGGACACGATCTTGAGGCTGCCGTCGGTCAGGACCCAGCGCACGCCGCGGAACTTTTCGTTGGAGAGGATCGCCGCGCGCAGCAGCGCCTGGCGCAGCGTTTCGCGGCCGATCGAGAGCTGGTTCTTGTGCCCCACGGGAATGACGCGCGTGTAATCCGGAAACTTGCCGTCGACCAGCTTCGACACCAGCTCCACGCTGCCGAAAGCGAACGCGGCCTGGGTCGCCGAGAGTTCAATGCGCACCTCCGCATCGCTGTCGCCCAGCAGCTTGCCGAGCTCGAGCACGGTCTTGCGCGGCACGATGACCTCCTGTCGCGGCAGCTTGGCATCGAGCGCCATCGACGCGTAGGCCAGCCGGTGCCCGTCGGTCGCGACCAGCTTGAGCGTCTTGTCCTCGACCACCATCAGCAGGCCGTTCAGGTAGTAGCGGATGTCCTGCTGCGCCATCGCATACTGCACCAGGCCAAGCAACCTGCGGAATTGCTTCTGTTGCAGGGCGAAGCGCGCCACGTCTCCCGCCGGCTTGGCGAGGCGCGGAAAATCCTCCGCCGGCAGCGTCTGCAGGACGAACTTGCTCTTGCCCGCCTTCACCAGCAGGCGCTTGTCCTGCTGCTGCAGCGTCACTTCGGCGCCTTCGGGCAGCGCCCTCAGGATGTCGACGAGCTTTCGCGCCCCCACCGTCACCGAACGATTCTCGCCCGAGGGTTCGACGGAGCCGCGTGAAGTGATCTGGATTTCGATATCGGTGGCGAGAAACGACAGGGCGCCAGGAAGTCGCTCGATCAGCACATTCGAAAGGATCGGCAGGGTATGGCGCCGCTCGATAATGCCGCTGACGTCCGATAACGGGCCGAGCAGCTCGTCTCTCTTGGCTTTGACAAGGACCATTGGTATTCCTTCTTTTCCTTTATAAATACCTAATAGCAACTAATAGAGCAGCGGCAAATACGGTATAAGCCTGAAACCCGTTGCAAACCTGCAGCTTGCGTCCTCTGCGGGCCGTGTACTGTTTGTGTAGAAGGCTGTGCCTCGTTGTGAGTCGTTTGGGCGGCAAGCCCGGCAAGCGGCCTTATCCACAAACCATCCCATTCATTTGCACAGCTTCACCCCTTCAGCACCTGTTCGAGCAGGTGGTAGTCCCGGTTCAGGCCGGTATCTTTCTTGCGCAGCGTGGCGATGGTGCGGCAGGCGTGCAGCACGGTGGTGTGATCGCGGTTGCCGAAGGCTTCGCCGATCTCGGGCAGGCTCATCTGGGTGAGATCCTTGGCCAGCGCCATCGCCACCTGCCGCGGCCGGGCGATGTTCCGGTTGCGGCGCTTCGAGTGCATGTCCGAAATCTTGATTTTGAAATACTCCGCCACCGTCTTCTGTATCCCCTCGACGTTGATCTGGCGGTTCGCGACGTGCAGGATGTCGCGCAGCGCTTCGCGCGCGAGCTCGAGCGACAGCTCGCGGCCCGTGAAGCGGGCGAAGGCGAGCACTTTCTTCAACGCCCCTTCCAGCTCGCGCACATTGGAGCGGATGTGCTTGGCGATGAAGAAGGCGATGTCTTCGGCCAGTTCCAGGGCATCGGCTTCCGCCTTCTTCAGCACGATTGCGACCCGCATCTCGAGTTCCGGCGGCTCGATCGCCACGGTCAGGCCCCAGCCGAAGCGCGAGATCAGGCGCTCCTGCATGCCGGCAATCTCCTTGGGGTAGGTATCGCAGGTGATCACGATCTGCTTGTGGGCTTCGACCAGCGCGTTGAAGGCGTAGAAGAACTCCTCCTGGGTGCGGTCCTTGTTGGAGAAGAACTGGATATCGTCTATGAGCAGCAGGTCGAGGGAATGGTAGTAGCGCTTGAATTCCTCGAAGGATTTCTGCTGGTAGGCACGCACCACGTCGGTGACGTACTGCTCGGCATGGATGTAGCGCACCCGCGCCTGCGGGCGCTCGCTGCACAGGTGGTTGCCGATCGCCTGCACCAGGTGCGTCTTGCCGAGGCCGACGCCGCCATAGATGAAGAGGGGGTTGTAGGAGATGCCGGGGTTCTCGGCCACCTGCAGCGCAGCCGCGCGCGCCAGCTGATTGGCCTTGCCGGTGACGAAATTGTCGAAATTGAAATTCCGGTTGAGCCGCGCGCGGTCCGGCGTCGCGGCCGCGGTGCGCGGGCGCAGGCCGGCAGGCGCGGGCGCCCGCGACGGGGTATCGGCAGCCAGCGCGGGCGCGAGAACCAGCTTGACGTCGATATCGCGGCCGCCCAGCTCCGCGGCGAGGCGCACGATGAGGGCGAGGAAGCGCTCGCGCACCAGCTCCAGCACAAAGCGATTCGGTGCGGTCAGGACCAGCGTGCCGGAATCCGCCGCGCTCGACTCGGGCGACAGCGGACGGATCCAGGTGCTGAACTGCTGCGCGGGCACTTCCTGCTCCAGTCTGCGCAGGCAAGCGTGCCAGAGATTGTGCATCTTGGAGCGTATTCCTTGCGCGCTGGGTTGGAGGCTTTGCGCAGGCTTTTTTGAATGCGCCCGCGAGGTTTGATTTTACCCTTTTCGCATCGCGTTATCCACGGGGCCGGCAACAAAAAAAGTAGATTTGACAAGGCTTCAGCGCGCGGGCTCTAATACCGCCCTTTTTCCGATCGAGCGGGCCGATGAAGCAGAAGCGAACCTACCAGCCATCCAAGACGCGACGTGCGAGAACGCACGGTTTTCTGGTGCGCAGCCGCACGGCGCACGGGCGCGCGGTGCTGCGCGCGCGCCGGGCCAAGGGACGCAAGCGCCTGGCCGTGTAGGCCTGCGCCCGGCGTGCCGCGTAACTCGAGGCAGGCACGTCAATCACGCTTCGGGCTTGGCGCGCAAAGGCGGCTCGTCAGGAAAGCGGATTTCGAGCGCCTGCTGGGCGCGGGCTCGCGCAAGAGCCAGTCGGGGTATACGTTTTTCTTCCAGATGCGCGCAGAAGGTCCGCCACGGCTTGGCATCCTCATCTCACGCAAGCACGCGGCAAGGGCAACCGTGCGCAATCGAATCAAACGCTGTATCCGCGAGGCATTCCGCATGGAACAGGCGGCCCTGGGCGCGCTGGACATCCTGGTGCGCCCGCCCTACGGCGTGAAGCCGGGCGCGCCGATGCTGGTGCGCCTGCGTGAGATTTTTTCCGGACTGAGGCAATGAGCCTGACATTGAAGGACGTATTGGGGGCGTCGCTGCGCGGCTACAGGTATTTCATCAGCCCCCTGCTGCCACCCGCTTGCCGGTTCTACCCGAGCTGCTCGGCGTACGCGGAGCGGGCATTGCAGGAGCATGGGGTCCTGCATGGCGGCTGGTTGACGGCGCGCCGCCTTTGCCGTTGCGCGCCGTGGCATGCCGGAGGATTTGATCCGGTGCCGCCGAATGGAAACGAGCCAGGGAAGTAATGGATACGCAACGCCTCATCCTGTTTTTCATTTTCGGTTTCTCGCTGCTCATGCTCTGGGATGCATGGGAAAAGGAAAATCGGCCCAAGCCCCCGCCCCAGGCGCAGGCGCCGGCTTCGTCCGCGACGACGGTGCCGACGCCGGCCGCAAAGCCCGGGGCTCCGGCAGCGCCGGCGCCGCGGCCAGCCGACGGCAGCGTACCTGGCGCTGCCGCGCCGGCCGCCAAAGGCGAGACCATCGTGGTGCGCACCGACCTGATGGTCGCCGAGATCAACACCCTTGGCGCCAGCCTGACGCGAATCGAGTTCCTGCGCCACAAGGAGGCCAAGAATTCCGCCAAGAATCTGGTCCTGCTCGGGCCCGAGCATCGCTACGAAGCGCAAAGCGGCCTGACCGGCGAGGGCGGACCCAATCACCGCACGCTCTGGATCGCGCAGCCGGGCGCAACCGCGTTGGTGGACGGCCAGGATGCGCTTGAGGTGCGCCTCACGGCGCAAGGCAAGGACGGTCTTGCGGTGACCAAGATCTACCGCTTCAAGCGCGACAGCTACGTCATCGATGTTGCGCTCGAGATCGCCAACACCGGCGCCGCGGCGCTGGCGCCGTATGGCTACTTCCAGTTGACGCACGATGGCAAGTCTTCGGCGGATGCCAATGCGATTGCCGAAACCTTCGGTGCGCAGAGCTTCAACGGCTACGCGATCTACACCGAAGAGAAGAAATTCGAAAAAGTGCAGCTCACCGACGTCGACAAGGGCAAGGCGGAATTCGTCAAGCAGGCGAGCGACGGCTGGCTTGCCTACGTGCAGCACTACTTCGTCTCGGCTTGGTTGCCCCCCGCCAAAGTGGCGCGCGAATACGCGGTGGAAAAGCGCGCCGACGGCATTTATGTGGCGCGTGCGCTGATCGCCGCGGGTTCGATCGCTCCGGGCGCCAGCGCCACGGTCGCGGCGCCGTTGTATGCAGGTCCGCAGGAACAGAACCGCCTGGTCGCGGTGGCCCCCGGCTTCGACCTGGTGGTCGACTATGGCTGGCTCACCATCATCGCCTGGCCGCTGTTCTGGCTGCTGGAGAAGTTCCACGGCCTCTCCGGCAACTGGGGCGTCGCGATCATCCTGCTCACCGTGCTGATCAAGCTCGTGTTTTTCCCGCTTTCCGCCGCGAGCTACAAGTCGATGGCGAAAATGAAGCTCATCACACCGCGCATGACCAAGATCCGGGAGATGTACGGTGATGACCGCGCCAAGATGAACCAGGCGATGATGGAGCTCTACAAGACCGAGAAGATCAATCCGCTGGGCGGCTGCTTCCCGATCCTGGTCCAGATACCGGTGTTCATCGCGCTCTACTGGGTGCTGCTGGCGGCAATCGAATTGCGCCACGCGCCGTTCGTGCTCTGGATCCAGGACCTCTCGGCGCTGGACCCGTACTATGTATTGCCGGTTCTGATGACCGTGACCATGGTTATCCAGACGCGCCTCAATCCAGTGCCGCCCGACCCGGTGCAGGCGCAGGTGATGAAATACATGCCGTTCGTCTTCAGCATTTTCTTCTTCTTCTTCCCGGCCGGACTGGTGTTGTACTGGCTCATCAACAACATTCTTTCGATCCTTCAACAATGGCAGATCCAGCGCATGTTCGACCGCGACAAGCCTGCCCATGCCAAGCGGTGAGATAGTCCCGCACTCCACCGATACCATCGCCGCGATCGCTACACCGGCGGGCCGCGGCGGCATCGGGATCGTGCGGGTGTCCGGTCCGAAGGTGCCGGCAATCGCGCAGGCGCTGATCGGGCGGCTGCCGGAACCCAGACTGGCCGTGCATGGCGCATTTCGCGATGCCCACGGCGAGCGCGTGGACGAGGGCGTGGCGCTGTATTTCAAGGCGCCGCACTCCTATACAGGGGACGAGGTCCTCGAATTGCAGGGGCACGGCGGCCCGGTCGTCATGCACGCGGTGCTCGGCGCCGTGCTCGATGCCGGCGCGCGCCTGGCCGGACCCGGGGAATTCACGCGGCGCGCGTTTTTGAACGACAAACTCGATCTGGCGCAGGCCGAGGCGGTAGCCGATCTCATCGACGCCGCGAGCCGCGAAGCGGCGCGTTCTGCGCTGCGATCGCTCGATGGAGATTTCTCCGCCGTGATCGCGGGCCTGGTCGCTTCGCTTACCGAATTGCGAGCGCTCACCGAAGCGATGCTCGATTTCCCCGACGAAGAGGTGGATGCGCTGCACCGGGACGACGCCGGCCGGCGCCTCGGCCAGTTGCGCGCCTCGCTCGAGGACGTGATCGCGAAGAGCCGGCAGGGCAGCCTGCTGCGTACCGGGATTCACGCTGTGCTCGCGGGCCGGCCCAACGTCGGCAAATCGAGCCTGTTGAACAGGCTGGCGGGCGCGGAACGCGCCATCGTCACTGCGCTGCCAGGGACTACGCGCGATGCGCTGCGCGAGTCGATTCTGATCGAGGGTGTGCCGATCGTGATCGTGGACACCGCGGGCCTGCACGAGTCGCGCGACGAGGTGGAGCAGCTCGGCATGGAGCGTACGCGTCAGGAAATGGCGCGCGCCGATGTGCTGCTCGTCATTCTGGAAGCCGGCAATCTGCAAGCGCCGCAAGGGCCGTTGCCGGAGGCGGCGACGCGCATTAATGTCGTCAACAAGATCGATCTCGTCGCCGGCGCGGTCGCGGGCCAGCGGGGAAACGAGGTGCACGTCTCAGCCAAGACCGGTGCGGGGCTGGATGCGCTGCGCGCGACAGTGCTCGAAGCGGCCGGCTGGACGACGCAAGGCGAAACGGTATTCCTTGCGCGCGAACGGCACCTGCGCGCACTCGCCGCGGCGCGCCTGCATCTGGAAAACGCTGCCTCGCGCATAGCCCAATGGGAGCTCTTTGCCGAGGAACTGCGCCTGGCGCAGGAAGCCTTGGGCGAAATCTCGGGGCGGCTCAGCGCCGACGACCTGCTCGGAGAGATCTTCTCGCGCTTCTGCATTGGGAAATAATATTCACTATCGTTTTGGTAATTAAGGGAATTCTGCGCACGCCGCCGCCGCCTCGCGGCTGTCCACGCGGCACGGTAAAATCCGCCCTCCAGAAGATCCCATCGGCCCGGGTGCTGCCCCAGGGCCGATTTGTTTTCCAGGAGCACGCTTGATGAACGACCGCAGTTCCCCGCAAACCGATGTAGCCGCCGCGCCGGACTGGGTTCGGCACCGCAAGCTGCGCGCCTGGGTCGCTGAGATGGCGCGCCTGACCAAGCCCGAGCGCGTGCTCTGGTGCGACGGCTCGCAGGCGGAGTACGACCGGATGTGCGCCGAGCTGGTGGCGGGCGGCACCTTCATCAGACTGAACGAAAAACTGCGGCCGGGAAGCTATCTCGCGCGCTCGAATCCCACCGACGTGGCGCGGATGGAGGATCGTACCTTCATATGTTCGAGCCGCAAGGACGACGCCGGGCCGACCAACAACTGGATCGACCCGGGCGAAATGCGCGCCACGCTGGGACGCCTGTTCGATGGCTGCATGCGCGGACGCACGCTCTATGTGGTGCCTTTTTCCATGGGCCCCATCGGCTCGCACATTGCGCAGATCGGCGTCGAGCTGTCCGACTCGGCCTACGTCGTGGTCAACATGAAGCTCATGACGCGCATGGGACGCGCCGTGGTCGAGCATCTGGGCGAGGACGGCGCGTTCGTTCCCTGCATGCACTCAGTGGGCGCACCGCTCGCAGCTGGGACGAAGGATGTTGCCTGGCCGTGCAACGACAAGGAGAAATGGATCGTCCATTTTCCCGAGACGCGGGAAATCTGGTCCTACGGCTCGGGCTATGGCGGCAACGCGCTGCTCGGCAAGAAGTGCCTGGCGCTGCGCATCGCCTCGGTGATGGCGCGCGATGAAGGTTGGCTCGCCGAACACATGCTGATCCTCGGCCTGGAGTCGCCCGACGGCGAAAAGCACTATGTGTCGGCGGCATTTCCGAGTGCCTGCGGCAAAACGAATTTCGCCATGCTGATTCCACCAGCGGCCTTCGCCGGTTGGAAGGTGACTACCGTGGGCGAGGACATCGCCTGGATCAAGCCCGGCGCCGATGGCCGTTTCTACGCCATCAATCCCGAGGCGGGCCTCTTTGGTGTCGCGCCCGGAACCTCGGAGGCGACGAATCCGAACGCGATGAAAATGCTGCGCGCGAATGTCATTTTCACCAATGTGGCGATGACGCCCGAGGGCGACGTGTGGTGGGAGGACATGAGCAAGGCGCCGCCGGCGCGGCTGACCGATTGGCAGGGCAAGGAATGGGTTTCAGGCTGCGGCCGCGTGGCAGCGCATCCGAACGCGCGCTTCACGGTCGCCGCCTCGGAATGCCCGTCGATGGACGCGCGCTGGGAAGATCCCGCGGGCGTACCGATCTCGGCGTTCATCTTCGGCGGCAGGCGCTCTTCCACCGTGCCGCTGGTGGTCGAGGCCCCGAACTGGGAGGACGGCGTCTACATGGGCGCGACGCTCGGCTCCGAGACTACTGCCGCGATCACCGGCAAGGTCGGCGTGGTGAGGCGGGATCCGATGGCGATGCTCGCGTTCTGCGGCTACCACATGGGAGATTATTTCTCGCACTGGCTCAAGGTCGGCAGGGCGGTGTCGCGCCCGCCGCGAATATTCCGCGTCAACTGGTTTCGCAAGGATGCGGGCGGCAAGTTCGTCTGGCCAGGTTTCGCCGAGAACATGCGCGTGCTGAAATGGATCGTCGATCGCTGTGCCGGGCGCGCGCAGGGCGTGGAAACGGCGCTGGGCGTGATACCGCGCTTCGAGGATCTCAACTGGACCGGCCTGGAGCGCTTCGATCGCGCGCGCTTCGATGAGATTTCAGGCGTGGACGAAAAAGCCTGGACGGCGGAGCTGAAATCGCATGACGAGCTGTTCAGCAACCTCGCCGGTCACCTGCCGCCGGAGCTTGAAATTCGCCGCGGCAGAATGCATCAGAAGCTTGCTGCTTAGGACGCGGTCCTAGGCCCGGGTTTTCACCAGCACCAGGGACACGGCGCCCGCGGCAACCGCAAGCGCGGCGGCGGCGGCGAACACCGCAGGTGATTTCGCATACTCGAGCAGTACACCGCCGGCGGCAAGTCCCAAGCCGACGCCGCCAAGCAGTCCCGTTGTCGCCCAGGTGAAGGCTTCGGTCGAGTGCTCGGGCCGCGAATTTCGCGCCACCAGCATGGACTGCATGATAAGCGCGGGCGCCATGGCGACGCCGGCGACCAGGCACCAGAGAGCGAACGCCCACGAGCTGGACAGGAGCGCGAGCGGCCCCACGCCCAGACCCATCAGCGCCAGCATGATGGGAAATTGGCGCGCCAGCGGCAGGCGCCAGCTGCGGCTGCCGTAGACGATGCCGCCGGCCGCGCTGCCGATGCTCATGATGCCGAGCAACACGCCGGCAAGCGCCGCGTTCCTGGCTTCGGTCGCGAATGCGATCGTGCCGATCTCCACCAGGCCGAACGCCGAGGCGTAGCAGACGATGACTGCGAGCAGCGGTACGAAGCCAGGTTCCGCAAGCGGCCCGAACAGTCTCACGCGGCCGCGCGGTTCGCCGAGGGAGCCCGCGGGCGAGCGCGCAACGATCGTCCAGCGGCGCAGCGCCGCCGAATCGCGGAACAGCAGGGTTCCGGCGCAACCGCAGGCGGCGGCGAAGAGCACCGCCGCGGCGGGCGAGGCGAGCGCGACAAATACCGCCACCAGTACCGGCCCGAGTATGAAGATGAGTTCAATCAGCACCGATTCAAGCGAGTATGCGGTGGCAAGCGCATCGTCCTGCAAACGCTGCTTGAAGAAAGTCCGCATGCACACCGTGATGGGTGGAAATGAAGCGCCTGCGGCTGCCGCGAGCGCGAACGCGAGCCAGAGCGCGGCTGGCAGCGACAGCGCCACCACCAGCGCCGCGAGCGCGGATGGAAACGCGAGTGCGCAGCAAAATAGTGTCGTGCGCGGTCCATACCGGTCGATGACGCGCCCAAGCATGGGCGCCGTGGCGGCGAGGCCAGCGACGTACCACGCAGCAACCGCCCCCGCGCTGCCGAAAGATCCGGTCGTGTCTCGCGCCAGCATGAGGATCGACAGGCCGGCGATGCCGATCGGCAGGCGCCCGAGCACCGAGGCCGCGAACGCGGAACGCAGGGCCGGTTGCACCAGCAAGGCCGAGTAGCGGGCAAGCGAAATCAAGATCGATCCGGACCACGGGAGGCAGTAGGGGGCCGGATTGTCTCATACCGACCATCTTTGCTGCGATGCAGCAAAGAGCTAGGACCTTGCTGTTCCACGTGAAACATCGACCCTGCGCCGGATCGTTCTAGTTTCACGTGGAACATTGACGTATCATTCGCCGCGCAGCGCTCCCCCAAATGCAATTTCCGACTGAATTCGACGTAATCGTGATCGGCGGCGGCCACGCCGGGACCGAGGCGGCGTTGGCGGCAGCCCGCCTTGGCTGCAAGACCCTGCTGCTGACCCACAGCATCGAAACCCTCGGCCAGATGTCCTGCAATCCGTCCATCGGCGGGATCGGCAAGGGCCACCTGGTGAGGGAAGTCGACGCTCTGGGTGGCGCGATGGCGCTCGCGACGGACGAAGCTGGAATCCAGTTTCGTACCCTCAATTCTTCCAAGGGGCCGGCGGTGCGTGCGACCCGGGCGCAGGCCGATCGTCTCCTGTACAAGCAGGCGATCCGGCGCCGGCTCGAGCAGCAGCCCAACCTGGCGCTGTTCCAGCAGGCCGTGGATGACATCCTGCTCGAGGGCGATAGGGTGGCGGGGGTCCTGACCCAGATCGGCCTGCGTTTCCGCGCCCGGACGGTCGTCCTCACTGCGGGCACGTTCTTGTCTGGCCTGGTGCACGTCGGATTGCAGAACCATCAGGCCGGGCGTGCCGGCGATCCCGCCTCTGTCGCGCTTGCCGCGCGTTTGCGCGAGATGAAGCTGCCGGTCGGGCGGCTGAAAACGGGCACCCCCCCGAGGCTAGACGGCAGCACGATCGATTTCTCGCTACTGGAAGCCCAGCCTGGCGATACGCCCGAGCCGGTGTTCTCGTTCCTCGGCCGGCGCGACATGCATCCCCGGCAGCTGCCGTGCTGGGTCACGCACACCAACGAACGCACCCACGAGATCATCCGTGGTGCGCTGGACCGCTCGCCGATATTTACCGGCGTCATCCAGGGCGTCGGTCCGCGCTATTGCCCGTCGATCGAAGACAAGATCCACCGCTTCGCCGGCAAGACCGGGCACCAGATATTCCTCGAGCCCGAGGGACTGAGCACGAACGAGATCTACCCCAATGGCATTTCCACCAGCTTGCCATTCGATGTGCAACTGGCGCTGGTGCGCTCGATCCGCGGGCTGGAGAACGCACACCTGCTGCGCCCGGGCTACGCCATCGAGTACGACTATTTTGATCCGCGCAATCTGCAGTCCTCGCTGCAGACCAAGACCATCGCCGGGCTGTTCTTCGCCGGCCAGATCAACGGCACCACGGGATATGAGGAGGCGGCGGCGCAGGGCCTGCTGGCCGGGCTTAACGCTGGCCTGCTGGCGCAGGGCAAGCCGGCCTGGTGCCCGCGCCGCGACGAAGCCTACCTGGGTGTGCTGGTGGACGACCTCATCACGCGTGGCGTCAGTGAGCCCTACCGCATGTTCACCAGCCGGGCTGAGTTTCGCCTGATGCTGCGCGAAGACAATGCCGACCTCAGGCTCACGGACAGCGGCCGCAAACTTGGCCTCGTGGATGATGCGCGCTGGGATGCGTTCAGCCGCAAGCGGGACGCGGTTGCCCTCGAGACCGAGCGCATGAAATCCACCTGGGTGAATCCGCGCAGCCTGCCCCCGCAGCTCGCGGAGCAGGCGCTAGGCCAGTCCATCGAGCGCGAGTACTCGTTGCACGAACTTCTCCGCCGGCCGAATGTCAGTTATCGCTCGCTTTCTCTAATCCCCGCGTTCGGAAAAGGTGTACAGGATCCGGTTGTGGCCGAGCAAGTCGAGATTCAGGCGAAATACCAGGGCTATATCGCGCGCCAGCAGGAGGAAGTGGATCGTCACCTCGCGCAGGAATCGGCGTTGCTGCCCGCGGACCTGGACTACGCCAACGTGCGTGGCCTATCCACCGAGGTGTGCCAGACCCTGTCGCGGCAGCGGCCGCAGACCATCGGTCAGGCCGCCCGCATCTCGGGCGTAACGCCCGCGGCAGTTTCGCTTCTGCTGGTACATCTCAAGCGCGCCCGCGCCAGCGCCGGCAAGCAGGAGCCGCGACCCAAGAAGAGCGCATGACGCCACAGGCCGCGTGCAGGACGCCGCGAGCGGCGTTGGAGCGCGGACTGGTCGAACTTGCGCTCGTGCTGCCCGCGGGTGGCGATGAAAAGCTGATGGCTTACCTGGCGCTGCTGGCGAAATGGAACCAAACGTACAACCTCACTGCGATCCGCGATCCGCTGCAGGCGGTAAGCCACCATGTACTGGATTCGCTCGTCGTGCTGCGTGAGTTGTCGGACTACACCGGAACGCTTGTGGATGTCGGCTCCGGCGGCGGGCTGCCCGGCATTCCGCTCGCAATTGCAGATCCGGCGCGCTGCGTCACCTTGAACGAGGCCAGCGAGAAGAGGGGCGCGTTCCTGCGCCAGGCGGTAATCGAACTCGGCCTGAGCAATGCGACGGTGCATATTGGCCGCGCGGAAGACTGGCGTCCGGCGTCGGGTTTCGCAGTGGTGATTTCGCGCGGCCTCGCCAGCCTGGTCGATTTTCTTGCGCGCTGCCGTCATCTTGCCGCACCCTCCGGTGTCCTCGCCGCGATGAAAGGCGCCTACCCGCGCGAAGAACTGGCGCAGGTGCCGGCCGATTGCGACTGCCGCGACGTGCGGCGCCTCAAGGTACCGCTGCTCGACGCCGAACGGCACCTCGTGCTGTGCCGGGCCGGATCCTGAGCATGGCGCAGATCCTCGCGGTCGCGAATCAGAAGGGCGGCGTCGGCAAGACGACGACGAGCGTCAATCTGGCGGCCGGCATGGCGCAATCGGGCCGTCGCGTGCTGCTCGTCGATCTCGATCCGCAGGGCAACGCGACGATGGGCAGCGGCGTCAACAAGAGCAAGCTCGAACGCACGATCTACCACGTTCTGCTCGGACTCGGGGACGCAGCCAACATCCGCATGCGTGTCGAAAGCGGCTACGACCTGATTCCAGCCAACCGCGATCTGGCGGGCGCAGAGGTCGAGCTGGTGACCTTGCCGAATCGCGAAGGCCGGCTCAGCGCCGCGCTGGAGCGGCTTGCCGGCGACTATGATTTCATCCTCATCGATTGTCCGCCGTCGCTCAGCCTGCTCACGGTAAACGCGTTCACCGCCGCGGCGCAGGTGCTGATCCCGATGCAGTGCGAGTACTACGCGCTGGAGGGACTTTCCGATCTGGTCGGCACCATCAAGCGGGTGCGCTCGAAATTAAATCCGCGGCTCGAGATCGCCGGGCTGCTGCGAACCATGTTCGATCCGCGCAATACCCTGGCGAACCAGGTTTCGCGCCAGCTGGAACAGCATTTCGGCGACAAGGTTTATCGCACCCTGGTGCCGCGTAACGTGCGCCTCGCGGAAGCACCCAGCTTCGGCGTCCCGGCACTGATGTGGGACAAGGCCTCGAAAGGCGCGCAGGCCTACGCCGCGCTCACTGAAGAAATTCTGAAAGGGTACCCATGAGCAAGCCCAAAGGGCTCGGCCGGGGCCTCGATGCCCTGCTCGGCAGCGACGACAGCCCGCGCCAGGACGCGATGGCGAGCCTGCCGGTAGCGTCGATCCGACCCGGCAAGTATCAGCCGCGCACGCGCATGGACCAGCAGGCGCTCGCGGAACTCGCGGCGTCGATTCGCGCGCAGGGACTGATGCAGCCGCTGTTGGTGCGGCCGGTCGGCGGCGGCAACTACGAGCTGATCGCCGGCGAACGCCGCTGGCGTGCTGCGCAGCTCGCGGGACTCACCGAGGTGCCGGTGCTGGTGCGCGATGTGCCCGACAACGCCGCGCTCGCGATGGCGCTGATCGAGAATATCCAGCGCGAGGATCTGAACCCGATCGAGGAGGCGAGCGGGCTGCAACGCCTGATCGAGGAGTTCCGCATGACCCACGAGCAGGCCGCCGACGCGGTCGGCCGCTCGCGCAGCGCCACCACCAATCTGCTGCGCCTGCTGAAGCTCGCCAAGCCGGTGCAGGCGATGTTGATGCAGGGAACGCTCGAGATGGGACACGCACGCGCGCTGCTGGGCCTCGAAGGCGCGCGCCAGGTCGAGGCTGCGAACCGCATCGTCGCGCGCGGCTTGTCGGCGCGCGAAAGCGAGGCGCTCGCGGCGCGCCTGGCGCGCGGTACCGGCAGCCGCCGCAAGCAGAAAACCGACCGCGACCTCGCGCATCTCGAGGAGGAGACGTCACAGCGGCTCGGCACCACGGTGCAAATCCGCCCGGGGCGCAAGGGCAGCGGCAGGATCGTCATACGGTATTCGGGGCTTGACCATCTCGACAGGTTGCTGAAGAAACTCCGTTGAGTCGTTTTTGCGCTGCAACACGTTGACCCGTGATGACCGGAACGAATATACTTTCCAAGCCGATACGCACGGTTCTGCGCTGGCAACTGATCGCCACTGCGGGCTTGGCGCTGCTGGCCGGTATTCTGGCCGGGGCGCACGGCGCATGGTCCGCAGTTTTGGGAGGCGCGGTCAGTATCGGTGCCGGTTGGGCGTCGGCCAAGGTCGCGGCCAAGGGCGGGGCGGATTCTGCAGGGGGAGTTCTGGTGACTGCGCTCACGGCCGAAGGCGTCAAACTCGGCCTGATTGCGATCCTTCTGTGGCTGGTCCTGGCGACTTATGACGGGATTGTCGTAACGGCGTTTCTCGGATCGTTCGTTGCTACGGTCCTGATTTTTTCGATGGCATTTTTTGTACGCGAACACAACCAGCCCAGACCCTGATGGCCGCCGGCAAAGAACTCAATCCGACCGAATACATCGGTCACCACCTGACTCACGACGCGCGGCCGTTGCTCGGCGACGGCGGCTTCTGGACCATCCACGTGGATTCGGTCGCAGTGGGCATCCTGCTCGGCTTCGTGGGCATCGGCCTCATCTGGTGGGTGGTGCGCGGCGCGACCTCGGGCGTGCCGGGCAAGCGCCAGGCCTTCGTCGAACTTCTGGTCGGTTTCGTCGACGACCAGGCGAAGGGCATTTTCCGCCATGGCGACCGCAACCGCTTCCTCGCCCCGGCCGCGCTCACGGTATTCGTCTGGGTGCTGCTCATGAACGCGATGGACTTCCTCCCAGTGGACATCGTCGCGCTGGGTACGCACCACATCTCGGAGCACGGCTTTCGTATCGTGCCGACGGCGGATGTGAACACCACCTTCGCGCTCGCGCTGTCGGTCTGGTTTCTGATGCTGTACTTCTCGGTCCAGGCTAAGGGCTTCGGCGGCTGGATGCATGAGCTGTCCTGCTCACCCTTCGGCGGCAAACTGTTTCCGCTGAATCTGCTCTTCAACGCGATCGAATACCTCTCCAAGCCGCTGTCGCACTCGCTGCGGCTGTACGGCAACATGTACGCTGGAGAACTTATTTTCCTGCTGCTCTGGACGTGGGCCGCGACCGGTCTGGTCGGAACGATATTCGGCTCCGCGTTCGGTCTGCTCTGGGCGATCTTCCATATCCTGATCGTCGTCCTGCAGGCTTACATTTTCATGATGCTGACCATCGTCTATCTCTCGATGGCGCACGAACACCACTAATCACTCGGTCTTTTCGCCAAGAAAGGGAGTCAAAATGGAAAAAATGCAACTCATCGCCATGGTCCAGGCCTATACCGGGATCGGCATCGGTCTCATGATCGGCCTGGGCGCGCTCGGCGCCTGCGTCGGCGTCGGCATCATGTGCTCGCGCTTCCTCGAGGCGGCGGCGCGCCAGCCCGAGCTTACCGATTCGCTGCAGGCCAAGGTGTTCCTGCTGCTCGGCCTGATCGACGCCTCGTTCATCATCGGCGTCGGCCTCGCCCTGTGGTTCGCCACCGGTAACCCGCTCCTCGGCAAGCTCACCTAGGCCCCGGCAGCTCCCTTAGAAGAGAAACAGGGGGAAGCATGAACATCAACTTCACGTTGTTCGCGCAGGCGATCGTTTTCTCGGCGTTCATCTGGTTCACGGTCAAATTCGTCTGGCCGCCGCTGCTGCGTGCCATCGAGACCCGCCAGAAGCAGATTGCCGACGGGCTGGCGGCCGGCGCGCGCGGCAAGAAATCGCTCGAGATTTCAAGCAAGCAGGCCGAGCAGACGATCCAGGAGGCGCGCACGCGCGCCGCGGAAATCATCGTGCAGGCCGAGAAGCGTGACGCGCAGATGATCGAGGAGGCGAAGTCCGCCGCCAAGGCCGAGGGCGATCGCGAGAAAGCCGCTGCCAAGGCCGATATCCAGCAGGAAGCGTCGCGCGCGCGCGAGCAGCTGCGCGAACAGGTCGCCGCGCTTGCGGTGGCCGGCGCGGAGAAGATCCTGCGCCGCGAGGTGGACGCCAAGGCGCACGCCGAGCTCCTCGACGGGATCAAGAAGCAACTTTAATGGCGGAACCCAGCACCATCGCGCGTCCCTATGCCGAAGCCGCCTTCCGGCTGGCCGACGCAAAGGGCGCCCTCGCGGACTGGTCGGTGACGCTTGCCAACCTGGCGGCGGTGGCGAGCGACGAGCGCGTGCGCGCGGCAATCGGCGACCCGAATTTTCCCGCCGCCAAGGTCGCCGGCCTGTTCCTTGCCGTGCTCTCGGGAAAGCTCACCGGCGAGGCCGAGAACTTCGTGCGGGTGCTGGCAGAGAACGGCCGCCTGGAGGTCCTGGCGGAGATCCGCGCCCAGTACGAGGTGCTCAAGAACGAGCGCGAAGGCGTGGTCGAGGCCGAGGTCACTACCGCCTTCGAAATGGACCAGGCCCAGGTCGCCGATCTGGTGTCCAGACTGGAAAAGAAAACCGGCCGCAAGGTGAGGGCCCGCGTCAGCGTGGACAAGTCCCTCATCGGCGGCGTCAAGATCGTGATCGGCGACAAGGTTATCGACGGTTCCGCGCGCGCGCAGTTGGGCGCGCTGGAAAACGCACTGAAGGCATAGAAGCTGGACGCTTAAGGAGTAGTCATGCAACTGAATCCGTCCGAAATTTCGGAACTCATCAAGAACCGCATTCAGAACATGGATGCCGGCGTGCAGATGCGCACGCAGGGCACCGTCGTCTCGGTGACCGACGGCATCTGCCGGATCCACGGCCTGTCGGACGTGATGCAGGGCGAAATGCTGGAATTCCCGAAAAACACCTACGGCCTGGCGCTCAACCTGGAGCGCGATTCGGTCGGCGCGGTGATCCTGGGCGAATACGAGCACATCACCGAGGGCGACACCGTCAAGTGCACCGGCAAGATTCTATCGGTGCCGATCGGTCCCGAGCTGCTCGGCCGCGTGGTCAATTCGCTCGGCGCGCCGATCGACGGCAAGGGGCCGGTCAACGCCAAGCTCACCGACGTCATCGAGAAAGTGGCGCCGGGGGTGATTGCGCGGCAATCGGTATCGCAGCCGGTGCAGACCGGACTCAAGGCGATCGACGCCATGGTGCCGGTGGGACGCGGCCAGCGCGAACTCATCATCGGTGACCGTCAGACCGGCAAGACGGCGGTCGCGGTAGATACGATCATCAACCAGAAGGGCAAGGATCTCTTCTGCGTCTATGTCGCCATCGGCCAGAAGGCCTCGACGGTCGCGAACGTGGTGCGCAAGCTCGAGGAACACGGCGCGATGGCTTACACGATCATCGTCGCAGCCACCGCTTCCGAGTCCGCGGCGATGCAGTTCATCGCGCCCTATTCGGGCTGCACCATGGGCGAGTACTTCCGCGACCGGGGCCAGGACGCGCTCATCATCTATGACGATTTGACCAAGCAGGCCTGGGCCTACCGCCAGGTGTCGCTGCTGCTGCGCCGTCCGCCGGGCCGCGAAGCCTATCCCGGGGACGTGTTCTACCTGCATAGCCGCCTGCTCGAGCGCGCTGCGCGCGTGAATCCGGCCTACGTCGAGAAGTTCACCAAGGGCGCGGTCAAGGGCAAGACCGGCTCGCTCACCGCGCTGCCGATCATCGAAACGCAGGCGGGCGACGTCACCGCGTTCGTGCCGACCAACGTGATCTCGATCACCGACGGCCAGATCTTCCTCGAAACGGACCTCTTCAACGCCGGCATCCGGCCTGCGATCAACGCCGGGGTCTCGGTATCCCGGGTCGGCGGCGCCGCGCAGACCAAGATCATGAAGCGCCGCGACACCGGCGGCGGCGTGCGCCTCGCGCTTGCCCAGTACCGCGAGCTCGCGGCCTTCGCGCAGTTCGCCTCC
>CAZTSJ010000151.1:0-3837 GCA_964616875.1 uncultured Bordetella sp. | reverse complement strand
GCCGAACCTGAAAGGCTACGAAGCGGCGCGCGCCGCGGGGGCGACCGAGGTGGCGGTATTTGGCGCCGCCTCGGAAGCGTTCTCGAAAAAAAACATCAACTGCTCGATCGCGGAATCGCTGGAACGCTTCCGGCCCGTGGTTGAGAAAGCGATACAGGAAAAAATCAAAGTCAGAGGCTACATCTCCTGCGTCGTCGGTTGTCCCTACGAGGGCGACATCGAGCCGCGGAAAGTGGCGGAAGTGGCCACCGCGCTCTACGACATGGGCTGCTATGAAGTGTCGCTCGGCGACACTATCGGCGTCGGAACCCCTGGCAAGACCCGCGCGATGATCGAGGCCTGCGCAACCCGCATCCCGGTCGGGAAACTCGCCGGCCACTACCACGACACCTACGGCCAGGCGCTCGCCAACATCTACGCGTCGCTGGAACTCGGCGTCGCGACCTTCGACTCTTCCGTCTCCGGCCTGGGCGGCTGTCCGTATGCCAAGGGGGCCTCGGGCAACGTCGCTACCGAGGACGTGGTCTACATGCTGCACGGCCTGGGCATCCGCACCGGCATCGACCTGGACAAGCTGGTCGAAACCGGCATCTGGATTTCCTCGATCCTGCAACGAACCCCGGGTTCGAAAGCCGGGCGCGCCATCGCGGCAAAGAAAGAAAAATCCGCTTGATCGCCTCGCCCTGCGTCAAGGTCTGCGTGATGGACGCCGAGCGGCGTTACTGCGCAGGATGTTTGCGCACCCTCGATGAAATCGCGCGATGGGGTGAGATGACCGAAGCCGAACGCGCCATGGTGATGGCAAGCTTAGCTTCGCGTCCAGGGTGGGCGAGTCTTTCTCAGGAAAGCCCGCATCCCGGCGAGCGCCTCGGGCCGGCGTAACAGCCGCACCAACTCGACGCTGGCGCGGTCCATCACCGCTTCGTCGCTGTTGGTCGCGCACATGAGGGTCAGGCGTTTTGCCGTCGCCAATGCATCCGGTTCCATCTTGCCGATGTCGCGCAACACGCTCTTGAGTGCCTGCTCGACGCCCGCGGCGCTGGCGCAAAGAGTCTGGCCCAGGCCCAGGCGCTGCGCATCGGCCGCACTCAGGATCGTGCCGGTGACTGCCAGATGGCGCACCGCGCCCTCGCCCAAGCGCCGCATGAGAAAAGGCAGGACTTGCGAGGGAATGAACCCTGAGCGCGGCTCCGGGATGCCGAACTTCGCCGAGCGGTGCAGGATGACGACATCCGAACAGCACACCATGCCGAAGCCGCCGCCCACCGCCGGCCCCTCGACCACCGAGACGACAGCCTGGGGAAGCCCGTTGAGCTTCGCCAACACCTTACCGAAAAGGCGGTACTTCGCCACCAGCGGATCGGGTCCCGTGCGTGGCTTCGGGGGCAGCTCGGACATCGCCACAAGATCTCCGCCGGCGCAGTAGGCACCGCCGGTTCCGCGCAATACGAGCGCTCGCGCTTTTCCGTCAGCGCCGATGCGATCGACCGCGTCGCCGATCTCGGCCATCATGGCGTGGTTCAACGCGTTACGCCGCTCCGGCCTGTTGAAATCGAGGTGCCAGGCAATGCCCTCACGTCGCAAACCGATGAAACGATAGTTCATACTCGTTATAGTAAGCGCGGGAGAAAAATCCATGCAGCTCAAAGACAAGGTCGCCATCGTGACGGGCGCGGCACGCGGCCTGGGCCGCGCCTATGCCGAGGCCATGGCGCGCGAAGGAGCGGCGGTCGTGGTGGGCGATGTGCGCGAATGCGCCGATACCGTGGCGGCGATCCGACAGGCGGGCGGACGCGCACTCGGCGCTTCGCTCGATGTCGCCAATTTCGCTTCCTGCCAGGCGCTGGCGGAGGCCACCATGAAGGAATTCGGGCGCGTCGATGCGCTGGTCAACAACGCCGCGCTCTACGCCAACTTGAAGGGCGGACGCTTCGAGCAGCTGGACGAGGCGCAGTGGGACCGAGTCATGCAGGTCAACGTCAAAGGCGTGTGGAACTGCTGCCGCGCCGTCGTGCCGCTCATGCGCGCGCAGAAATCGGGCTCGGTGATCAACATTTCCTCGCTCGCGCCGCTCTACGGCCTGCCCTACGCGCTGGATTACTCCACCTCCAAAGGCGCGGTCATCGCCATGACGCGGTCGCTCGCGCGCGAGCTGGGGCGCGACTGGATCAGGGTCAACGCCGTCGCGCCGTCGGCGGTGATGACCGAGGGCACCAGGGAATTCTTCGGCGACAAGCTGGAGAAAGCGCGCCAGGTCATTGCCTCGGGCCAATCGCTGCAGCGCAACCTGGAAACGGACGACCTCACCGGCACGATCATCTACCTCGCGTCGGATGCCAGCCGCTTCGTCACCGGCCAGACCATCATGGTCGACGGCGGCACGGTCTTTCTCTAGCGCTTAGAGGTTGCCGAAGTCGCCGTGTCGCCCCTTGCCCGAGGCGAAGCGCGCGGCGCCGGCGGCGCCCTCGGCGTAAAAAGCCGGAATGCCGTTGGTCCACTCGTTTCGCATCGCGTCGCGCAGCGAGAGACCTTCCTGCGTGTAGACCGAGCGCCGGTCGGCGCGCATGCAGGCCTGCGGAAAACGCGCGATCTCCTGCGCCAGGGCTTCGGCGCGCTGCCGCGACTGGCCGTCGGGCACCACGTGTTCACACAAATTGATGCGCAGCGCTTCCTCGGCCGCCACCTTGCGTCCGGTAAGAATCAGCTCTAGCGCCCGGCCGCGGCCGACGATGCGCGGCAGGCGCACGGTGCCGCCGTCGATCAGCGGCACGCCCCAGCGCCGGCAGTAGACGCCGAAATAGGCCGATTCCTCCATCACGCGCAGGTCGCACCACAGCGCAATCTCGAAACCGCCCGCGACCGCCGGTCCGGCAACCGCCGCGATCACCGGCTTGTCGAGTTCGAGCCGCGTCGGCCCCATCGGCGCGCGCGGCAACTGCGCATCCGCAGACGTTCGCTCCTCGGGCGGATAGGCGACCTCGTCGAGCGAATTTTCCTTGCTGGCGGCATGCTTGAGGTCGAAACCCGCGCAGAAAGCACCGCCTTCGCCCCAGAGCACGGCCACGGCAGCTTCCGGATCCCGGTTGAAGGAAAGGAACGCGTCCATCAGCGCCTTGGCGCTGGCGGGATCCATGGCGTTCTTCGCGTCGGGCCGCGAATGGATCACCGTCCAGACCTTGCCCTGCTTCTCGATGCGCACGGTCATTTGGTTTTCTTTCCTGAAGGGATTGGTTTGCCGCTGTCGCGCCATTTCACCGCTTCATGGAAGCCGTGCTTGCCTGCGTATTCCTTGAACCAGACGCCCTCCGGCGTATGGCGCGTGATGCCGTCGAACAGGGTCGCCATCATCTGCGTACTGGAAAGACCCATGTTCTCGTAGGCCTGGTTGATCATGAGCTTCTGCATCATCAACTGGTTCTTCGGCACGCCGGCCATGCGCTTCGCGAGTGCGTTCACTGCGGCATCCAGCTTCGCGGCCGGAACGGCGTCGTAGACCAGGCCCATGGCCTTCGCTTCCCTGCCGTTCACGGTGTCGCCGGTGAGCAACATGCGTTTGGCCTTTTCCGCGCCCAATCGATACACCCACATCGCGGTCGTAGGGCAACCCCAAACGCGCGCCGGCATGTAGCCGATCTTCGCGTCATCGGCCATGATCACGATGTCGGCGCACAGCGCGATGTCGCTGCCGCCGGCGACCGCGTAGCCGTGCACCTTGCAGATCACCGGCTTGTAGCTGCGCCAGATCGAGAAAAAATCATCCGTGTTCGCTTTCATGCCCCGGTAGTCGCGCATCGGGTCCCAGGGCATCGGCTGGTTCCAGCGGTTGCGCGGATCGCC
>CAZTSJ010000150.1:0-4225 GCA_964616875.1 uncultured Bordetella sp. | reverse complement strand
GCCTTCATGCGCAACAGCACCTGGCCGGGGCCGGGCCTGGGGTCAGGGCGCACCGCGAGCTTCAGGTGCTCCATGGACCAGTCGTCCTGGATCTGAAAAACCTTCATGCGGACATTGTAGTAAAGTAGCGATTGTTTGGGGCCCAAACAAATCGCATGAATGCTGTTCCCGATCGGGTACATCTGAGGTACGTCGTAAACGGCGAGGAGGCGCCTGTTTCCTTCGCGCCCTACAAAACCTTGCTCGAAGTGCTGCGCGAGGACCTCAATCTCACCGGCACCAAGCATGGCTGCGAACTGGGCGAGTGCGGCGCCTGCGCCGTGCTGGTGGACGGCGTGCCGCAGCTGTCCTGCCTGGTGCTCGGCGTCGAGTGCGGCGGCCGGCACATCGAAACCGTGGAGGGTCTGGCGAACGGGTCCGAACTTCATCCGCTGCAGGCGGCCTTCGCCGACCTGGGTGCGGCGCAGTGCGGCTACTGCACGCCCGGAATCCTCATGACTGCGAAAGCTCTGCTCGAAAAAGAACCGAATCCAAGTAGGGAAACGATCAAGGAAGCCATTTCGGGAAACCTTTGCCGCTGCACTGGTTACCAGCAAATCTTCGAAGCGATCGAGGAAGCCGCCCGCATTTTGAATACACGGATGAAACCATGAGTCTGAAAGTCATCGGCAAAGCGCGCCGGCGGGTCGATGGCCGCGCCAAGGTCACCGGCCTGACCAAATTCGCGGACGACATCGTCCTGCCGCGGATGCTGCATGCGAGATTGCTAAGGTCCCCCCATCCGCACGCGCAGATTGAAGGAATTGATGTAACAAAAGCAGAAAACCATCCAGGTGTCCACCTGGTACTCACGGGCAAGGACTTTCCCGTCACCTTCGGCATCATGCCGGTGGCGCAGGACGAATTTCCGCTCGCCAACGGGCGCGTGCGTTATGTCGGCGACCCGATCGCGGCGGTGATCGCGAGGGACGAGCAGATCTGTACTGAAGCGCTGGATCTGATTGAAGTGAAGTTCAAGATTCTTCCGACGATCAGTTCCCCGGAAGAAGCGCTGCAAAATCCCGAGCCCCGCATTCACGATTACGGCGAGCACGGGAACATCCACCGCATCCAATCCTACGAATTCGGCGATGTCGCCGATGCGCTGGCGAAATCGGACCATGTGTTCGACGACGTCTTCTTCTACGAGGGCAACACCCACCTGCCGATCGAGCAGCACGCCTCGGTCGCGGCGCCCGACGGCGAAGGCAAGCTGACCCTCTGGTCCTCGACCCAGGTGCCGCATTACATCCACCGCGCACTCGCGCGCGCGCTGCAGATGCCGGCCTCGCACATTCGCGTCATCGCCTGTCCCAATGGCGGCGGCTTCGGCGGCAAGTGCGACCTGCACAACCACGAAATCGTCGTTTCGCGCGCGGCGCTGAAGCTGGGGCGGCCGGTGAAGATCTGCCTGAACCGCGAGGAAGTGTTCTACATGCACCGCGGCCGGCACCCGGTGCTGATGCGCATGCGCACCGGCGTGACGAAGGACGGCAAGCTCACCGGCATGCACCTGCAGACGCTGCTCGATGGTGGCGGCTACGGCTCCTACGGCCCGGCGAGCACCTTCTACACCGGCGTGCTGCAGACGGTGACCTACGAGCTGCCGCGCTACAAGTTCGAGGCCTGCCGCACCTTCACCAACAAGCCGCCCTGCGGCCCCAAGCGCGGCCACGGCACGCCGCAGCCGCGCTTCGGCCAGGAAGTGCAGCTGGACAAAATTGCGGAGAAGCTGAAGCTGGATCCCGCCGAGCTGCGCCTGAACATCGTGGCGAAACCGGACTCGCTCACCGCCAACTGGCTCAAAATCGGCACCATCGGCCTCGCCGAATGCATCCGGCAGGTGGTGGCGCGGTCGGATTGGAAAAGCAGGTTCAGAAAAATGGGGCCGGGCAGGGGACTCGGCATCGCCTGCAGTTCCTATCTCTCCGGCGCAGGGCTGCCGATCTACTGGAACAAGATGCCGCACTCGGGCGTGCAGCTGCTCGCCGACCGCAGCGGCCAGATCACCGTGTTCTGCGGCGCGACCGAAATCGGCCAGGGCTCGGACGACGTGCTCGCGGCGATGGTGGCCGAAGTGCTCGGCATCGACCCGTTCGAAATCCGCTGCGTGACCGGCGACACCGCCCTCACGCCGGTGGACCTCGGCTCCTACTCCAGCCGCGTCACGGTGATGATGGGCAACGCCGCGATCCAGGCCGCGGAGAAACTCAAGGTGCAAATCGCCGACGCGGCTGCAGAGCAGCTGGAAGTGATTCCGACCAGACTGGTTTTTTCCCAGGGTCGTGTTTCTTCCGATTCCGGAAAAAGCATGACCTTCAAGGAAGCAATTGAATTCGCGGAAGCTAAATTTGGCACGCTAGGCGCGGTGGGCTCCTATTCCCCGCCGCGCTCGCCGGGCCGCTACAAGGGCGCAGGCGTCGGGCCCTCGCCGGCTTATTCGTATTCCGCCTGCGTGCTGGAAGTCGAGGTTGACGAGGCCACGGGCTGGATCGCGGTGCCCAAGATCTGGATCGCACACGACATCGGCCGCACCGTGAATCCCGTGTCTGCGCGCGGCCAGGTGGAAGGCAGCGTCTACATGGGACTGGCAGAAGCGTTGATGGAAGAGCAGATTTTCCGCCGCCTGCCGCCGAAAATGTCGCACGCGCTGGTGCACAAGATTCCTTCGCTGCTCGAGTACAAGAGCCCGACCTCGCTCGACATGCCGGAAATCGAGACCATCCTCGTCGAGGACCCGGACCCGAACTGCCCGTTCGGCGCGAAGGAAGCCGGGCAGGGGCCGCTGCTGCCGGTGATGCCGGCGCTCGCGAACGCGATCTTCGACGCGGTCGGGGTGCGGATTGATGAATTGCCGATTACGCCGGAAAAGGTTCTGCGGGCTCTGGAATTGAAAAAAGCGGGGAAGGATCCAAGAGTAGGGCCGCAACAATTCCCCGCTGTACCTTATCCCAAACCGATATTCGTGCTGCCGCCCTGGGAAGGCGGCGATGGCAAGGAGTCCAAGCGAGATGATGCGGTTGCCGTGGTTTGATTACCGCGCGCCGCGCTCGGTCGCGGAGGCGGTGAAGATCCTCGCGGGCGAAGGCTCGCAGGCGATCCTCATCGCCGGCGGCACCGACCTGCTGCCCAACATGAAGCGCCGCCACCAGACGCCGAAGGTGCTGGTGTCCCTGAAGGGCATCGATGCGCTGAAAAAAGCGAATGGCAGCCTGGGTTCCGGGTTGACCCTGTCGGAGCTGTTGAAAATAGAAAGCATCCCGACCGCGCTTCGCCAGGCCGCCTCGCAGGTCGCCACGGTCCATCTGCGCAACATGGGCACGCTGGGCGGCAACCTGTGCCTGGATACGCGCTGCAACTACTACAACCAGAACTACGAGTGGCGCAAGGCGATCGACTTCTGCCTGAAGAAGGACGGCGACGTCTGCTGGGTGGCCACCGCGAGCAAGCGCTGCGTCGCGGTCTCGTCGACCGATACCGCGCCGGCGCTGATTGCATTGAACGCGAGCGTTGTGCTCTCGGGTCCTTCTGAAACCAGGGAAATTCCGGTGGAAACCCTCTACAAGAACGACGGTATTGATTACCTCTCGCGCCGACCGGATGAAATTCTGACGGAAATAAAAATTCCGCAAAAGAATGTCAAAAGCACTTATTGGAAGCTGCGCCGACGCGGCGCCTTCGACTTCCCGATACTGGGTGTTGCTGTTGCTTTGCAGTTTTCTTCCGACAACTTCATTGAAAATGCCCGCGTCGCACTGGGTGCCGCCGCTTCACGGCCTTTCTTGGTCGAGAAAGCCGGTGAATACCTGAAAGGCAAGCAGCTGACGGATGAAACCATCGCCGAAGCCTCGGCCATCATCGCCAACCGCGCCAAGCCCATGGACAACACCGACATGGACCTTTACTGGCGCAAGGAAGTGGCCGACGATTTCGCCGGCTACGCCCTGCGCGAGCTGCGCGGCGACGATATGCGCGAAACACGGATCAGGGTCGCGAGGCATCTTCCGTCCTGAGTCAGGGAAGTCCGGCAACCATTCTGAAACTCTTCTCCACCGCGGACATTTCATCGCGAGTGAGCCGTGTGAGCGGTCCATCGAGCAGGCGCTGCCGGTCGAGGGTGCGTGGTTGTTCCGTCATTACCTGGCAGACTTCGCGCAGGCGATCCCGCGCGGGGATCGTGACATGA
>CAZTSJ010000149.1:0-3018 GCA_964616875.1 uncultured Bordetella sp. | reverse complement strand
CACGTCGTAGGCGATCTTGGAGAGCACCGTGCCGGAACTGTGGTCGTCGAAGAACTTCGCCGGCAGGCGCACCAGGCGCGCGAACATCGCCGCGCGCAGGTCGAGCACCACGCGGTTCGACACCCAGGCGAGGAAATACGCCGAGCTGAAGGTCAGAATCCCCCGCACCAGGAATATGCCAATCAGCGCGACCGCGAACACAAGGGGCGGATAGAGCGGCTGCTTGCTGGCGCCAAAGCCGCCGTCCAGCAGCGGTTTCATCAAGGCCGGAAACAGGGGTTCGGTCGCGGCCGCCGCAACCATGCCCAGCAGGGCGAGGCCGAACGCCTTGGCGTAGGGGCGCACGTACGACAACAGCCTGAAGTACAGCGCCCTGTCTCGTGTGGCGCTCATGCGAGAGTTGCGTAGAGTTGAGTCAGCTTGCGTGCCATGTCGTCGATTCCATAGCTTTCTGCGCTTGCCCGCGCAACATCGCGCATGCCAGGGTCTATTTTTCGCGCCGCTTCACGCATCAAGAGCGCAAGCGCGGCAACGTCTTCCGGCTCGCAGAGCCAGCCGTTTTCCCCGTGCCGCACGATCTCGGCCGCGCCGCTTCGCCGGCCGACAATCGCGGGAACTCCCATCGCCAGCGCCTCCAGCACGGCATTGGGAAACGGGTCGTAGCGAGTCGGCAGCATAAAGCAATCCGCCGCCGCGTAGAGCGGCCGCACGTCATCCCTGCCGCCAAGCAGCCGCACGCGCTCGCCCAGGCCGCTGGCGGCGGCCAACGCCCCGAAACGCGCCGCGTGCCGGTCGGATCCGGCCACCACGAGCCGGTACGGAGCCTTGCCGCAGCCGGCAAGCGCGCCGATCGCCGCATCCAGCCCCTTGCGTGCAAACCCGGAGCCGACGAAGACGAACAAGGTCTCGCCGGCGGCGACGCCCAGGTCGGCGCGCGCCTGCGCGCGCAGCGCCATGCGATGGCGCGGATGAAAATGTTCCAGATCGACGCCGTTGTAAATCACGTGCAGCTTCTGCGGCGCAAGCCCGAAGCGCCGCCCGATTTCCTCGCGCACCATGTTCGAGTTGCAGATCACGGCGCGCAAGCGCGGATGCTCGAACATGCGCCGCTCGGCGGCGCAGACGTAGTGGTGGTGGGGATTGAGGGCGATGCCAAGGCGCTCCGCGGTTCCACCTGCCGCGCGCCGGATGTCGAGCCACTCGGCGTGCACGCCGTCGCCCGCGCGGTACAGATCGCAGCCGGCGATGCGCTCGTGCGACTGCACGAGATCGAATTTGCCTGCTTCCCAGGCCGCGCGCGCCGCGCGCGCAAACGATGCATCGCGCCAGGCGTTGCCCAGGTAAAACGGATCCACGCCCAGAAAGCGCCGCGCGCCCCAGCCCTCGGCGCGTCGTGCAATGAGGGTCAATTCCACTCCGGCGCGCTCGAGTGCCGGCAGTGCTCGCTCGATGAAGCGTTCGGCTCCGCCATAGGGGTTGTAGCGCTGCCGGACAATGGCAACGCGCACCGGTTCAGCGGCCCCCGGCAGGCGGCCGCTGGGCAGCGAGCAGCTCTTCTGCTGCAGCATGCACCTGGTCCACCTCGAGCGTGGTCAGGCATTCGCTCACTTTGCTGCCGCCGCAACCGTCGTTGCCGCAGGGACGGCAGGGGTGGTTGCTCGTGACGACGCGATGCTTCACGCGCCACGGGCGCCACTCGTCTTCGCCGCTGGGACCGAACAGCGCCACCACCGGCGTTCCCATCGCCGCGGCAAGATGCATCGGCATCGAATCGACGCCGACGAACAGGCGCGCGCGGCCGGTGAGCGCGCCCAGTTCCTTGATCGAGAGCTTGCCCGCCAGATTTACAGGTTCTGATTTTGCTTTCGAAAGAATTTTCCCTATCAAGGACATTTCATCCGGCTCCGGCGCTGCGGTCACCACGATCCGATGCCCCTCAGAAAGACGGTCGATCAACTCGGCGTTCCGTTCGGGCGTCCAGCACTTGAAGCTCCAGCGCGAGGCCGGATGGATATGGATGTAGCCGCGCTCGACGATTCCCTCGGCCGCAAGCAGCGCTGCGATACGCGCCTCGGCCTCGGCACCCGGAACGAACTGCAGGCGCCGTTCTTCCATTGTGGGCTGCACGCCGATGCGGCGCAGCGCGTCGAGATACGCTTCGACCTTGTGCCGGCGCCCGTTGGGCGCGAGCGGATAGAGGTGCGTGAAGCTGCGCGCCCAGAAAGCGCCGCGGCCCGGCACGACCGGCGCAACGCTCGCGCGCGCGCCAAGCGAGCGCGCGAGCCAGGCGCCGCGTGGCTGCTCGGTAAGATGCACCAGAAGATCGTAGCGGCGCGCGCGCAGCGCGGCGAAGAGCTGCCTTTCCAGTGAAAGTCGCGAGAGGGCGGCTTCCTGCTTCCAGTTCCGCCCCACGACATGCAATTGGGCAAGCGCAGGATGGCCTTCGAGCATCGGCGCGGTATCGTCGTAAACCAGCGCGTCGACCTCGATCCTCTGCGCGTGCGCCTGGAGCACCGTCAGCACGGGCGAGGCGAGCAGCACATCGCCGTGATGGCGCAGTACAACCACCAATGCCCGCGCGATTTCCCTGAGCGAAACGGCGTCCTTCAGCATGCGGGGAAGATACCATCCCCGCTGCGGCCATGCCGCGGGCGACGCGCCGCGCTACTGCTTCCGCTACTCCTACTGCAGGCGGACCTCGGCACTGGCGAACACCGTCATGCCGGGTTCCGGGTAGCCGCAGGAGGGCGTCGCGCAGTTGAAGTTGTTGATGATGCCGTAGCTGATGTATTTCTTGTCGAACAGATTTCTCACGCCCGCGGCGAAGCGCCATGCGCCCTGCGCGTAGGAAAAGTTCAGGTCCGCCAGGGCATACGATGGCATCAGGCGCGCAAACTGATTCGCCTGGTCGTTGTCGAAGCGCTGTCGCCCGACGAAGCGCAGCGCGCCGTTGACCTGGGTGGCGGGCAGCGGCCGCCAGGACGCGCGCAGCGCGGCGAGCGAGCGCGGCACGAGCGG
>CAZTSJ010000148.1:0-16683 GCA_964616875.1 uncultured Bordetella sp. | reverse complement strand
GGCGTTCTTTTTCGCCTGCGAGTGGATCCTGCGGGTGCGGCGCACGGTGCCTGCGGCGGGGCTGAAGACCCGCAGTGCCGACGCGATGCTGCGCATCGCACAGGGCCTGACCGTGTTCTACGCAGCCATGGCGATCGCCTTTCCGCGCATCCGCGTCGAGAAATTCCTCAATGCCGGATTCAGCGAGGCGTTCGAGCGGGGCTCGCCCGAGTTCCTGCTGTTTGCGCTGCCGCTGACGATCTCGCTTGTGTTGGCGATGTTCTCCGGATTGCTCATGCTCAGGCGCCGTCCTGACCGCGCCGAGGCAACTCGCCTGGTCGCTTTTGCCATTGCTTGTCCGTTCATGGCCTCGGGCCTGGTATTGCCGAACAACATTGCGCCGGTGACCACGGCCTTTGGACTGCTGATCCTGCTCGTCGGTGGCGTGCAATACCACGTGATCCAGGGCCAGCGCGCGCATTTCTTGTCCAAGTTCCTGTCGCCGCAGGTGGCCGAGCTGGTCGGCCGGCGCGGCCTCAAAAGCGCCACTGACGAGCAGACGCTGGAACTCTCGGTGGTGTGCTGCGACCTGCGCGGCTTCACCGCCTTCACCGCGGCGACGTCGTCGAAGAAAGTCATCGCGATTCTGCGCGAGTACTACGACGCCGTCGGCGCCGCGGCCACCGAATGCGGCGGCACCATCAAGGACCAGGCCGGCGACGGCGTGCTGATCCTGGTCGGCGCGCCGATCGCGTATGCGGACCACGCGCAGCGCGCGATCCGGCTCGCCTTGCGCATCCGCGAAAAAGGCATGGAAATCACCGCGCGCTGGTCGGATGCCGAGCTGCGCCTCGGCGTGGGCGTGGGCGTCGCCAGCGGCTTCGTCACCGTCGGCGTGATCGGCGCGGCTTCGCGCCTTGAATACACCGCGGTCGGCCCGGCGGTGAACCTCTCCTCGCGCCTGTGCTCTGAGGCCGAGCACGGCGAGGTGCTGGTCGATGCGCGCACCATGGAACTGCTCGGCACCGGCGACCAGCGCCGGCTCCTCAGCCCGGGCGAGGCGCTGCAGCTCAAGGGCTTCCAGCACCCGGTGCAGAGCTATACGCTCGCCGCCGCCTAGATTAGTTGTTCTGTTTGCCGAACTTGCGTTCCAGCAGGGCGCGCTTGGCCTGGAAAAACTCCCGCGGAGAAATTCGGCCATCGCCGTCGCCGTCGACGCGCTGGAAATTCTTCGCCAGCATCGGGAACTTGGCGCGCGCCTCGTCGGCGGAGAGGTAGCCGTCGCGGTCCGCGTCGGCCGACTTGAACTCCGCCATGGTCTCCTCGCGGAACCCCTGGGACTTTTGCGGCATGGCCGCTTGCTCGGCGGGCGCAGCTACCGGCGCCGGTGTCGCGCGCTGGACCGGAACCGGCTTGGGCTTGGGCCGTTCCGCTTCGGCCTTCGCCGCCTCGACTCTGGCAGCTTCCATTCTGGCCAGCTCCTGGCGGTTGGCGCGGTTCTTCCGCCATACGTCCGCAGCTAGCAGAGCGAGGATCACCACGCCAACGATGTAGGGCCAGCGGCGTCGGCGAACAGGTTTGTCGGGTTTTACGACGAGAGTCTTTTCATCAGGAACCGGGAGATTGGGTTTCCCGCCTAGCAATCCCGTCTTCCATTCGGCCACGCTTTGCGGGCGCTTTTTTTCGTCCAGGGTCAGCGCCCATTCGATGGCGCGCAGGAAGGATTCGCTGTATTTCCCGCGTACTGAAGCGAGGCCCGCGGGAAGGGAATCGCCACGGATGCGCGTCACCGCATCGGGCGGGTTCTTGTCCGCCACGGCGCGGTACAGCACGCCGCCCATGGCGTAGAGGTCGGTCCACGGCCCCTGTTTGCCGTCGCCCGAGTACTGCTCGAGCGGCGCGAAGCCCGGGGTGAGGATCGCGGTGAGGTTGCGCGTCTCGCCGCCCAGCGCCTGGCGCGCCGCGCCGAAGTCGATCAGCACCGGGCTGCCGTCGGCGCGAATGAAGATGTTGTCCGGCTTGATGTCCCGGTGCAGGAAGCCCATGGCGTGCACCGCGGCGAGACCCTCCAGCAGCGGCGCGACCAGGGACTTCAACCTCGCTTCGGGCGGCTGCGGATCGAGCTGCAGCACGGTCTTGAGCGGATCGCCTTTCTCGTAGTCCATCACCATGTAGGCGGTGGCGTTGGCCTCGAAATAGCGCAGCACGCGCACGATGTGCGGATGGCTGAACTTTGCCAGCGTGCGCGCCTCCTGCAGGAAGCGCTCCAGGCCCCATTGGTAGCCCGCCTCGTGCGAGGTCGCCTGCGCCACTACCTTGCCCTCGGGCGTGCGCATCGCCAGTTCGCCGGGCAGGTACTCCTTGATGGCGACATCCTTGTCGAGATTGGTGTCGTGCGCGCGGTAGGTGATGCCGAAACCGCCGGCGCCCAGCACCTGCTCGATGCGGTATTCCTGCAGCATCGTCTGCATCGGCAGCGCGTTGCGGAAGACCGGGTTGTTCACGCCAGCCCCCGCGTCACGCCGTCGAACAGTTCATCCACGCTGTAGCGCCGGGGGATCAGTTTCTGGCGGTGGACGTAGTCGATGGCGACCTCGAGATTGCGGCGGTTGGCTTCGAGGCCGAATGGGCTGGTATCAAATGCTTTTTTTTCTTCTTTTTCTTTCGAAAGCCATTTACTCTGAGAAAGCAGATCAAAAACCTCTCGAATTACTTCTGGCTGCAGCGTCTGCCTGACGACAACCATGTGATTGATCTGAATCGCTCCGTTGCGTCGCTGCCAGTCGGCGGCCGCGGCGGCGGGGTCGGGAATCACGCTTTTCAGGCGCTCGTCCTTCGGCAGCGGGTCGGCGAGCACCGCGGCATCCACTTCGCCCGCGAGCAGCATGGAGAGCGGCGTCTTGCCCTCGGCGGCGCGCTCGGTGCCCGGCGGATCGCGGTACTCGGCGACGTGCGCGTCCTCGAAGGTGACCCACTTCACGCGCTCGAGGTCCACGCCATGGTCGTCGGCGAGGATGCCGCGGATCCACGCCACCGTGGTCACCGAGCTGGAACGGATGGCGACGCGTTTTCCCTCGAGGCTCTTCGGACTTAAATCACGAACAGATACCAGATAGGGATGCTGGAACCTTCCAAACATCACCGCGGGCAGCAGGCGCAGCGGCTTGCCATGCGCGTGCGCCAGCAGGTAGGTGACGATCGACAGTTCCGCGACGTCGAACTCCAGGTCACGCACCACGCGCTTGAACGCGGTGTGCGGCACCTTGACGTCGGCGAAGTCGAATTCGAGCGACGCACTGCGCACGCGGCCTTCCTTCAGGGCGCGGCTTACCGGGTAGTCACCGAGAAGTGTCTTTAATCGCATAACTCGCGTACAATCCCGGCTCTTTTTTGCAAATAAATCAAGGCCATGCCTCGCGCTGTGCGTTCGATCCGCAATTTAGCCATTATCGCCCACGTTGACCACGGCAAGACGACCCTGGTGGACAAGCTGCTGCAGCAATCCGGGACCTTCGCCGCCCACGAGCACGTACAGGAGCGGGTGATGGATTCGAACGACCTCGAGCGCGAGCGCGGCATCACGATTCTCGCCAAGAACTGCGCGGTTCGCTATCACGGCACGCACATCAATATCGTCGATACGCCGGGGCACGCCGACTTCGGCGGCGAGGTGGAGCGGGTGCTGTCGATGGTGGACGGGGTGCTGCTGCTGGTGGACGCGGTCGAGGGCCCGATGCCGCAGACACGCTTCGTCACGCGCAAGGCGCTGGCGCTGGGCCTGAAACCCATCGTCGTCGTAAACAAGATCGACCGCCCCGGCGCGCGTGCCGAATGGGTAGTGAACCAGACCTTCGACCTCTTCGACAAGCTCGGCGCCACCGAGGAACAGCTGGATTTCCCCGTTGTCTATGCCTCGGCCCTGCTGGGTTGGGCGAAAAACGAACTTGAAGAGGAGTCAAAGGATCTCAACGCGCTCTTCGAGGCAATTCTCAAGCACGTGCCGATGCGAGACGAGAATCCCGACGAGCCGCTGCAGTTGCAGATCTGCTCGCTGGACTACTCGAGCTACGTCGGCAAAATCGGCATCGGCCGCATCCGCCGCGGTCGCCTGAAGCCGGCGCAGGAAGTGCTGGTGCTGGAAGGCGACAGGTCCTTCAAGGCCAAGGTGAAGGAGGTCCTGATGTTCGAAGGCCTCGAGCGCGTCCAGGTGGACGTGGCCGAGGCGGGCGACATCGTCCTCATCAACGGCATCGACGAAATCGGCATCGGCGCGACGCTGTGCGACCTCGAGCATCCGGATCCGCTGCCGCTGCTCAAGGTGGACGAGCCGACGCTGACGATGAACTTCCTCGTCAACGCCTCGCCGCTGGCGGGGAGGGAAGGAAAGTACGTGACGAGCCGCCAGATCCGCGAGCGGCTCGAGCGCGAAACCAAGAGCAACGTCGCGATGCGGGTCGAGTATCCCGCCGACACCGACACCTTCATCGTGCACGGCCGTGGCGAGCTGCACCTGACGATTCTGCTGGAAAACATGCGCCGCGAGGGCTACGAGATCGCGGTCTCGCGGCCGCGCGTGATCTACAAGGAAATCAACGGCGAACGTTGTGAACCTTTTGAAGTCTTGTCTGTTGATATTGAAGATAAAAATCAAGGCGCGGTGATGGAAGAACTGGGCCGTCGGCGCGGCGACCTGCTCGACATGCTGCCTGACGGCAAGGGGCGCGTGCGCCTGGACTACCGCATTCCCGCCCGCGGCCTGATCGGTTTCCAGGGCGAATTCATGACCTTGACTCGCGGCACCGGTGTGATGAGCCACGTGTTCGACGAATACGCGCCGGTCAGCAACACCGAGATGGCGGAACGCCGCAACGGCGTTCTGGTGTCGCAGGACGACGGCGTCGCGGTCGCCTACGCGATCTGGAAGCTGCAGGAGCGTGGTCGCATGTTCGTGAGTCCCGGCGAGCCCGTCTATGAAGGCATGATCGTCGGCATCCACAGCCGCGACAACGACCTCACCGTGAACCCGATCCGCACCAAACAGCTCACCAACATCCGCGCCTCGGGCAAGGACGAGGCGATCGACCTCGTGACGCCGATCGGCCTGACGCTGGAATACGCGGTGGAGTTCATCGCCGACGACGAACTGGTGGAAATCACGCCGAAGTCGATTCGCCTGCGCAAGCGCCACCTACAGGAACACGATCGCCGCCGTGCCGACCGGGCGGCGGCCTGATTCTAGTGCTGTTTTTGCCCATCATTCGATCATCTGGTCAGCGCGCAGCAACACCGATTGCGGGATAGCGAGGCCGAGCACTTTGGCCGTCTTCAGATTGATGGCCAGGTCGAATTTTGTGGGTTGCTCCACGGGAAGGTCTCCTGGCTTCGCGCCTTTGAGGATCTTGTCGACGTAGTACGCAAGTCGATAGCACATCGCGAGAACGTTGGGCCCGTACGACATCAGGCCGCCGGCCTCGAGCGCCTCACGATATAGGAACATGGTCGGCAGCTTGCGCTCCAAAGCTAACGCGGCGATTCGCCCCCGCTGGTTAAACAACATGCCGTCAGGTCCGATCACTATACCGTTGGCCCGCTCCCGGGTGATGGTTGAGAATACGCTCTCCCACTCGTCGGGGCTGCGCACTTCAACCGTTCGAACGGTTATTTTCAGCTGTTGTGCGGCTGCCTGCATCGCCTCTACACCCAGGTAGCTGCTTGGATTGTTCGGGTTGACGAAGCCAGTTTGAGTCCGACAGGATCGGGAACGAGGCCAAACACGACCGGGATGCGGGTGACGGCTCGCTTCGCGGCCAACGCGGCGGGCGGTGAAACTGCCACGAGGACATCGACGTTTAGCCGCATCAATTCGGCGGCGAACCTGTCGAAAAGTTCGGGCTGCTGCCCTGGAGTAGAACGCCGATTCTCGGGATCTTTCCGACCTGCTGCGCCCTGGTCACAATCGGAATGCATGCGGCCGTAATGGCGCCCGTGCCAAGTGCGATGACCAATTTGCGGCGATTGTTCATTCACTCCCCTCAGGCCTCCATTGTGCACGCTTACCCCAAGGGTCGCGGACTTAGTGCCGTGCCGGCGAGTTCTGCATTGCGTTTGGCTATTTACGCCATAATTGCATATAATATCTGCCATATGGCAAATAAGGGAGTTCGGTCATGAGAACAGCCACCGCAGTTTCACAACCCGCCTTGTCGATCGAAGCCATGCTCGGCGGCCGGAAGGTGTTGCAAGTCAAGCGCCGCTCCGCGCTGGATTGGGTCTTGGTCATTCGTCAGGGCATTTCCTCCGCAGCGGTGAATTCCCTGGCCAAGTCCATACGCGTCACACACTCCGAACTCGCCGTGGCCTTGGGCATTCCCGAGCGCACTTTGGCGCGGCGCAAAAAAGAGGGCACGCTCAATAGCGAGGAATCGGCCAAGCTGGTGCGGCTCGCTCGCGTGGTCGGGAGAGCCAAGGAAACGTTTGAAGATCTCGACATTGCCCTGGACTGGTTGAAGTCGTCGAATGCCGCTCTGTCGGGCGCAACCCCGTTTTCCTTGCTGGACACCGATATCGGCGCGGAAAGCGTCATGGACACCCTGGGCCGCATCGAGCACGGCGTCTTTGCCTGATGCTCACTGTCTGGCGGCTGCTCGCCGCTCGGTTCGCAAATTCCGCGTTCTCGGGCGACGGTGCCCGCCTGTACGGTGGACGCTGGAACCGCAAGGGCACACCGATGGCGTACACCGCTGGCAGCCAGTCGCTGGCCATGCTGGAAATGCTGGTGCAGGACGAGCCGCTGCGCGCCCGCTACGTGATGATCCCCGCCACGCTGCCAAGGAATCTCAAAATCGAGCGGATCACGCCCGATGATCTACCTGCCGATTGGCGCGACCCAAGGGCGCGGGAACAGCTACAGGCGATCGGCACCGACTGGGCCAGGCGCAGATCGAGCCCGGTGCTGGCAGTTCCGAGCGTGGTCATCCCGACTGAAACCAACTACCTGCTCAACCCGATGCACCTTTCATTCGCCAGGATCGAGATCGGCAAGCCGCAGGAGTTCGTCACCGACCTGCGGTTGGTTCGGAAATGAGATCCATGTTGGACGATAACACCAGTGGCCCGGCGTATAGAACCGGGCAGACAGGAGGGCGAAATTCGATGGCAACGAGAAACTGGTTGGCCGCGGCGCTGCTGGTTTGTGCCGCAACGGTGCAGGCGCAGAACTATCCCAACCAGCCGATCAAGCTGATCGTGCCCTGGCCGCCGGGCGGCGGCGTCGACACCTCGGCGCGCATCATTTCGCAGCCGCTGTCGGAGCGCCTTGGCCAGAACATCGTGATCGAGAACCGGGGCGGCGCCGGCGGCAACATCGGCACCGAATTCGCCGCCAAGGCGAAAGCCGACGGCTACACGCTGCTGATGGGCTCATCGAGCCCCAACGCCGAGGTGAACGCAATACTGAAGACGCCCGAGATGATCAAGCGCCTAGCCGCGTTCGGTGGCGAACCCGGCGGCGGGTCGCCCGATGACTTCTCGAAGTTCGTCGTATCCGAGACCACCCGCTATGCGGACATCGTCAAGGCTTCCGGGGCGAAAATAGAATGAGTGAAGGATGAAAATCCTGGTGCTGCCGGGCGACGGCATCGGCAAGGAAGTGACCGCGCAGGCGGTGAAGGTCCTCAAGGCGGTGGTCGGCAAGCAGGCCGAATTCGGCGCAGCACTCATCGGTGCCGCCGCGGTGGCGGCCGAGGGCGTGCCGCTGCCGCCGGCGACTTTCGACATGGCGAAGAAGGCAGACGCCATATTGTTTGGCGCCGTCGGCGGGCCGGGCGACGAGAGCGGGCCGCGGCATCTGCGTCCGGGCCTGGGGCTCCTCACGCTGCGGCGCGAATTGAAGCTCTACGCCAATTTCCGCCCCGCGTTCCTGTTCCCCGAACTGATCGGCGCCTCGTCGCTGAAGCCCGAACTGGTCGAGGGCCTCGACCTGATGATCCTGCGCGAATTGAACGGCGACATCTACTACGGCGAGCCGCGCGGTATTTCGATCGGCGCGGACGGCCGGCGCCACGGCGTGAACACGATGCGCTACAGCGAGCCCGAAATAGAGCGCATCGCCCATGCAGGCTTCAAAGCGGCGCGGCGGCGCCGTAGGAAGCTGTGCTCGGTGGACAAGGCCAACGTGCTCGAAACCATGCAGCTCTGGCGCGAAACGGTGGCGGCGGTCGGCAAGCAGTACCCGGACGTGGAGCTCACGCACCTGTTCGTCGATGCGGCTTCGATGCAGCTGCTGCGCGCGCCGAAGCAGTTCGACGTCATGGTGACTCCCAACATGTTCGGCGACATCCTGTCCGACGCGGCAGCGATGCTGACGGGCTCCATCGGCATGCTGCCCTCGGCGTCCCTCGGCGAAGCTTCGACCGGGTCTGGTGAGAAAGGGCTCTACGAGCCGGTGCACGGCTCGGCGCCGGACATCGAAGGCAGAAACATCGCCAATCCGCTCGCCGCCATCCTCTCGGCGGCAATGCTGCTGCGCTATTCCTTCAGCCGTGAGAACGAGGCGGCGAAGATCGAGCGCGCGGTGCGTGCCGTGCTTGCTGCGGGATACCGCACCGCCGACATCCTGCAACCGGGAACGAAAAAGGTGGGCACCGCCGAAATGGGCGATGCAGTGGTTGCGGCGCTGCAGAGGGCCTGACTCCCTGCGATAATCCCGCAGCCATGGCCGAGACCCCGGACCTCAAGCGCATCGGACGCTACGAGATAGAGCGCGTCCTCGGCGAGGGCGCGATGGGCGTGGTGTACGGGGGCAAGGACGCCCGGCTGCACCGCAAGGTCGCGATCAAGACCATCCTCAAGAGCGCGCTCGACTCGGATTCCGCCAGGGAATACTCGACGCGTTTCGCGCGCGAGGCGCAGGCGGTGGCGCGCCTCAACCACCCCAACATCGTCCAGGTGTTCGACTTCGCCGAGGAGGGCGACGTCGCGTACATCGTCATGGAGCTCGTCAAGGGCAAGGAGCTGAAGAACTTCTTCGACGCGAAGGAGCGCTTCGAGGTGAAGGAAGCGGTGCACATCATGGTCGAGCTTTGCGATGCGCTGCACTTCGCGCACGAGGCGGGCATCGTGCACCGCGACATCAAGCCGGCCAACGTGATGATCGACTCCCAGGGCCGCGTCAAGCTCACCGACTTCGGCGTGGCGCGCATCACCGATCCGGACCGCACCCTGTCGGACCGCACGCAGGCCGGCGCCATCGTCGGCACGCCCGCCTACATGTCGCCCGAGCAGATCCAGGGCGGCGTCATCGACCGGCGCAGCGACATTTTTTCGGCCGGCGTGATCCTGTACGAATTCCTTTGCGGCGTGAAGCCATTCGTCGGCACGGGCACCTGGGCGATCGCAAAGAAAATCCTCAGCGACATTCCCGCGGCGCCCTCCACGCTCAACCCGGCGGTGCCGGCGCTGTTCGACGCGGTGGTTGCCAAGGCGCTCGCCAAGAACCTGGCTGCGCGCTACCAGAGCGCGCGCCAGTTCGGCTTCGCGCTGCAGCGCGCTTTCGAAGGCGAGGCGGAATCGGAGGACGTCGAAAAGACGATCCAGCTCAAGCCCGGCAGCCTCGGCGTGTCGCCGCTGCCGCCAGCGGCTCAGGGCGGCGACGCGACGGTGCTGGGCACGCTTGCGTCCGCGCCCGCCTCGCGCACCAAGGCGACCGAGCTCGAATTCTGGCGCTCGATCAAGGACGGCAACGACCCGGCCGACTTCGATTCCTATATCGAACAGTTTCCCGAAGGCATCTACGCCGCGCTCGCCAAGCGGCGCAGCGCCAAGTTGCGCGGCCAGGCCTCGGGCGGGCAGGAGCAGGAGAATCGCGAAGTGGAGGAGGCCGCGCGCCGCGAGGCCGAGGTGATGGCGCGGCTGGCCGAGGAAAAGGCCGCCATGGAAGCGAGCCTCGCCAAGCGCGAAGCGGCGTTCCAGCAGCGCGAAGCCGAACTGGTCAAGCGAGAAGCCGAGGGTCCGAAGAAGGCCTCCCTGCGCCCGTTCGCCATCGCGTTTGTCATCGCGGCGGTCGCCGGCGGCACTTGGTATGGGCTCAAGCCGCCCGACCCGATGGCCGGGCGCGTGGCCGAGCTCACCAGGCTGCTCGAGGAGTCCAAGCTGCGCGAATCCGAGCTGGTGCTCTCCCGTCGGCGCGAAGTCGAGTTGATGAAGGAACTCGAACTCGCGCGCGCACGCGAGGCCGAGGCGCTCAAGTCCGGCGATGTGGTCAAGCAGCGCGAACTCGCCGCGCTGACCAGGCAGCGCGAGGCGGAGGCGGCGAAGCAGGCCGAATTCACGCGCCAGCGCGAGACCGAGGCGAAGCAGCAGGCCGCAGCGGCCGAGCTGCGCCGCGCTGAAATCGCCAGGCTGCAGGCGGAGTCCGGGCGCAAGACGGAACCCGCGGCGAAAATCGAGGCGCGGAAAACGCCGGAACCCGCCAGGGTGGTGGAGCCTGCGAAGCCGGCCGAACCGCTCAAGCTGGCGGTCGTCACGCCCGCGCCGGCTCCGACCCCAGCGCCGGCACCCGACCCCGCGCCGGTGTCCATCGAGAGCATGCTGCAGCGGGCGATTTCGCTCGAGCGGGACGGCAAGACCGCCGAAGCGGCCCGCCTGCTGCGCCAGGTGACGCGCGAGGGCAGGGGCGAGGCCGCGGGGCAGGCCGCCAAACGCTACGGCGACATGCTGCAAAAGGGCGTGCCGGGCGTGCCGCGCGACTACGGCGAGGCGCTCAGGTACTACGAGATCGCGCGCTTGAACGGCGTCGAGGTTCCCGTCACCAAGGCGCGCTAAGGCGTAGGCCGGCTCAGGTATTTTCCACGCGGTTTGCCGACGACGTTGCCGTTCTCGCAGACGAGATTTCCGCGCAGGAACGTCGCCTTCACTTTCGCGCCCAGTTCAATCCCCTCGAACGGCGTGTAGCCCTGGGTTGATGCCGAATCCTTCGCGCGGATGGTCCAGCTCGCGCGCGGGTCCACCAGCGCGAGGTCGGCGTCCAGCCCTTCGGCGATGTCGCCCTTGGAATTCAGGCCGAAGCGCCGCGCCGGGTTCCAGCTGGTGAGCCGCGCCATGTGGTTGTAGGACAGGCCGCGCTTCGAACCCTCGGAGACGAGCGCCGGCAGCAGGTACTCGGTGCCGCCGAAGCCCGACTTGGCGAGCCACACGTTGCCGAAGTACTTTTTCGCCACCTTGGTCTCATGCCGGCAGCAGGCGTGGTCGCTCGCTACCCAGTCGATGTTGCCCGCGAGCAACTGCTCCCAGAGGTATTCGACGTCTTCGCGGGGACGGATGGGGGGATTCACTTTCGCAAGCACGCCGGATTTCGAGTTCGTATCCAGAACGAGATGCCCGATGGTCACTTCCCGCCGGAAATCGATATGCGGGAATACCGCCTGCATCTGCAGCGCGGCTTCCAGCGCCTTGCGCGAGGACAGGTGCAGCAGATTGATGTTCGGCAAGGCGGTCTCGTTGGCGAGGTAGGCCGCGATGAACACCGCCAGGCCTTCCGAATGCTGCGGCCGCGAGGCGCTGTAGGCGGCGAGGCCCTTCAGCCTGCCCGCGCCTTCGACGATTTTCGTGTAGGCCGTCATGATCTCGGCGGTCTCGCAATGCAGCGACAGGCTGATCTGCGAGGCGAGCGCCGGGTACTTTTCCCGCGCCTTCTGCACGCCGCGCATGACGAACTCGAAGTGCGCGTAGTCGTAGCGCTCGTCGGGCTTGATCATGAGGAATTCGTGCTGCGCGTTGGAGCGGCCGTGCAGGCCGTGCGAGCCGTAGAACATGAAGATCTTGAACGACGCAACGCCGTGCTTCGCCACCAGCTGCGGAATTTCCCGGATGTGCGTGCCGTCCATGGGCGCGAGGTGGTAGGCGTAGTCGACGTGGAACTTGCCTGCCGAGATCTTCAGCACCTCGGGGAAGAACTTGCGGTAGGGCCCGCCCTTGTTCAGGTAGTACTGCCCGGTGCGGAAATAGTTCAGCATCGAGGTGACGCCGCCCTGCGCCGCGGCGCGGCTTTCGGTCACCGCGTCCTCGGCGAGCGGCGCGTAGATGCCGGCGTGCGTGTGCGCGTCCACGACGCCCGGGAAGGCGAGCAGGCCCTTGCCGTCGTAGATTGTTTTTGCACTTTTCACTGGAATATTCCCCGAAACCCGGGAAAACTTGCCGTTCCGGACAGCGACATCGCATTCGTGGACCTCGTTGCCCTGGGGCCTCACGACTTTGAGGTTCTTGATCAGCAGGTCATGCGTCATGCGGTCGATGATACTCGCCGCAGCGCGCGGCTGAGGGACTCGAGCGAATCAGTTTCAGGCGTTCTTTCAAGAAGACTTTCAAGAATGACAACGGCATCCGGCTTCAGCACTCTTGCCGCGTTGGCGCGGAATTTCTCCAGGATGCGCGCTGCCGTGGCCGGCCGCGTGTGGTTGCCGTCGACGTCGTCGATGCGCACCGTTTGCGTGGCGCCCGCCCGCGTTTCGCAGACGATCACGGCCTCGAAGCGCTCGGGAAAGCGCGCGCCTTCGAGCGGCTCCCAGCGGATGCGGCGCGCCAGCGCGCGCACCGGCGCCGTGGCCGGGTGCTCGAAGGTCGCGAGGTCCACCTTGCCCTCGACCAGGCGCGCCGCCACCGCGATTGGCAGGCTCCAGCGCGCCGCATGGCCGCTTTCGGGCTCGAGCGCGCGTGCCCAGGGCTCGCAGATCACGGGCGCGGCGCCCGCGGGCACGCGGCAGACGAGCGAGGCGACGTCGTCGGCGCGAACCCCGCGCTCGGCGAGAATGCCCGCGGCCTCGATGAAAGGATGCAGGTAGTGGCAGCAGGGATAGAACTTGAACGCCGCATCCGGCAGGTGCCAGTGCCGGCCGAGGGTTTCGACGTGGCCGGCAAATGCGGCGGCGGCTTCTTCGCTCCCGGCGAACTGCCTGAACAGGCCCCAGCGGCCTTCCAGCGAGGTTTGCGGCCCGGTCATGCCGGCGCGCGCGAGCGCCGCGGCGAGCAGGCCGCCATGCGCCGCCCAGCCCGAATGCAGAGACTTCACCGAGGCGCCGTTGGTGAGGAACTCCATGACCCCGGAAGACTGGCTGAGCGCGATGCCGAGCGCGGCGACCGTCTGGTTCTCGTCGAGCCCTTCAATCTCTGCGGCCACCAGCGCGGCCGCGAGCGTCCCGGCGACCGAGGTGGCCTGGAAGCCCTGCGCGTGGAAGCAGCCGGGCGCGGCCAACCCCAGGCGCGCCAGCACTTCCCAGCCGCGCGCGTAGGCGCCGAGCATCTCCATGGCCGATGCGCCCCCGGCCTCGGCGGCCGCCAGCGCCGCCGCGGCGAGCACCGAGCTGCCATGCATGATGGATCCGGTGTGGGTGTCGTCGAATTCCAGGCTGTGCATCAGCCCGCCGTTGACGAGCGCGGCGTCGGCAGGCGCAGCGCCGAGAGACTCGCCGAGAATGGTTGCCGGTCCTTGCCTGGAAAGGTCTCTGGCCAAAAGGCGGTAAGGCGCGCCCACGGGCGAGCCGGCCGCGGCGAGGCCGACGCCGAGAGCATCCAGGAAATGGAGCTTCGCCGCCTGCGCGACCGGCGGCGGCAGGGGCTGCGCCGAGACGGAACGCAGTGCGCGCACGAGGGCGCGGGCGAGTGTCAGGCGTGCACCAGATCAGCCACGACATCGCGCCACGGCCGCTTCAGCAACGCTGCGTCGCCGGCGATGATACCGGCCAGCAGCTTCGGCGCCGCCGGAAACACCGCCCCCGCGTTGTCGGCGAGCTTGGAGAGCAGCGTCGGCTCGTCGAAGGGCTGGTCGGCGCCGCCGCGCGCGTTCTCGCACACGGCGGACATTTCCCCGCCGTCCTGGAATTTCCAGGTCACGCGCGCCGGCCGGTCCTTCGGCCAGGCCCCGATGCCGTCGTAGGGCGCAAGCCGCACGCGCCGGCGCAGCGCGGCGATGTCCTTGTCGCCCAGCGTGTCGAAAGTGAAGGCTTTCGCGCCCGCGGTGCCGAGCCGCGTGGTCGCCGCCACCGCGTGCGGGATGGAGAACTTGGCCGCCAGCACGGTTTCCGGCTCCACGGTGGTGAGCGCCATGCCGCCGGGGCCCGTCTCGACGACGATCTCGGCGATCTCCGAAAGCCTGCGCTGCGCAAGGCGCGCGCGCAGGTCGAGCGTCGCTTCGACCGCCGAGTGCGCGTAGGCGCAGCAGGCGAAAATCTTGTGGTAGCCGTTGGCCACCGACCAGGCGCTGCCCAGGCCCTCCGAAAGCGCTTCCGGGATCACGCACGTCCTGAAGCCGCCGACGAAGACGTCGTAGGGCGTGTCGATGCCGCCGGCGATGCCGCCTTCGGCCCAGGCCGCCGCGCGCATGCCGATCCACGCGCCGGCGGCGGTCCAGCCGTTGCGCACCAGCGAGCCTTCGACCGCGGTGTCGAACGGCCCTGCGAACGTCATGGTCGCCGCGCCGGTCACCGCGTCCTGCATCGTTTTCGCATCATGGCCGCGCACCAGGGAGGCCGCGGCCGCGGCGCCGATGGTGGCGAACGCGGCGTGCGGGTGGACAGTGAAAGTCGGGAACGGGAAGGCGAGCGCGAAGCGCGTCGTGACCTCGTAGGCCACCGCGATGATGCGCAGCATGTCGTCGGTGCCGAGGCCGCGCGCCTCGCTTTCGGCCAGCAGCGCGGGCAGGGTGTAGGCGCCGGCGTGGCAGGAAGCGTTGCGAAAGCCCTCGTCGAGTTCGCACCAGGTGATGGCCATGCCGTTGGCGCTGGCCGCCGCATACCGGTCGAGGCGCGGTGCACCGCGCGCGAGCACGGTTGCCTCGGCGCTACCCGAAGCGGTGCGCGCGAAGCCCTCGCGCGCGCGGGCGACCTGCGGTTCCAGCGAACCGGCCACCATGGCGCCGATGTCGTCGGCAAGGATGGTCGCGGCGCGGCGGCGCACCGGTTCGGGGAGGGGCAGGGCGCGTGCCCCGCTGGCCCAGCGCATCAGGGTGCGGACGTTGGCTGCAGCCTGGGCGCGGGCGGGGGATTTTTCGGTGGACATAGGGGGACTGAGGGTGGCTGGCTCATGTTACGATTCCCTGCATCGCGACTCAAGCGATGGGTTCCACCAGTTGAATGTCAGCTATCAATTTCCCAGAGGATTCCACACCATGACGCAAATCCTTTCCCGCCGCAGCTTGATCCGCGGCATCGCCCTCGCCGCCGTCGCCGCCGCGTTCGCCGTCCCGGCCGGCGCGCAGCAGACCCTGAAGTTCGGCCTCGCCATGCCGCTCACCGGCTCACAGTCGTCCTACGGCAAGGACCAGATCATGGCCGCCGAATGGGCCGTCGCCGACATCAACGCCAAGGGCGGGGTGAACGGCAAGAAGCTCGAGATGATCGTGCTCGACACGCAGGGCGACCCGACTATCGGCATCAACGCGGTGAACCGCCTGATCAACGTCGACAAGACGCCGGTGTTCGTCACCGCCTGGAGCGCGGTGGTGAAGGCCGTGGCGCCGATCGCCAACCGCGAGAAGGTGCTCGAGCTCTCCATCGGCGCCAACGCCCCGGAGATCTCCAAGCTGGGCGACTACGTGTACACGGCGTTCCCGCTGGCGGATGTGGACGTCACCGCGCTGGCCAACTACACCTTCAAGACGCTGAAGCACAAGACGGTCGCGGTGGTGTACGCGAACAACGATTCGGGCGTCGAGGCGGCGAAGGTCTACCGCGCGGTGTTCGAGAAGGCCGGCGGCAAGGTCGTCGCCTACGAGACCTACGACCCGAAGGCGACCGACTTCACCGGCATGTTGCTCAAGGTGCGCACCTCCAACCCGGAGTTCATCCACCTGCACGGCCTGGTGGCTGACATGCCGCTGGTGATCGCGCAGATGCGCCAGCTCGGCATGACGCAGCGCGTCTCGACCTACGCGGGCGGCTACAACCCGCAGATGATCGAGAAGGCGGGCAAGGGCGCCGAAGGCCTCATCGTCACTTCGCTCGCGCCGAACGAGCAGCAGAACCCGAACGTCGGCCCGTACATCGAGCGCTGGAAAAAGGCCGAGAACCGCATCCCGAACGGCCTGCCGTACACGCAGTACCTGTACGACGCGCCCTACCTGGTGGCGGCGCTCTACGCCTACCTCGAGAAGAACAAAATGCCGGCGACCGGCGAGAACATGAGGAAGGCGCTGCTGGCGGTGAAGACCTTCCAGCTGCCGATGACCGGCACGCTGGTGATCAACGAGGACCACACGGTGAGGAAGCCGGTGAACCTGCTGACGGTGCAGAACGGCCAGTTCGTGCCGCTCGCCACGGCCGACTAAGTCCGCATCTCAGTCCCGCACGGCCGTCGCGGCGCCCTGGTGCCGCCCCATGTTTGACCTGCCGATCCTGCTGCAGATCGGCTGGACCAGCGTCGCGACATCGACCTACTACGTCCTGTTCGCGGTCGCCTTCGCGCTGACCCTCAAGGTCGCGCAGGTGTGGAATTTCGTGCAGGCCGGCATCATGGGCCTCGCCGTCTACGCCATGTTCGCCGCGATGCTGAAGTGGGGTTGGCCGCATTGGGCGGGCTTTATTTTCGGCCTGGCGGTGGCGGTGGCGGCCGCGGTGGCGAGCGAAGTCTGGGGCTACCGCGTGCTGCGCCGGCGCCGCTCGCCGGCGCTGATCCTCTTCATCTTTGCCATCGTGGTGGCCGAGTTCGTCGCCTACC
>CAZTSJ010000147.1:0-4646 GCA_964616875.1 uncultured Bordetella sp. | reverse complement strand
GGGCACCACCATCCTGCTGGTCGAGCAGAACGCCAACATGGCGCTGGAGGTGGGCGATCATGGCTACGTGCTTGAAGTCGGCCGCATCGTGATGGAAGATACCTGCCAGCGCCTGGCGCAGAACAAGGACGTGCAGGAGTTCTACCTCGGCATGAAGGCGCAGGGAGCGAGGGGCGAGCGCAGATGGAAGAAGAAGAAGCAATGGCGATAGACGCGACGGCGAAAACCCCGCCTGACCTGGATACCATCACCCGGATCTTCTGGCATGGGGTGACGGCGCGCGCCGGCAAGACCATTTTCCGCCAGAAGGAATTCGGCATCTGGAAGGCGGTCACCTGGCATGAGCTGGGCGGCATCGTGCGCGAGATCGGGATGGGTCTCGTGTCGTTCGGTTATGCCCCCGGCGAAGTGCTGTCGATTCTGTCCAATACCCGCAAGGAATGGGTCTGCGCGGACCTCGCCGCACTGGGGGCCGCGGGCGTGGTGAACGGCATCTACCCCACCGATGCCGCGACGCAGGTCGAGTATCTGATGTCCGACTCCGCATCGACCTTTCTTTTCGTCGAGGACGACGAACAGCTCGACAAAGCGTTGGAAGTGCGTGCGCACCTGCCGCGCCTGCGCAAGATCATCGTGTTCGACATGGAAGGGCTGGATGCGTTGAGCGACCCGATGGTCCTCAGCCTCGACGCCCTGCGCGCGCTCGGGCGCGGCTACGACGCCGCGCATCCCGGCGAATGGGAGCGGCGCATCGGCATCCGCAAGCCCGAAGACCTCGCGGTCCTGATCTATACCTCGGGCACGACGGGCAAGCCCAAAGGGGCGATGATTTCGCACGGCAGCATCATCGGCACCTGCGCCGCGTACCAGAACGCGGTGCCGCAGAGCGAATCGGATGAACGCATGGCGTTTCTGCCGCTGTGCCACATCGTCGAGCGCATCGGCGGCGAGTATCAACCGATTTTCGCCGGCTCGATCGTGAATTTTGTCGAGAACCCGGACACCGTGCCTGAAAACGTGCGCGAGATTCAGCCGACGGTGTTTGTGGCGGTGCCGCGGGTCTGGGAAAAATTTTACTCGGGCGTCCTGATCGGTCTCAAGCAGGCGGGTGCGCTGCAGCAGTTGGCCTACAAGCTTGCCATCGGCATCGGCTACCGGCGCGCGAAATTGCGCGAGAAGCAGCAACCGATTCCCGCCGGCCTTGCCTGCGCGTTCTGGCTGGCGCGCGTACTGGTGCTGAACAACGTCCGTAAGCTGATCGGCATCCATCGCGCGCGGTTCCTCGTCACCGGCGCCGCGCCGATTTCCCCGGACCTGCTGCGCTGGTACATGGCGCTCGGCGTGGACATGGTCGAGGCCTGGGGCCAGACCGAGACCGCAGGCGGAGTGACCTTCAATCCACTGGGGAAAGTCAGGCCGGGTTCGATCGGCATGGCGATACCACCGGCCGAGGTGAAGATCTCCCCGGAGGGCGAGTTGCTGGTGCGCGGCCCGACCATGTTCATGGGCTACCTGAACCAGCCGGAAAAAACTGCCGAGACGGTCAAGGACGGCTGGGTGCATACGGGCGATGTCGGCCGCGTCGACGCGGACGGCTACTTCTACATCACCGACCGCATGAAGGACATCATCATCACCGCGGGCGGCAAGAACATCACCCCGTCGGAGTTCGAGAACCATCTCAAGTTCTCGCCTTTCATCACCGATGCGGTGGTGATCGGCGACAAGCGCCCCTACCTAGTCGCGCTGGTGATGATCGACCACGAAAACGTCGAGCGCTACGCGCAGGATGCGGCGATACCTTTCTCGAACTTCGCCAGCCTGTGCCGGCGGCCGGAGATACAGGAGCTGATCCAGACCGAGGTCGACCGCGTCAACCAGGGTTTCGCCCGCGTCGAGCAGGTGAAGAAGTTCCGCCTGATCGAGCAGAAGCTCACCGCCGAGGACGAAGAACTGACCCCGACCATGAAGTTGAAGCGCAAGCTCGTGAATGAGAAGTACAAGGCCTTGATCGAGTCGATGTATGTGAAGGAAGCTGCTTGACGATATGAGTTTCGACCTCGGTGCGCATGCGCGAGCGATCGAGCGCGACGGCTACACCGTCATCGAGGATTTTCTCGATGCTGCTGCGCTCGCCGAGGTGCGGCGCGTGCTGGGTTTTTATCTCGGCACGCACAGCGGCCGCAATCCTTTCGAGGGGCACAGCACCGAGCGCATCTACACGCTGGTGGCGCGCGGCCGCGTGTTCTGGAATATCGTCCTTGATGCGCGCGTGCTGGCGCTGTGCGACCGGTTCCTGCTGCCCAACTGCCTGCTGACTGCGAGCCAGGCAATCTGCATCCGCCCCGGCGAGCAGCCGCAGGACCTGCACCACGACGATACCTTCTACACCGTGCCGCGCCCCCGGCCGATGATCTCGATCTCGACCATTGCCGCGGTGGATGCCTTTACCGCCGAGAACGGCGGCACCGAGATCATTCCCGGCAGCCATTTGTGGGGCGAGGACTGGCGCGCCCGGGCTGCCGCTGCCAAACCGGTCACCATGGTCATGCCGGCCGGGGCCTGCGTGATGTTCTCCGGCACCTTCGTGCATCGCGGCGGCGCCAATCGTTCTTCGGCTCCGCGCCTTGCCTTCTCAAACCAGTACTGCCAGCCCTGGGCGCGGCAGCAGGAGAATTTCATGCTCGGCGTGCCTCCCGAAGTGGCGCGGCAGATGCCGCCGCGGCTGCAGGAAATGCTCGGCTATTCCATCTACCCGCCGTTCATGGGCCAGGTTACTGCCAGCCATCCAGCCAAGGCGCTGGAAGCCGGTTTTACCAACCCGGTGCGGGTGCAGGCGGGGGCCGCCGGGGCCCGCCTGCCGGAGTGATAGAGTAATAGACAACAACGAGGAGGAAACATGAAATTCAAACTGACTTTGATCACCCTGCTGTTCGCCGGCTCTGCACTTGTGCAGACCCACTCTGCTCTCGCGCAGACCCAGGGCGTGAGCAAGACCGAAATTGTCATCGGCACCGCGCAGGACCTGTCGGGACCGATCGTCGCGCTCTCGAAGCCGGCGGCGAACGGCATGCGCATGCGCGTCGACGAGCTCAACGAACTGGGCGGGATCCACGGCCGCAAGATCAAGCTGGTGGTGGAAGACCACGGCTACGACCCCAAGAAGGCGGTGCTCGCGGCGCAGAAGATGATCCAGCGCGACAAGATCTTCGCCGCGCTGGGCTCGATCGGCACGCCCACGGCGATGGCGGCGATGCCGCTGTACCTGGAGAAGAATGTCGCGCACCTGTTCCCGCTCACCGGCGCGCGCCAGATGTACGAGCCGCTGCACAAGCTCAAATACTCCAACTCGGCGCCGTACTTCTTCCAGATGCGCGCCGCGCTGAAGCGCATCATGACGGAGAAGGGCCTGAAGAGCGCCTGCGCGATCTACCAGGACGATGATTTCGGCCTCGAAGTGAAGGATGGTGGCGAGGCGGCGCTGAAGGAACTCGGCATGAAGTACAGCGAGGTCACCACCTTCAAGCGCGGCGCGACCGATTTTTCCTCGCAGGTGCAGAAGATGCGCGGCGCGGGCTGCGACGTGGTGGTGATGGGCACCATCATCCGCGAGACCATCGGCACCATCGGCACCGCGCGCAAGCTCGGCTGGAACCCGGAGTTCATCGGCACCACGGCTTCCTACTTCGACATCATCCACAAGCTGGGCGGCCCGGCGATGAACGGTTTCTATTCCGGCTGCCTCACCAACTACCCCTACGCGGACGACGCCTCTTCGAACGTGCGCGCCTGGTTCCAGCGCTACAAGGACAAGTTCAAGGAGGACCCGACGGTGCTCTCGCAGTACGGCTATCAGCTGGTGACGCTGTTCGGCATTGCGGTGGACAAGGCTGGGCCCAACCTCACGCCCGACACGCTCGCCAAGGCGCTCGACAGCCTGGTGGTGCCGCGCGACATGTTCGGCGCCGACGAGCAGCGCTTCACGCCCACCAAGCACCTGGGCTCGAGCCGCGCCAAGCTGTGCCAGATCCAGAGCGGCAAGTGGGTCGGCGTGACGGACTACATCACCGACTAGAAACGGGATCGGAGCAGCTTTCCAGACGGCGCCCGCGTGGCGCCGTTTTTCTTTCAGCCGATGACGTACGCGGCGCCGCCGGTGGCGATCAGTTCGCCCGTGTCGTTGTGCAGTTCCATGTGCGTCACTGCGATACGGCTGCCTTTGCGCACGATGCGCGCCGTGGCGATGAAATATTTGCCGCGCCCGGGCCGCAGGTAATCCACCCGCAGGTCGATGGTGCCCATGTTGGGAAACGAGGTCGGCGTCGCCGCGCTCTCGGCCAGCACGGAGAGCATGATGGCGAAACCACCGGCGACGTCCAGGGTCGCGGAAATCACGCCGCCGTGCAGGATCTGGCGGCTCGGGTTGCCGACGAGCTCGGGCCGCATGTCGAAGCGCAGCTTCGGCGCTGCGACGTCGAAGGACTCCACTTTCAGCCCGAGGTGGCGGTTGAAGGCGATGTGCTGCTCCATCACCTGCCGCATCATCGCCTGCATGTCCTTGGTTTTCTTCCCGCTCACGACTCCCATCCCAGTTGGCGTGCCGCCAGGTCCTTCATGATCTCGGTGCTGCCGCCGCCGATCTGCAT
>CAZTSJ010000146.1:0-2044 GCA_964616875.1 uncultured Bordetella sp. | reverse complement strand
CTCGGTGAGCATCGGCGCCAGGCCAAGCGAGGGTTCGTCCAGCATCATCAGCTTGGGCTTCGACATCAGGCCGCGGCCGATGGCCAGCATCTGCTGCTCGCCGCCCGAAAGGTACCCCGACTGCTGCGCGCGGCGCTCCTTGAGCACCGGAAAATACGTATAGACGAGGTCGATTCCCTGCCGCACGCCGCGCAGGTCGACCACCGTATGGCCGCCGGCGACCAGGTTTTCCTCCACCGTGAGGTGCTCGAAGACGCGCCGGCCCTCGAACACCTGCACGATGCCGCGTTCGACGATGTCGTGCGGCGGCAGGCCGTCGATGCGCTCGCCGTCGAACTCGATGGTGCCCTTGCAGACCTCGCCGCGCTCGGCGCGCAGGATTCCCGAGATGGCCTTGAGCGTGGTGGTCTTGCCCGCGCCGTTGCCGCCCAGCAGCGTCGTGATCCGGCCGTCGGGGACCTCGATCGAGACCCCCTTCAGCACCAGGATCACGCCGTCATAGACGACCTCGACGTTATTGAGCTTGAGCAGGTTACACCCCGGTAGCGAGCATTCTCTTCAGCAGCGTCGGATAGGCCTTGAACCATTCCGTCGCCTTCACCCACTTGCCGCCCTTGGCCTGGAAGATCTGCACCCAGCCGCCGCCTTCGTGGTCGACGTTGTTGATCTCCAGCGGCGGCACCAGTCCGCCCAGCGTGAAGCCCTTGATCTGCTCGAAACCGAGCTTCACGTCCTGGGGCGTGATGTTGGTGTTTCCTTTCGCCTTCACGGCATTGCGTATCGCCTCGACGTGCACGGCGGCGATCAGCACACCGCGGTTGTAGAACACCGTGGACGCCATCTCCTTCGGCTCGGGCTTGCCCTGCTTCTTGTACATTTCGGTGATTTCCTTGAGCACCGGGTAATTGCTGCCAACGCCCGCGAACTGAATGCCGTAGTAACCCTCGGCCACCGCCCAGCCTCCCGCGGCGATGATATCGGCTTCCGACGCTCCCCAGACAAAGCTGACCACCTTCGACAGCGGGTAGCCGACGCGCTTCAGTTCCTTGATCGAGACCGAGGGAGAACGCCCGAACAGGTGGGCGATGACGAAGTCGGGTTTGAAGCGCTGGGCGATGTCGAGCGCCTGCGCGCCCATCTCCACGCCGGGCGGCGGCACGGCAAAAGTGCGCATCTCGAATCCTTCCTCCTTCGCCAGCGCTTCGAGAACCGGCATCGGTTCCTTGCCTGCGGGATTATCGTAGAAGAGATAGGCGATCTTCTTGCCCTTCAGGCTGCCCCCGAGCTTGTCCTTGGCGAACTGCACCGCGCCCGCCGCCTGCGACCAGTAAGTTGCCGCGATCGGGAATATGTAGGGATATCTGTCGCCATTGGCCGCCGCCGCCGCGCCGAAGCCCGGCGAAGTCCCGGCGATCTTGTCTTCGGTCAGCCGTTGCGTCAGCGCCAAGGTCTGCGGCGTGCCGTAGATGCCGATCAGCACCGCGCCCTCCTTCTTGTGGCGCTCGTAGGATTCTATCGAGGAGGGTACCTTGTACTCGTGGTCGATCTCGAGCGCCTTGATCTTTGCGCCGCCGACGCCGCCCTTGGAATTCACCAGCGCGATGTAGTCGTGGTATCCCGGGCAGAGAAACACGCCCACCGTCTGCGTCGGCCCGGTGCGATCGCATTGCAGGCCGATCACGATATCCTTCTGCGCGAACGCCGAGGCAGATAGAACTAGCGACGCGACGCCAACCAGCGCGCCCAGTGTTTTTAAGCTTCTCATGGCAATCCCTCCTCCTTTGTCGCCCCGGTTCAGTACGAGAACGGCCAGACCCGGAAATAACTCCGGATGTTGCGCCACAGCCGGTTGAGGCCTTCCCGGTCGAGCACCAGAAACAGGATGATAAGCCCTCCGAACAGGATCAGGCGCAGATTCGGGATCAGGTTGTTGATATCCGTGCTGCCGAAGAGAAAGCTGCCCCAGTTCTCCATGCCCAGGCGGATGACGATCGGCAGCAGGGTTACGAAAATTGCCCCGAATATGGAGCCAAGAATCGAGCCC
>CAZTSJ010000145.1:0-2251 GCA_964616875.1 uncultured Bordetella sp. | reverse complement strand
CTGCGGCGGCGCGATGAGGCAGGATCCCCACGTCGACCACTTCATCCCGTGGTCGCGGTACCCCCGCGATCTGGCCGGCAGGATTCCTGGACGATCAACCCGCGGCGCTGCAGGTAGCGCGCTGGGCCTACGGCCAAGCCGAGGCCACGTCGGCGCAGCTTTGGGTGAGTTTGAAGTACACGGTGAATGCGGACGGGCGGTGTTTGGAGATACTGGGCGGGTGAAACTAACTCACTCGTCGCTGGTTTGAAAGCCGATTCGCCGCTTTGGCGGATCGGGCGGAGGTTGCAGCAGCGGCAGCAGCTTGCGGTAGATATCGCGCAATGCGGCGTCGTGCCGGAGCAACGTGCCGTCGATCTCCGCGAGGCGCTTCAGGATGGCGGAATTGGCGGCAACCACCTCGCGCAAGCGCACGAATGCCCGGATCACGTACACGCTCATGCGCACGGCCTGCTCGCTCCGCAGGATGTTGGCCGCCATCAGCGCCCCGTGTTCGGTGAACACCCATGGGCGATAGCGTCGTCCACCGTGCGATGAACCAGTCACGGAATGTGACCGGTTCTCTCTTTTTTCTTTAAGATTAGTATGTTGTGAACTTGAGGTCGCAATTTGCGATCTCAAGTTCGCGGTTTCCTCCGCGGTGAGCTGGAACGAAAAGTCCCCCGGAAACCGCCCCCGATTGCGCACGAACGCCTCATTGAATCGGCCGGTGCTTACGCCGTAGAGCCGCGCAAGGTCGGCATCCAACATCACCCGCTGCCCTCGGATCGAATGGATCAGCGGCTCCAGGTGTTCGATACGTTCTGCCGGCTTGTCCCCTCCCATGAACCCATGAACGCGGCAAGCAGCGCGCCGGATGACCGGGAGTAGAATTTCCTCATGCTCGACTGGACGACCTGCCTTGCCGTGGAGCACGACCCCGAGAAGCTGAGCGGGGCCTGGATATTCCGCGGCTCGCGCGTGCCGGTGAGCGCGCTATTCGAGAATCTGGAGAGCGGCGCAACGCTCGACCAGTTCCTGGCCTGGTTCCCGGGTGTGACCCGCGCCCAGGCGGAGTCCGTCCTCGAGCACGCTGCGCGCAGCCTGCAAGCTGTCTGAGTTCGCGGCCGCGTTCGCTCAGCGGCTGAGCAGCCTGCCGGCAGCGCGCTCCCGCTGAACTCAGGTAGTAACGATTTCGACCCGGGCGGCAAAGCCGAGGCGGCCGAGAAGTTCCTCGCAATCGGCCCATGTAAGGCCGAACGCACGCACGTCGGCGACGCCAAGGCGCGCGACGACCGCGGACAGCGTCGCCGCATCCTTGGCGTCAAATTCGCCGTCCATAAGGGCCGTTTCCGCCCAATCGACCAGCTGCGCCTGCGTGATGCGGTGATGCAGATAGTCGGCGATCCTGTCGGCAACTGCCTGCCTGGTAATCGTCATGGCTCCATCCTACGCCTTGCGATGCCCCTCATCGCCGGGCAGATCCTCCCAGTGGCTGAATTTAGTTTCGTTTTGCGACCGGGTGCTCATCTGCGCCTGCCATCTAAGCGCATGAGCCACGGCATCGGTTGACAGCTACGCCGCCCGGCGCGAGCCTGTTCCTAGGACAAGTGCAGCACGCGAACCGCCGAGCGGGCGCGGCGCGCCGGTCGCGGGCGGGTCCGGATCTCGACATCGCGGCCGAGCCCGGTGAGAAAGTTCATCAGGCGCTCGACTGAAAAGCGGTCGAGCCGGTAGCGCACCAGGTCGGAAACGTGCGGCTGCAGGATGCCGAGCGCCTTTGCGCTGCCGGCCTGCGTGAGGCCGCGCTGGCGCAGGAGCCGGTTCACTTCCATCGCCAGCTCGACCTTGAGGCTGAGTTCCTTCGCATCCGCGAAGCCAAGGTCCGCAAAGACGTTGCCGCTACCCGCTTCGATGGTAATCCGCTTCTTTGCCATGGCGTTCCTCGTAATCGTTGCGCGCCGCCTTGAGCCGTTCCTCGATCAGCCGGATATCCGTGCGCGCGGTCCGGATTCCGGTGGGCGATTTCTTCTGGAAGGCGTGCAGCACGTAGATCGCCTTCGCGAAGCGCACCGTGTACACCGCCCGGTACGTTCCTGCCGCGTCGCCTTCGACGATCTCCAGCACTCCCGGCCCCAGCCCCTTCCAGGGCTTGGCCGACGGCGGACGTCCGCCGCGCTGCACCACACCCAGGGCAATTCCGATCTGCCTGGTCACCAGGCCGGGAAAACCGAGCAGGTCCTTTTTCGAGGACGCGACCCAGTGCAGGGGC
>CAZTSJ010000144.1:0-6522 GCA_964616875.1 uncultured Bordetella sp. | reverse complement strand
GGCCTGGACCCGGTGCATTTCGCCATCGTCGGCATCGTCTCGCTCGCCTTCGGCCTGGTGACGCCGCCCTACGGCCTGTGCCTGATGATCTCCTGCGCCGTGGCCAAGGTCCGCATGATCGACGTGATGAAGGACACCATGATCATGCTGGTACCGATGCTGCTGGTGCTGGCCATCATCATCATCTGGCCCAGCGTGCCGCTGTTCCTGCCCAGGCTGTTCCCGCCCGGGACGCTGTAGACGAATCACCAGCGGGTGGCGCCCGATCCCTCCAAGCTGTCGCTCAACACCGCGACAGTGAAGACACAGTGGACGCTGGCGCAGGCGATCGAGGGCTGCGCGCGTCACGGCATTCGCGGCATCGCGCCCTGGCGCGACAAGCTGGCCGAGATGGGGCTGAAGGCGGCAGCGAAGGCGATCAAGTCCAACGGTCTCACCGTGACGGGATTGTGCCGGGGCGGGTTTTTTAATGCGCCGAATTTTCTTGAAGACAATCTTCGCGCCATCGAAGAGGCACATGAACTGGGCGCGCAGTGCCTGGTCCTGGTTGTCGGGGGGTTACCTGAAGGTTCGAAGGATCTGGTTTCCGCACGTGAACGCGTGAAAGAGGCAATATCAGGAATACTTCCCGAAGCGAAAAAGGCAAAAGTCCCGCTTGCCATCGAACCGCTGCATCCAATGCAGGCTGCGGAACGGGCGTGCATCAATACGCTGGAGCAGGCGTTGGATATTTGCGATGCGCTGGGCGACGACGGCAGGAGCGCGCAATGCGCGCTGGGCGTCGCCGTCGACGTGTATCACGTCTGGTGGGATCCGAAGCTTGAGCAGCAGATCAAGCGGGCGGGAAAAAAACGCATCCTCGCGTACCACATCTGCGACTGGCTGGTGCCGACGCGCGACCTGCTCAACGACCGCGGCATGATGGGCGACGGAATCATCGAATTGGAAAAGATAAGAAACTGGGTTGAAGCCGCCGGATACACGGGCTTCCATGAAGTCGAGATTTTTTCCGAGCGCGACTGGTGGCGGCGCGATCCGGACGAAGTGCTGCGCATCTGCAAGCAACGTCATCTACTCACCTGAGACATGAAGCTCGGCTACTTCACCATGCCGCTGCACCCGGTGGGCAGGGACTGGCGCCAGACGCTGGCCGAGGACCGCGAGGCGGTGCTGTTTGCCGAGCGGCTCGGCTTCGAGGAGGCCTTCATCGGCGAGCACGTCACCGATCTGGCCGAGACCATCACTTCCTGCCTGATTTTCATCGCCACGCTCGCGCGCGACACGAAGACGATTCGCCTGGGTAGCGGCACCGTGAACCTCGCCAACCGGCACCCGGCCGCGACCGCGGCCGAGATCGCGATGGTCGATACGCTGCTCGAAGGCCGCTTCATTCTCGGCGTCGGGCCGGGCGGCCTGCGCTCGGACGCCGAGATGATGGGCAACTTCGACGCCGACCGCAACGCCATGTTCGTCGAAGCGATGGAGCACATGATCGCGCTCTGGACGCAGGAGCCGCCCTATCGCCTGCAAGGCAAGATCTGGAATCTCACCACCGAACGCACCTGGATCCCGGACCTGGGGCAGGGCGCGATGCTCAGGCCCTTCCAGCGCCCCCACCCGCCCATCGTGGTGACGGCGATCCTGCCGGATTCGAACGGTATCGCCGCAGCCGCGGCGCGCGGCTGGACGCCGATCTCGGCGAATTTCGTCCATCCCTGGGTGATTGCCACCCACTGGGCAAAGTACGCCGAGGGCTGCGCGCGTGGCGGGCGCGTGGCGAAGCCCGCGGACTGGCGCGTGGCGAAGAGCATTTTCGTCGCCGAGGACGATGCGACGCTGCGCCGCATGACGCGCGCCCCCGGCAATCCCTTCGCCCATTACTTCCGCAATCTGCAGCGCAAAGCGCAAGCCGGGCGAGGCAATGCGTTTTTCAAGCACGATCCCGCCTTGCCCGACGAGGCGCTCACCGACGAATACCTCACCGATCAGATGCTGATCAGCGGCACGGTCAACGAAGTGGTGGAGCGGCTGCTGGCCTTTCGCGAGCGGATCGGCGCCTTCGGCACGCTGCTCTACTGCGGCCACGACTGGGCCGATCCGGGCGCGATGCGCCGCTCGATGCAGCTGATGGCCGAACAAGTCCTGCCGCGCGTCAATCGCGCGCTGGGCGAGGCCGGCGGAAGCTAGAATTCACTTCATGAAAATCTTCATGACTGGTGCTTCCGGGTACATCGGCGGTACCGTGGCCGATTCGTTGATCAAAGCCGGCCACTCGGTGGTTGGACTCGCACGCACGGAGGACAGCGCGACCAGGCTCCGGACCCATGGCATCGAACCCGTGCACGGCGACTTGAGCAGCCACAGCCTGGTCAGGAACGCGGCGCGCAGCGCCGATGCCGTCATCAATTGCGCCAACGCCGAAGACCCATTCGTGGTCGCGGCCATCGTGGAAGGGCTCGCGGGATCGGGCAAGGCGTTTCTGCACACCAGCGGCACGAGCGTGGTCGGCGACAAGGCTGCGGGGAGGTTCTCGCCGAAGGTCTATCACGAAGACACGCCCCTCGATCCGCTGCCAGAGAAAATCCAGCGCGTCGCGGTGCAGCGTGTGGTGCTTGCGGCCGCCGCACAGGACGTGCGCTCGGTGGTGCTCTGCCCCTGCCTCATCTACGGCCAGGGACGCGGCGCAAATCCCGACAGCATCCAGGTGCCGACGCTGATCCGCCAGGCGGTCAAGAGCGGCGTGCCGCGCTATGTCGGCGCTGGCGAGAACATCTGGTCCACGGTTCATATCGAAGACGTCGCCAGCGCCTACCTGCTGGCGCTCGAAGGGGCGCGCGCCGGATCGTTCTTTTTCATCGAGAACGGCGAAGCGAGCCTGAAGTCCATCGTCGCATCCATCGCGCGCCTGCTGGGCGGGAAACATGTCCCGGCGGGCTGGAGCATCGACGAGGCGATCGCGGAGTGGGGTCCGATGGCGACCTGGTTCTCGCTCGGCGGCAACAGCCGCGTCAGCGCGGACAAGGCGCGCAAAATGCTCGGCTGGAAGCCGCGAGGCGCCGATCTCTTCCATGAGATAGAAAAGGGATGGTACCGGCGCCAGCTCGACGCGGGCGCCTACGCTGCGCGCAGTGCCTAACTAGCGACGAGTGGCCCGAAGCCCCACGAGAAAAGCGGTCGGCCGCCGCTTTCGGTCACCACCGCGACTTCCTCGAGCCAGTAGCGCTCACGCTCGCCGCCGGGCACGAGCAGGTGCAGCGGCACCACCATGCCTTTTTCCAGCGCCCAGTCGCCGTTCGCCTTGCCGTCGGCGCTGCGCTGCTCGAGATCCATATGCGAGAGTCCCAGGCCGTGGAAGAAGCTGATCGCCCCGGCCGAATCGGGCACTCCGGCCTTGCGGTAGGCCTTGCGTGCGAGAGACTGCAGGCCGCTGATGCGCGCACCGGGGCGCATCGCTGCGAGCAACTCCTCGGTGACGCTCGCCGTGGCGCTGGCGTTGCGCTTGCCCGTCCCTTCCGGTTCGCCCCCGGCGACCCAGGTCTTGCCGCCATCCCAGCAGTACAGGTCGAGCGTGCCGTGGCAGTCGAACATCACATGGCTGCCGCGCTCGATTTCACCGTCCTCGAATCCGGCCTGCAGCGTGATTGCCGCGTCGGCGCCGCGCGGATGGCTCCAGACCATCGCGCCCGGGTCGCGCACGAAGCCGCCCAGATCGACCGCGGCGCGCGCGTAGGCTTGCGCGAGCTCGCGCCAGCCCATGCCGGGCTGCCAGGCCGCGATCGTGCGCCGGATCGCCGCCTCGTTCAGCCGCGTGGCGCGCTCGAGCAGCCGCAATTCCGTCTCGGTCTTGACCGCGCGCGCGAACATCAGCGCGTCATAGCCATCGGCAAGCTCGAGCGTGTCGATTCCCAGGCGCATGCCGAAGCCCGGATCGTCGAAAGCGACGCGGCCGCGCTCGAGCTTGAGGTCTTTCAGCGCGCCGCGCAGCGCTTTTGTCATGTCGAAGGCGTAGTTGCGGCGGGCACCCGCAAGCGGGGCGCCCCCGGCGCCGCCGGGAATGAAGCGCTCGATGTCGCTGCGCGCCGGCGGCAGATCAAGTGGCATCATCACGGCGCGGAACGGGCGCAGATCCTCGACCCAGCTCGGCTGCGCGAGGAATGTCGCCAGGTAGTAGTCGGCGAGCACCATCACCGGATGCTCGGGCGCGTGGCGCGAGAGCACGACGGCATAGGGCCGCGGCTCGTCGGACTTGTGCGCGATCGCGTTGAAGCCGGTCAGGTAGAAGACGTTTTGCGGCGTGGTGGCGACGATGCCGTCGAGTTTGCGCGCCGCCATGGCGTGCAGCAGCCGGTCGAGGTCGCAAAAGCGCCGCGGCAGCGGTTCGCGGGGCGGGATGGGAGTGGATTGCGCTGCGGGCTGCATCGTCCGCGTAGTCTAAGGCACCGGCGCGAGTTGAACGCAGTCGTTCTAGAATAGTGCCCCGACGTGCGCAAAGACAGACAGTTCGGCTTCCACACGCTCGCCGTCCACGCCGGCCTGAGGCCGCGCCAGAAACCGGACCTTCACAAGGGAGGATGGCAAAGTGACCTACAAGCCGATGGAAGATATCGACGTTCCCGGCCCGCAGCGCGATTTCGTGGGTTACGGGCGACAGGCGCCGCGGGCGCGTTGGCCGGGCAATGCGCGGGTCGCGCTCAGCATCGTCGTCAATTACGAGGAGGGCTCCGAGTACTCCCATCCCGCCGGCGACAAACGCAGCGACGGTCTGCAGGAAGTCATCTACGCGATGGAGCCGCAGTACCGCGACCTCGCGGTCGAATCGGTGTTCGAGTACGGCTCGCGCGCGGGCATTTGGCGGCTCGAGCGGCTGCTGACCGAACTGCGCCTGCCGGTCACGTTCTATGCCTGCGCGGTGGCGCTCGAGCGCAACCGCGAGGTCGCTGCCTGGATCACGGAGGCGAACCACGAGCCGTGCTGCCATGGCTGGCGTTGGGAAGAGATGTGGCGGCTGACGCGCGAGCAGGAGCGCGAGCACATGCGCATGGCGATCGAATCGATCCGGATGACGTGCGGCCAGCGGCCCGAGGGCTGGTATTGCCGCTACGGGCCGTCGGTGAACACGCGCGAGCTGGTCGTCGAGGAGGGCGGTTTTATGTACGATTCCGACGCCTATAACGACGACCTTCCCTATTACGTGAACGTGAAGGGAAACAGGCATCTCGTGATTCCGTATTCCTTCACCTACAACGACGGCAAGTTCGGCTTGTTGCCGGGCTATGCGTCGCCGTCCGACTTCTTCGATACGTTGAAGCGCGGGTTCGACGTGCTTTGGGAAGAAGGCGCTACGCATCCGCGCATGATGTCGCTGGGTTTGCACCCGCGGCTGATCGGCCAGGCGACGCGCATCTCGGCGCTCAGGCAGTTTTTAGAGTACGCGCTGGGTAAGGGCGGCGTCTGGTTCTGCAAACGCATCGATATCGCGAAATGGTGGAACGCGCATCACCAGGAGTTCAAACCATAGCGTTGGACCTGTGCGCCGGCGAGTGCGTGCGGTGAATAGTCTAAGGCACCGTCCAGAGCAGGAGCGGATGCCCTCCGACCTCGATGGTCCGCTGCGGCGGCCAGTCGCCGAAGCCGAAGCGGTGCGAGACGATGCGCGTCCCGGGCCGCAGCTCCGCGAGCAGCTTCGGTTTGAGCCGCACGATCATGTCCGGGAAGAGAAACAGGGTCACCACAGTTGCGGCGCGCACGTCGGTGCGAAACAGGTCCTCCTGGCGAAATTCGACCAACGACTCCATTCCCGCCTCGCGCGCATTGCAGCGCGCACGCTCTAGCATGCGCCCATCGAGTTCGATGCCGATGCCGCGCGCGCCGTGAGTCCGTGCGGCGGTGATGGGGATGCGGCCGTCGCCGGAGCCAAGGTCGTAGACGACGTCGGTCCGCGAGACCCCCGCCAGCCGCAGCATCGCGTCGACCACCGGCTGCGGGGTCGGCAGGTACAGCACGTCGGCCTCGTGCATGCCGGCAGCGTCCGGCTGCGCGCCGCGTGCCGGCGCGCATGCCGCGCTTGCGCCCAGCGCGCTTGCGAAAAGCGATGCCGCGACGATCAATTGGACCGTGCCTGTCATGGGTCAGCTACAATACCCGCACGAGCACGGAATTTTCCATTGTCGACGCGCGCCCGTGTTTCTGGAACTCGCGTGTCAACTTCCAACAGCGGCGCGCAGCGCGCGGTGCTCCGCGACAACGCCGTCTGCATCGATGCCATGGGTGAAACATTGCGGGTTGCTGCACGGCAGCAAAAGCTCGACGCAAGCCGAGACCGGTAGATTCGAACCAATGCCTTGCTTTGCGGCCAAGAATTCAGTTGTGAGTTCACCAACGGGTGAATTAGTATTCCTCCAGACGCGCGGGGAGGCGCGGATCGGGCACTCGGCCTGGCACGGACGGCCCCGACAAACAGGAGGAGGAAACCATGATCAGATCTGCGAAATGGACGGCGGCTGCCGTTGCCGTTGCGGCGGC
>CAZTSJ010000143.1:0-1820 GCA_964616875.1 uncultured Bordetella sp. | reverse complement strand
CGTGGCGACCAAGCGCGCGATGCGCGCCATCCTGAAGTCGGCTGAAATCTGCGCTGCCACTCCGGAGAGCGTCGCCAAGTCGATCATGGGAAAGGGTTTGGCAAGGAATTACGACTACACATTGCAGGCAATCAAGGACATACCATACGGCAGATGGCGCGAGATCAGCGCAGAAGATACCGTACGCTTCTACGCTCTGCGCCTGCACGAAGCCGGATTGATCAAGTCGAGCCCGAAGACGATCCTCGCCAAGGGCACCGACTGGCGCTTCCTCAACGAGTTGAAAAAGGAACTCAAGGCGTGATCAGCCGGCGCAAGTTCGCCCGGGACCTGGCGCTCGCGGGAGCAGCGAGCGCACTGGGCTACGGGCGGGAACTGTTCGCCGCCGAGCCGCCGCCCGAGACGACCAGAATCAGGCTGGTCCGTGAATCGTCCATTTGCCTGGCGCCGCTGTACATCGCCGAGGAACTCCTGAAGGCCGAGGGGTTCAGCGACGTGCAATATGTCCCGCTGGAAGGCGACCTTGGGCCCGGACAGATGCTGGGCGCGGGTAAGGCAGACATCGGATCAGACGCGGTGCCTGCGCTGATCCTCAATCTCGAGGCGGGGGAACGGATCGTTCTGTTCGGCGGATTGCATTCTGGTTGCTACGAGCTGTTCGGCAACGCGCGGATTCGCACGATCCTGGATCTCAAAGGCAAAAAGGTTGCGGTATCGGTTTTGCGCGATGATCGCCACGCCTTCATCGCAGCCATGGCAGTACACGTGGGGCTAGACCCGCGAAAGGATATCCATTGGGTCGTCCACCCTGTGGAGGAGGCAATCAGGCTCCTGAAGGAAGGCCGCGTGGACGCTTTCCTCGGTTTCCCGCCGGAGCCGCAGGAGATGCGCGCGAAAAAGATCGGGCACGTGGTCGTCAATACCGCTGTCGATCGGCCGTGGTCCCAGTACTTTTGTTGCATGGCAGTGGCGAACCGAGGTTTTGCCACCAAGCACCCGGTGGCGACCAGGCGTGCTCTGCGGGCGCTATTGAAGGCGGCAGACCTCTGCGCCCGCGAGCCGGAGCGTGTCGCCCGTTTCCTGATCGAGAGGAAATACACGCTGCAACAGGATTACGCGCTGCAGACGCTGCGGGAAGTCCCCTATACGCGATGGCGCGAATTCGTACCCGAGGACAGCGTGCGCTTCTACGCGCTTCGCCTGCACGAGGGCGGGATGATCAAGACGAGCCCCCAGAAACTCATCGCCCAAGGCACCGATTGGCGTTATTTCAACCAGCTCCGAAAGGAACTGAAGGCATGATCAGCCGGCGCGGGTTCGTGAAGGACATTGCGCTCGCGGGCGTCGCAGGCATGTTTGGTTTCGGCCGCGATGCGTATTCCGCCGAGCCGCCGCCGGAGACGACGCGTATCCGGGTGCAGGACGCCCCGATCACCTGCTTCGCGCCGCTCTACGTGGCCGAGGAGCTGCTGAAAGCCGAAGGCTTCACCGAAGTCGAATACGTGAAGACGTCTTTGGCCGAGGGACCCGGGCAGGCGCTTGCCGAGGGCAAGGTCGATATCATCCAGGACGATACCGCCGCGCACATGATGAACCTGGATCGCGGGGCGCCGATCGTCGTGCTCGGCGGCATCCACACCGGCTGCTGGGAGTTGTTCGCGCAACCTTCGATCCGTTCACTGCTGGAGCTCAAGGGCAAGACCGTGGCCGCGCCGGAGAAGAGCAGCCGCCAGGCGTTCGTCGCGGCGATGCTTGCCTCGGTGGGCCTTGACCCGCGCAAGGACGTGACCTGGATCAACCATGCGCCGGCTGAATCGATG
>CAZTSJ010000142.1:0-4945 GCA_964616875.1 uncultured Bordetella sp. | reverse complement strand
GCCGCGCGTTGGCGGCGGGCGCGACAAGCCTCGCATGGCCGGCCGCGGACGGCGCCGCAATCGTCGCCCCGAAGCGGAAGGAACGAAAAAATCCCGGTCGCTTTCAGCGGCCGGGCGCACCACTCCACAATGTTGATTTCGAGCGCCGAACATCGCCGAAATCGCCGACGAAGTCAAGCTTATATTTTGGTGGTGTGTCGATCCACGACAAATGCGCGCGTCGTAACAGCCGACGCGCGACGGCTCCGGCGCAGAGTCCACTCCGACCCCGCAGAAATCCACTCCTTCAATCTCTGAGTAACACAATCTTCAGGCGTAGCAGGACTCAGATTTTCGCAGCCAGAGCGTCGAATACTCTATTGAGGAGAATCGATCCCACGATGATTCATCGCTGGCACGAACTTGCAGCGTCGCCGCCGCTACAGGCGACATTAATTCGTAATCCGTCGCTGAAGGCGCTCTTACATCGCGATCTGGCTCATGTCACGCTAGTCAAACGATGTCCGCCGCCGAATGACGCCCAGCTCTCGGTCAAGGGGCGACCCTAGGTGCGGGCAAAAAGGCGAATGGATCGAGTTTGATGGGCGGCGAGCGCATCGCTCACGACCGACTTACTTCGGTACTCTCAGGCGGAGCCACTGTGATGTCGAACCAAAAGCGGGTGGATGCCCTGCGGCAGGCGTCGCTGTCTCCCCACGAAGCTGCTACCAAAGATGATCCTGACTTATACCCTGGGGAGGAGGCCAGTCGGAATTCATCGGCGACCGTGCTTGCCACGCAGCAACCTGCGGCTTCCAAATATCTAGAACTTCCGCGATCCCCTTCACTCGCCTCGTTCCGGCGCACCCTCGCTTACCTTACATTCCTTTGTTACAGCGATAAACGTTCCATTGGTCATCGCCTATATAGAGATTGCTGAACGAGACTATGACCGCGACATCAAGAAATTCCTCTGCGATGACTTTAATATTTGTTTCACTCAAGCCTTTCCTCTGGCTTTTGTTGTTGCATTGCTGACTGCTTTGCTTGTTATCAATTTATGGCCACTGCAGAGACTCTTCTATGACTCGCTACACTTCTTCAACCGGCTTGAATTGACTTGGTACCTTGCGAACGAGATAACCGCGACGGACTTTGCTTCTGGTGCACCAGTAGCGGATCGCCAAGCGTGGGCGATTGAGACTCTACGTAATTATAAGACGTTCCGGCAATCCGCGGCGTTTTGGCTCCTCCTGAGCACTCTTGCAATTGCAGTGCTGATTTTCTGGCCGTGGTTCGGATGGAAAAAGCCGCTTCAGCTTCGCGTTCTCGTCTTCGAGCGCGCGCAGACGTTTGGCGTCGGACACCTCCATGCCGCCGAACTTCGCCTTCCAATTGTAATAGGTGCCTTCGCTGATCCCGTACTTGCGCGGCAGCACGGTCTCATCTATATCCTCTGGACTGCACCCTGTCGGTGAGACACGGAAATCGGAGACAGATTTGCTGACGCGGAATTGCGGCAGCTTCATGCCAAAAGTATAGTCGGCGATCCGGCGAAGCGGAAGCGGGCTCTGCTGGGGAGCAACCCGCCGAGGAATAGCCGGTGGAAACTCACCGCGATGAGTGCGTGAAGGCCGACGAGCGAGAGCGCGCCGGCCTTGCGTGTCATGGCGGCACATTGCGGCTCTCTTTGTTTATCGCGGTAGATTTCCCAATGCCTAGAAAACCCGGCCGAGCGACGGGCGCGAGGCCAGGGATTCGCTGGCGCATCTGCGCTTCGAACTCGATCGGCGGGCGATAGTTGAGCGCCGAGTGCAGTCTTTGGCTGTTGTAGACCTCTTCGATGAAGAAGCCGATCCGCCTTCTGGCGTGATGAACATCGCGATACGCACTGCCGTCGACCTCCTCCTGTTTGAGCGTCTTCATGAAGCTCTCGGCTTTGGCGTTGTCGTAGGGATTGCCGACGCGGCTCATGCTCATCAGGACCCCGTGAGCGTTGAGAATGTCGGTGTAGTCGCTGCAGGCATATTGCAGGCCGCGATCGGAATGATGGACCAGGCCGCCCGGTGCAGGACGCCGCGCGTTGATCGCCATTCTCAGCGCCGCGATCGCGATACTCGCCTGCAAGTGCGTCTCGAGCGTCCAACCGATGGCGCGACGGCTAAAGGCGTCGAGCACGATGGCGAGATAGGCGAACTCCTCGAGCATGCGCACATAGGTGATGTCGGCTACCCAAAGCTGATCGACGCCGGTCGGCTCCATCCATCGCGCCAGATTGGGCACCACGCGCCAGCTGTGTCGCGATTGTGTGGTGACCGGAACGAAGGGGCGCTTTCTCAATGCAAGCAGATTGTCCTGTCGCATCAAGCGCAGGACGCGCTTCTTGTTGACGATGAGGCCTTCTCGCCGCAAATGAGCCGTGATCATGCGATAGCCGAGGAGGCGGCGGTGCTTGAGCGCCAAGCGTTGAATGGCGTCCCGCATGCAGGTCTCTTCCTGGCGTGGCGCCGAAGCGCGCCAAGCCCGGTAGTATCCGGCGCGACTGGCGCCGGCGCGCGCGCATAATTGCTTCACCGTGATTTGGCCTTGCGGCGAGGGCGTCGTCATCGTTTGGATGATGACGTAGATGGCTTTGCGCCACGTGCGCCGGTCGGACGGCGCAGTTCCTCGACTTGCCGCAAGGCTCTCTGAAAAAAATCGAGTTCGAGCTCCTGCTGACCGATCTTGCGCTCCAACTCGGCGATGCGTCGTTTTGCGGACGCAAGGCCGAGCGCAGCTTTGGTCGGCGCTTCCCCAGCGATCGACTCGGAGTTCAGCGGTCTGCCTTTCTCCTGACGCAGCGCTCGCGCGCCGCCCTTTCGATAGCGATCCCGCCACTTGTAGAGCATCGTCCGGCGCAGCTTCAGCTCGCGCGCCAGCGCCGTCACGTCTTCACCATCCAACATGCGCTTGACAGCCGAAAGCTTCGTCTCGCGGCTGAAAACACGGGCCTTCTTCATCAGTTCTCCTCCCGAGAACTGTCCCCATTATCCGTGTCTCACTTTTGGGGTCCACTCCACCACTCTGACCCTACTTCTTTCTTCTGTCACCAAGCCGTTCGCGCGCACCGGCCGAGGGCCGGTGGTCATTCGTTCGACGTCGGCTAAAAAGTAAGGTCGCGCGCTTTGCCACTGGCGTCTTAAGGTCTAATCTTCCCCACTAGGCAATGGATGGAAGTCATGAGCGACGCCGTCGGCCCCGGCGATCTGGTGCTATGCGTCAATGCCGCCCCGAATCATGCCACTGGAAGGCCGGTGCCCCTGGTGGCCGGGGAGACCTACCGTGTCATCGCGGTCATGGAATTCGCCTGCCCATGCGGACGTTCCGATGCTCTGCTGGATGTCGGCGTTGATTTCGCGTGGTGCCAAACGCGGTTCCGGCTCCTGCCCAAGCCCAAGGCCGAGAGCAAGCGCCGCCGCGTTTCGGCACCCAAAGAGAAGGAGACGGTTCGGTGAACCGCCGGAATGAAGTAGCGTCTATGACCGTCGCGCGCTCGCGCCCAGGGTGACGAGAAGCTCGTCCAGTTGCTCGAACGTCTCTCCTATCGCATCCGCCGCCCCGGTGCCGGCGGCGTCGAGAGCTCCCTTCGAGGGATAAAGCTCGTGCATGACCAGCAACGTCTTGCCGCCTTTTTCCGCGAAGGTCACCGTCGTGACGGAACCCTCGTCACTTTCCTCATTGGTCCAGACGAGGCGCGAGTGCGGTGTTACTTCCTTGTACGTGCCGAAGAACGCCGACTGTGAGTCCCCGTGTGCGAACTCCAAACGGTACCTGCCCCCGACACGAACATCCATTTCGCAGGAAAGCAGGGACATTCCCATCGACTTCGGCACCCACCACTGCCTGAACAGCTCGGGCTTGGTCCACGCCTCGAACACGATGCGCGCCGGGCCGTTGAAGGTTCGCGTAACGACCAGCTCACGCTCGGACTTCCGTTCCACCGTCGTGCGGTTCTTCATGGGGGTAGGCTCACTCTCTCTTCTTGCGTCCATCGACCTTCTCCTTCCGTTTCAGTTCCTCAACAACCTTGTCCAGCTCGTCGAAGCGTGCGTCCCAGAGCTGGCGGTACCTCTCGATCCATGCCGCCTCTTCCTTCAGTCGGCGCAGGCCGAGCTTGCAGGTCCGCACGCGCCCGACCTTCTCCGTGGTGACGAGCCCCGCCTGTTCCAAGACGCCGACGTGCTTCTTCATGCCCGTTAGGGTCATGTGGAACTTCTCGGCAAGGTCCGTGATCGAAGCGTCTGCACACCCGAGCTGCTCCAGAACGCCGCGTCGGGTGGCGACCGAGAGCGCGGTGAACGAGGCATCGAAGCCGGTCCGGATATACTGAACCATATGGTTCAGTATATAACACACGGATTAGCGGCATGCAAGGGGAGGCTGAGCGCGCGAACCTCGGGAACCTTTGCTCCGCCGCGCTCGTCAGAGCGAATGGAGTCGGCCACCTGTTTCGACGCGAGAGGGCGACGATGACGATGCTCCGACGGTCCTGGGTCCTCGCTCTGGCGTTCCTCGGCAGCGCCCGGGTCTGGGCCGCCACGCCGGCGCCGCAGGGATCACCCTCGGCGCCGCCCGTCATCGCGTTCCTCCACGCGAGCGTCGTGCCGATGGACAAGCCGCGCGTGCTTCCCGACCACACCGTGGTCGTGGTCGATGGCAGGATCGTGCAGGTCGGTCCCAGCTCCGTGGTGAAGGTCCCGGCGGGCGCGCTCCGCGTGGAGGCGGCTGGCCGATATCTGATCCCCGCGCTGTGCGACATGCACATCCATCTGGTGGGTGAGGCGTGGAACGCCCTCTTGCCGCCAGAGGATCGGCTGGCGAGCAAGGACGTCCCCTACGAGAGCTTCCTGCTTCCTTACGTGGCGAACGGCGTGACACTTGTGCAGGAGCTGTCGTCCGTGCCGGAAGAGGTCGCCCTGCGACGGCG
>CAZTSJ010000141.1:0-25890 GCA_964616875.1 uncultured Bordetella sp. | reverse complement strand
GCGGCGCTGATGGAGTCGTGGCCGCAGCCGGCGCACAGGGTGGAGACGCGGCCCTCGTAGTCGCGGCGCGTGTAGCCGACCTTGTTCTTCTTCAGGGTCGGGTGGTGGAGTTTCGGCTTTGTCAGGTAAGTCATGCTGCCTTGTCCTTCTTGATCGGGCGCACGTTGAGCGCGGCGACGATCTGCGCGATTTCCTGCGTGATGAAGCGTGCCGTGATCGGCGTGCCATCGTAGTGCAGGATCGAGATCAGCGAGGCGGGGTTGATGTGCGCCTCGTTGACGAGCAGGGATTTCATCTGCGCGTCGCGGTTTTGCTCGATGAGGAACACTTTGGAGTGCGACTGGACGAAATCCAGGATCTCGTCGGCGAAGGGGAAGGCGCGCACGCGGAGCGCATTGACGAAGATGCCCTTCTCCGCCAGCGCTTCCAGGGCTTCATGCATCGACGGGCTCGTGGAGCCGAAGAAAATCGCGCCGAACCGCGCCGGCTCCTTGGCCGGGGTCAGCACCGGCTTGGGCAGCAACTTTTTCGCGGTCTCGAATTTCTTCAACAGGCGCTGCACGTTGTAGAGGTAGTCCGGCCCCGCCTCGGAGTAGCTGGCATAGGCGTTCTTGGTGGTGCCGCGCGTGAAGTAGGCGCCGCGCTTTTCGTGCGTGCCGGGGAGCGTGCGGTACGGGATGCCGTCGCCGTCCACATCGAGGTAGCGGCCGAAGTCCTTGCCGGCTTCGAGCTCCGCGTGCGTCATGACCTTGCCGCGGTCGTAGGCCCTGGCGTCGTCCCACTTCAATGGTTTGCTCAGGCGGTGGTTCATGCCGATGTCGAGGTCGGTCATGAGGAAAATTGGCGTCTGCAGCCGGTCGGCGAGGTCGAGCGCCTGGGCGGCGAACTCGAAGCACTCGTGCGGATCCTCGGGGAACAGCATCGGGTGCTTGGTGTCGCCGTGCGAGGCGTAGGCGCAGGCGAGCAGGTCCGCCTGCTGGGTGCGCGTCGGCATGCCGGTCGAGGGCCCGCCGCGCTGCACGTCGACGATGGTGATCGGAATCTCGGCGAAATAGGCGAGGCCGATGAACTCGGTCATGAGCGAAATGCCCGGCCCGGAAGTGGAAGTGAAGGCGCGCGCGCCGTTCCAGCCCGCGCCGGTGACGATGCCGATGGAGGCGAGCTCGTCTTCGGCCTGCACGATCGCAAACTTGTTCTTTCCCGTTTCCTTGTCTACCCGCAGCTTGGCGCAATAACTTTGAAACGCTTCGGCCAGCGAAGACGAAGGCGTGATCGGGTACCAGGCGCAGACGGTGGCGCCGCCGTAGACCATGCCGAGGGCCGCCGCGGCATTGCCCTCGATGAAAATCTTGTCGCCCACCGCATAGGTGCGTTTCGCCTTCAGTCCAAGCGCGTCTTTCAAAAACTGCTTGGCATAATTCAAACCCAACTGAAGCGCGTTGAGGTTCGGCTTGAGCAGCTTTTCCTTGCCCTTGTACTGCTCACCGATCAGCTCGGCGATGGCGCCGGGCTCGAGGTCCATGAGCGCGGCGAGCGCGCCCAGGTAAATGATGTTCTTGAACAGCTGCCGCTCGCGCGGGTCGCTGTAGGCGCCGTTGCAGATTTCCGTCAGCGGCATGCCGATGACGTTGACGTCGTCGCGGAACTTCGAGGGCGGCAGCGGCTTGGTGTTGTCGTAGAAGACGTAGCCGCCGGGCTCGATCTCCTTCATGTCCTGCGCCCAGGTCTGCGGGTTCATGGCCACCATCAGGTCCACGCCGCCGCGCCGGCCGAGGTGCCCTTTCTCGGTGACGCGCACCTCGTACCAGGTCGGCAGGCCCTGGATGTTGGAGGGGAAGATGTTGCGCGGCGACACCGGCACGCCCATGCGCAGGAAGGTGCGTGCGAAGAGCTCGTTCGCCGACGCCGAGCCCGAGCCGTTGACGTTGGCGAACTTGACGACGAAGTCGTTGACGGCTTCGATCCGCTTTTTCATGCTGCTTTTGTAGCTCTGCGCTTGAGGGGCGAGCGGGCCGAGGCACCCGCGGTGGCCATCTTGATGAGCGATTTCTGCATGTCCCAGGCGGCCGTGGGGCAGCGCTCGGCGCACAGACCGCAGTGCAGGCAGACGTCCTCGTCTTTCACCATGATGCGACCGGTTTTCAGGGGTCCGCTGATGTAAAGATCTTGAATTAAATTCAAAGCAGGAGCACTCAATCTACCCCTCAGGTCTTTTTCTTCCCCGTCTGGCGTGAAGGTGATGCAGTCCATCGGGCAGATGTCGACGCAGGCGTCGCACTCGATGCACAGCTGCGTCGTGAACACGGTCTGGATGTCGCAGTTCAGGCACCTCTGCGCCTCTTTCCACGCGGTGGCCGCGTCGAAGCCGAGCTCGACCTCCATTTTCACGTTCTTGAGCGTCTTCTTGATGTCCGCCCAGGGCACCGCATAGCGCTGGTCGTTGGCGATCTCGTTGTCGTAGCTCCACTCGTGGATGCCCATTTTCTGCGACATCATGCTCATGCCCGGCATCGGCCGCTCGGCGATGCTTTCCTCGTTCAGGAGCTTGTCGATGGAAATGGCGGCATCGTGCCCATGGGCGACCGCCCAGATGATGTTCTTCGGGCCGAAGGCCGAATCGCCGCCGAAGAACACGTTCGGCAGGGTAGTTTGAAATGTTTGGGCATTTAATTTTGGCAGACCTTGAACAAATTCAATGCCCGAATCCTTCTCTATCCACGGGAAGGCGTTTTCCTGCCCCACCGCGACGAGCACGTCGTCGCATTCGAAGAACTGATCCGGCTCTTCAGTTTTTACAAGATTTCTTTTTCCTGCCGCGTCGTAAACGGCCTCGACCTTCTCGAATACCATTCCAGACAACTTCCCGTTCGAAATCTGGAAGGATTTTGGCACGAGGAAATTCAGAATCGGGATGCCTTCGTGCGCGGCGTCTTCCTTCTCCCAGGGGCTCGCCTTCATTTCCGCGAAGCCCGAGCGCACGATCACCTTGACGTCGTCGCCGCCGATGCGCCGGGAAGTGCGGCAGCAGTCCATGGCGGTGTTGCCGCCGCCCAGCACGATTACTCTTTTGCCTACTTTTAAAGTATGTCCAAAAGAGACCGACGACAACCAGTCGATGCCGATGTGGATGTTCTTCGCGCCCTCTTTCCTGCCGGGGATGTCGAGGTCCCTGCCCCTTGGCGCTCCCGAACCCACGAAGATGGCGTCATAGCCTTCCGTCAGAAGGCTTTTCATTGAAGTTATCTTTTTCTGAACAAAAGAAACCCCTAAATTCAAAATATATCCAACCTCTTCGTCGATGATTTCTTCCGGCAGGCGGAAGCGCGGGATCTGCGACCAGATCATGCCCCCGGGTTTCGGATCCTGGTCGAAGACCGTCACGTCGTAGCCGAGCGGCGCAAGGTCGCGCGCCACGGTGAGGGAGGCAGGACCGGCGCCGACGCAGGCGATCTTCATGCCGTTCGATTTGGTCTTCTTTTTTGTATTTATTTTTTCTGCTATTTCATCCCCATCCTTGAGGTCCGCCGCTACCCGCTTCAGGCGGCAGATCGCCACCGGCTCGGGCTTGGGCGAATTCTCGTCTTCCACCCGGCCACGGCGGCACGCGGGCTCGCAGGGCCGGTCGCAAGTGCGGCCGAGAATTCCCGGGAATACGTTCGATTCCCAGTTGACCATGTAGGCGTCGCCGTACTTTCCCGCGGCGATCAGGCGGATGTATTCGGGGACGGGCGTGTGGGCCGGACAGGCCCATTGGCAATCGACAACTTTGTGAAAGTAGTCGGGTTTCTTGATGTCAGTGGGCTGCAACGCCGGCTCTCCGGGTCGTTTTTTGGTGCGTCGCAGTGTACCCTGCTGCGCAGAGCAAGGAAAGTCTTAGTTTTCAAAACCCTACGCCTTTAGTGCTGGCGCGGATTCTGCCCCGGGTCAGGCTCTGTAAAATCCCGCCATGGCCCAGCTGCTGGAATCCCTGCGCAAATGTTCGATCGTGGTCGCCGATACGGGCGACATCGACGCGGTGGCGAAATGGCGCCCGCAGGACGCAACGACTAATCCCTCCCTCCTGCTCGCGGCAGCGCAGGACGCGCGCTTCAAGCACCTCGTGGTCCGGGACATGGACCAGCTATGCGTGAATTTCGGCTGCGAGATCCTCAAGCACATCCCGGGGCGGGTCTCGACCGAAGTTGATGCCAGATTGTCTTTTGATACCGAAAGCAGCATTACCAAAGCGCGCAAGTTCATTTCCCTTTATGAGTCCCAGGGCGTGAAGCGCGAACGCATCCTGATCAAGCTCGCGGCCACCTGGGAGGGCATCCGCGCCGCCCAGTCCCTGGAGCGCGAGGGCATCCATTGCAACATGACGCTGCTGTTCTCCTTCGCGCAGGCGGTGGCCTGCGCCGACGCGGGCGTGACGCTGATCTCGCCCTTCGTCGGCCGCATCTACGACTGGCACAAGGCCGCGCGCAAAGTCGAGGACATCCCCATCGATGAAGATCCCGGCGTCGCCTCGGTGACCAGGATTTACAACTACTACAAGAAGCACGGCTACGCGACGCAGGTGATGGGCGCGAGCTTCCGCAAGATCGAACAAATTCTCTGTCTGGCCGGTTGTGATCTTTTGACTATTGCTCCTGACCTGCTGCAGAAACTGTCTTCAATCGACGGTGAGGTGGTTCCGAAACTCACGCTTGAAAATGCGCAAAGACTTTCGATCGAAAAAACACCTTTGAACGAAACTGCATTCCGCTGGCAGCACAACTCGGACGCGATGGCGGTGGAGAAACTCTCCGACGGCATCCGCAAGTTCGACGCCGACGCGCGCAAGCTCGAGGCCGCGCTGCAGCAACCCGCGCGCGCGGCTGCTTGAGCGCGAGCGCGAATCCTTGACAGTCCGGACCGAACTCGAATCCCGCCCCGGCGGCCTGGTCGCGCGCGTCACGATCGACAATCCGCGCAAGCTGAATATTCTTACGCCTGATGTTTTGCGCACTTTTTCCGAGAAATTAAAATCTTTCGAAACAGAGCGAAAGCTCAGAGCAGTCGTGCTTACAGGCTCAGGCGAAAAAGCATTTATCGGCGGCGCCGACCTGGAAACGCTGGGTTCGCTCGATCCTGCCTCGGCGCGCGAATTCATCGGCCTGATCCACGCCGCCTGCGCCGCGCTGCGCGAGTGCCCGGTGCCCGTGATCGCGCGCATCAACGGCTGGTGCCTGGGCGCGGGGCTTGAGCTCGCCGCCAGCTGCGACCTGCGCATCGCCGCCGACACGGCGGCCTTCGGCATGCCCGAAGTGCGCCTCGGCATCCCCTCGGTGGTCGAAGCCGCGATGCTGCCGCGCCTCGTCGGCGCGGGCCGCGCGCGCTGGCTGGTCATGACCGGGGAAACCATCGGCGCGGCCGAGGCCCTAGTTTGGGGTCTTGTAGAAAAAATATCCGATGCAAAAGATCTGGATGCATGCGTCAACCATGCCCTGGACGCCATCCTGGCGGGCGAGCCGGAGGCGATCCGGGCGCAGAAGCGCCTGTGCAAGCTGTGGGAGGAAGCGCCGCTCGCCGAGAGCGTGCGCGCCAGCATCGACGAATTCGCGCGCTCCTACGAGGGCGGCGAGCCGCGGCGGCGGGTGGCGGCCTTCCGCAAGGCACGCCGCAAAGCGCCCTGATCAGCGCCAACTCAATCCAATGGCGTCCCGACGGGGATTCGAACCCCGGTTACCGCCGTGAAAGGGCGATGTCCTAGGCCTCTAGACGATCGGGACTCGAGGCGAAACTTCGAAGCTTGGGTGGTGGAGGTAAGCGGGATCGAACCGCTGACCTCTTGCATGCCATGCAAGCGCTCTCCCAGCTGAGCTATACCCCCACGCAAGGGCGCGAATTATATCACCGGCTTCAGGCGGCTCGAAGGTGCTGCGCGAGCCGCGCGAGCACGACGTCGCGCCCCAGGAGCTCGAGCACCGCGTCGAGCGACGGCGTCTGCGTGCGGCCCGTGATCAGCAGCCGCACCGGCATGGCGAGCGCTGGCATCTTGAGCCCGGTTGCCTTCAGCACCTCGGCGATCACCGCGGCGATGGAGTTGCGGTCCCAGGCAACGTCCGCCAGATCCGCCAGCTTCGCCGCCAGCATCTGCACCGCCGGCCGGGTCGGGTCGTTCAGCAATTGCGCGACGTCGTTGGCCGCGGGACCCTCGTAGACGTAGAACATGCGCGCGTTCTCGGCCAGGTGGACCACGGTATTCGCGCGGTCTTTCAGCAGGGCCACGACCTTGTCGATGGGTGGGCCGACGCGCGCATTGATGCCCATGTCCTTCAGCACCAACTCGGTCAGGCCGGAGAGCCGCACGTCGTCCGCGTGCTTGAGGTACTGCTGGTTCAGCCACAGCGCCTTCGCGGGATCGAACTGCGCCGGCGAGCGGCTGACGTGCGCGAGGTCGAACCACTCGACCAGCTGCCTGCGGGAGAAGACTTCCTCGTTGCCGTGCGACCAGCCCAGGCGCGCGAGGTAATTGTCCAGCGCCTCGGGCAGGAAGCCTTCCTCCATGTACTGCATGACGCTCACCGCGCCGTGGCGTTTCGAGAGCCGCTCGCCGTCGGCGCCGAGGATCATCGGCAGATGGGCAAACGCGGGCAACGGTTTGCCAATGGCGTTGAAGATATGGATCTGCCTGGGGGTATTGTTCACATGGTCGTCGCCGCGGATCACGTGCGTGATCTGCATGTCGAGGTCGTCCACCACCACGCCGAAGTTGTAGGTCGGCACGCCGTCGGCGCGCAACAGCACCAGGTCGTCGAGCTCCTGGTTCGGGACGCTGATCGGACCCTTGACGAGGTCGTGCCAGCCCACCTCGCCCTCTTGCGGGGTCCTGAAACGAACAACCGGCTTTACCCCTTCAGGCTTTTTCAATCCTTGCGCCCGCTCGGGGCGCCAACGACCGTCGTAACGGGGTTTCTCGTTGTTTTGCCTTTGCCGGGTCCTCAATTCTTCAAGCTCTTCCTTCGTCGCCCAGCACGGATACGCATGCCCGGTCGCGATGAGTTGCTCGGCCACTTCCTTGTAGCGCGGCAGGCGCTGCATCTGGAAAAACGGGCCCTCGTCCCAGTCGAGGCCGAGCCACTGCATGCCCTCCAGGATCGCATTGACCGAGATTTCGGTCGAGCGCTCGAGGTCGGTGTCCTCGATCCTGAGGATGAACTTGCCGCCATGGCGCCGCGCATAGGCCCAGCAAAACAGCGCCGTGCGCGCGCCGCCGATGTGCAGGAAGCCGGTCGGGGACGGGGCGAAGCGGGTGCGTACGCTCATCGGCGGCCGGAACTTTTCAGTCCGTTCCGCCTTCGACCGGAAGCCGCTGCGCGCGCCAGCGCAGCATGCCGCCGGCGAGGTTTGCCACCCTGGCGAAGCCCGCGCCGCGCAGCATCACGGTGGCCTGCGCCGAGCGCGCGCCGGAGCGGCAGACCACGACTACCGGTTTGTCTTTTTCTATTTCTGAAAATCTCTGCGCCAGACTTCCAAGCGGAACCAGTTTCGCTGCCGCGATGTGGCCCAGCGCGCCGGTGAATTCATCCGGCTCGCGCACGTCCACGACCTGCGCGCTGCCGGGATTTTCCGCCAGCCACTCGGGCTGCAGTTCCCAGATGCCCGCAAAAGTGTAGGACAGCGGCGCCCATTCGTTGTCGGCTGCATTGCTCATGTCTGCTTTCTCCGGGCGGCCGCAGCGCAGGTTGGCCGGTACCGCCACCTCCATCAGTTTCGGGTGCGCGAGGCCGAGGTTCGTCATGTAGCCGGTGAAATCGGCTTCGTGGATCGCAAGCGCGAGGCGCGGATTGTACTTCTTCTCCTCGCCCACGCTGGAGGCCGTGAGCCCGCGGTAATCGTGGCCCGGGTACAGCAGGCAGTCCTCGGGCAGCGAAAACAGCCGTTCACGCACCGACTGGAACAGGAGCGGCGCGCTGCCCTGCTGGAAATCGGTGCGCCCGCAGCCGCGGATCAGCAGCGCGTCGCCGGTGAAGGCCATCGAGCGGTCATCGAGCACGTAGCTCAGGCAACCGCCGGTATGGCCCGGCGTGGCGCGCGCCTCCACAGAGCGCTTGCCGAAGGCCACCGCGTCGCCATCGGCGAGGTAGCGGTCCGCGCCCTCGGCGCCGCTCGCCTTCGAGAGCGCGATTTGCGAGCCGAGCCGGCGCTTGAGCAGCGCCGCACCGGTAACGTGGTCGGCGTGCACATGCGTCTCAAGCGTGAATTCGAGCTTCAGGCCCAGTTCCTCGATCAGCGCCGCATCGCGCCGCGCGTGGTCGAATACCGGGTCGATCAGCAGCGCTTCGCGCGTGAGAGAATCGGCGAGCAGGTAGGTATAGGTGGACGACTGCGGATCGAACAGCTGACGGAAAATCATGGCCGGCGAGAGCAGATCATATGCATGACTTTACCCCGATTTCCGCGCTCGCTGGCGGCGCCCTCATCGGCCTGGCGAGCGTCTGGCTGCTCGCGGCCAACGGTCGCATCGCGGGCGTGAGCGGCATATTGCATGGAATCCTTTCCCCTCCTGAAGCGCAGTGGCGGGCTTGGTTTATCTCTGGCCTTCTTTTCGCGGGCCTGGCGTGGCAAGCAGCGGGCGCGCCGGTGCCGCTGCGCCAGGGTTTCCCGCTCGTGTGGGCAGCCGCCGCGGGATTGCTGGTCGGTTTCGGCACGCGCATGGGCGGCGGCTGCACCAGCGGCCACGGCGTGTGCGGGCTGGGGCGCCTCTCGGCGCGTTCGCTCGTCGCTGTGCTGGTGTTCATGGCGAGCGGCATGCTCTCGGTCTACGTGGTGCGCCATCTTCTTGGGGTGGCGTCATGAATCCACTTGTCTCGGCGCTCGGCGCTGGCTTCCTCTTCGGCATCGGCCTGTGGGTTTCGGGCATGGCGAACCCTAAGAAGGTATTGGGATTTCTCGACATCAGTGGCAGATGGGATGCAAGCCTGATGCTTGTCATGGGTGGTGCCGTTGCCGTTACTCTTGCGGGTTTCAAAATCTATAGAACGAAAATTCCGCTTCCAACCCTCAAAGACATTGATTTCCCTCTCGTCGCCGGTGCGGCGATCTTCGGCATCGGCTGGGGCATTGCGGGCTATTGTCCGGGCCCCGCGATCACCGCACTCTCGGCGCTGTCGACCGAATCCGTCGTGTTCGTGGTCGCGATGGTCGCGGGCGGATTGCTGCACAAAATCATGGCGCGATGAATAACCCGCAGCAGACCACGCTGCACAGCACGGCCCACTACTTCCTCGAGGGCCTGAACGAACTCGGCATCGAGTACCTGTTCTGCAACCTCGGCACCGACCATGCGCCGCTGATAGAGGAAATGGCGCGCTGGCGCAGCGCAGGGCGCAAATTTCCGCAGACCATCCTCTGCCCGCACGAAAACGTCGCCGTGCACATGGCGGCCGGCTATGCGCTCGCCACCGGCCGCGGCCAGGGCGTGCTGGTGCACGTCGATGCCGGCACCGCGAACGCGGCGATGGCGCTGCATAACCTCTACCGCGGGCGCATTCCGGTTCTCCTGATGGCGGGCAGGTCGCCGCACACCTTGCACGGCGAGCTCGCAGGATCGCGCGATACCTACGTGCATTTCGTGCAGGAACCCTTCGACCAGGCCGGCCTGGTGCGGCCCTACGTCAAATGGGAATACACCCTGCCCACCGGCGTCGTCACCAAGGAAGCGCTGCGCCGTGCGCACACGCTCATGCAGAGCGATCCGAAAGGACCGGTCTACATGATGCTGCCGCGTGAAACGCTCGCCGAGAGCTGGGATGCGAGCGCGGTGCGCTCGTTCCCGGAGCAGCGCTTCGGGCCCGTGGCCGCGGGCGGCGCCGCGCCGGCGGCGCTGGCGGCGCTTGCCGCGCGGCTGCTCGCGGCGCGCGATCCGGTGCTGGTCACCGCCTACGCCGGGCGCAATCCGGCCAGCGTCGCGCTGCTCGACGAGCTGGCGCGCTTCGCCGGCATCCGCGTGTTCGAATTCAACCCTTCGCACCTGAACATTCCGCGCGACTCGCCGTGCTTCGCGGGCTTCCTGCCCAACGAGCATGTCGCGCAGGCCGATGTCGGGCTGCTGCTGGACATCGACGTGCCCTGGATACCCAGGGACGTGCCCGACAATCCGGCCTGCTGGTGGGCGCACATCGACGTCGACGCAGTAAAGCGCGGCTTTCCCATGTGGGGTTTTCCGAGCAACCTGCGCATCGAAGGCGACAGCGGTTGCATCCTGGCGCAGCTGCTCGAGGCGCTGCGCGCGGGCGCGACGCCGGAGTTCGTCGCCGCGGCACGCCGCCGGGTCGAGGCGATGGCTGCCGGGCAGCGCAAGCGTATCGAAGGGGTCGCGCGGCTGGCTGCCGACCCGGGTGCGACCGGAGGCATCAACCCGTTCTACCTGTGCGCCGAAATTGGCCGCGCCATCGGCCCCGAGGACATCGTGCTGAACGAAGCGATCCGCAACTCGCCCGCGGTCTTCACGCAGATACCGCGCTCGCTGCCCGGCACGCTGATCGGATCGGCGGGCGGCGGACTGGGCTTTTCCGGCGGCACGGCGCTGGGCATCAAGCTCGCGCGGCCGGAACGTACCGTGGTGCAGATCGTTGGCGACGGCAGTTTCTATTTCTGCAACCCGGAAGCCGTCTACGCGGTCGCCGCGCAGTACCGTCTGCCGATTTTTACGCTGGTGCTCGACAACGGCGGCTGGGCGGCAGTCAAGGAAGCGACGCTGCGCATGCACCCCGAGGGCGAAGCCAAGCGCCTGGGCGCCTTCCAGTCGCAGCTCGCGCAGGGCATGGACTTCGCGAAGATCGCCGAGGCTGCGGGCGCGTACGGCGAAACCCTCACCGAGCCCGCGCAGGTTGCGGCCGCGATCCGGCGCTGCCTGGCCGAAGTCCGCGGCGGGCGCTCGGCATTGCTCCACGCGCACGTCGTTCCGCATTAGCATTGGCGCTCGATACCGCAGGGGGTTGGCAATGAAGAAATTCCTATTGGCGACGATGGCGATAGCGGCGGCGGTGGCGGGCAGCGCCATCGCGCAGCCCAGCTGGCCATCGAAGCCCGTGCACCTGGTGGTGGGTTTCCCGCCGGGCGGGGCGAACGACATCCTCGCCCGCCTGGTGGGCGCGAAACTCCAGGAGCAATGGGGCCAGCCGGTCCTCATCGACAACAAGCCGGGCGCCAACGCGATCATCGCCACCGAATTCGTCGCGCGCGCCGCGCCCGACGGCTACACGCTGCTGGTGGGCGCGAGCGGCGCGATGGCCTTCAATCCCGGGCTGTATGCCAAGCTGCCCTACGATTCGCAGCGCGATTTCGAGCCGGTGACGATGCTGGGATCCTTCCCGCTGGTGCTCGCCGTCAATCCGGCGCTGCCGGCGCAGTCGGTGAAGGAGCTGGTGCAGCTCGCCGCCGCAGCGCCCGGTAAATACCACTACGGCGCGGGCTCGACGCCGTTCCAGCTCGCGATGGAACTCTTCAAGCTGCGCGCCGGCATCGCGGTCAACCACATCGCCTACAAGGGCAGCGCGCAGGCCGTCGGCGCGGTGCTCGCGAACGAAGTGCAGATGACCTTCGTCGATGCGCCGCCCGCGGTCGGACAGATCAAGGCCGGGAAACTGCGCGCGCTTGCGGTGACTTCGAAGACGCGCGCGCCGGTGCTGCCGGATTCGCCGACCATGATCGAAGCGGGCATCGCCGATTTCGAGGTGGTGCTGTGGACGAGCCTCTTTGCGCCCGCGGGCACGCCGCGCGCGCTGGTCGAGCGCCTGCAGCAGCAAATCGCCGCGATCCTGCGCCTGCCCGATGTACGAGAGCGCATGGCCGCGCTCGGCATCGAGCCGGTCGGCAGCACGCCCGCGCAACTCGCGGCGGTGTTGCGCTCGGACGTGGAAAAATGGACGGCGGTGGCGAAAAGCGCCAACGTCAAGGCAGATTAGAGGTAGCGCAGGTTCGGCTGCAGTCCGAGGTAGTGCTGTCCCACGCTCTGGTAGTGGCTCGCGCTCGACTGGATCTGCTGCGACACGGCGTGCATGTCGCGCAGGCGCCGCTCGAACGGATTGGCCTCGAAGATCGCCGTCGCGCCGGCATCGGCATAGGAGGATTCGACCACTTCGAGCGCCACGTGGATCGCATGGGTGGCGGCGAGGCGCAGGCGGATGCGCTGCTCGAATGCGATTTTTCCCGTTGCCTCGCACTCTTTGCGCATCTCGCGCAGGATCTGCTGCAGCCAGGCGCCGGCGGAGCCCAGCTTCGCCTCCGACAGCGCGATACGCGTCTGGATCCTGTGATCGTCGCGTAGCGCGAGCTGCCCGCCCGCGGAGGTCTTCTTCCTCGCCAGCTCGATGAACGAGGTCAGCATCGCGCGCGCGATGCCCAGGCCGACCGCCGCAAACCCGCACTGGTACACGTTGGTCGCCGTGAACCGGTACAGCGTGCCCTGCTCCCGCCGCTCCGGTTCCGCCCCGCCGCCGTCAGGCTGAATCTGGTCGCGTCCGCTGGCGCGCGCAACGATGGAGTGCTCGGCCGGCACGAAAAGCTCGTTCACCGAATAAGTGTCGCTGCCCGTGCCGCGCAGGCCGATGACGTTCCAGGAGTCGTCCTTGATGGTCGCGGCGGAGCGGGGAAACAGCATGGTCCGCTCGCCTGCCTCGCCGCCTGCACCGGCGAGCTGGCAGTGCCCCCCCAGCCAGGACGAATGGCGGTTGCCGCTGCCGAACCCCCAGGTGCCGCTCAATTTCCAGCCGCCCGGCGCCGGGACCGCGCGGCACGCGGCGCCGGCCGGAAATCCCCATGCGAGGACCGCGCGAGGATGCCCGAATACTTTCCGCGCGGCCTCCGGCGCCATGTAGGCCGCCGCCAGCGAGCAGCCGGAGTTCTGCACCATGCACCAGGCCGAGCTCGCGTCGCCCTCGGCGATCGCGCAGATGACCGGGAAAAAAGTCTCCAGGTCGAGCTCCGCCCCGTCGAGCGAGCGCGGCAGCAGCATGCGGAACATCTTCGCCGCGTGCAGCGCATCGAGGACGTCGGCGGGCAGCGCGCGCTCCGCTTCGATGCGCGGCGCGGCGGCGTCCAGCACCGGCGTCAAAGCCCGCGCCTGCGCGAGCCAATCCTGCGCTGCGGATTTCAAGCCGGCTTCTTTATGCGGGCGTGAACATCGGCACCGGCGCACCGCCGTCGGTGGGCTTGAACACCACTTTGACCTTCATGCCGATCTTCACCGCGTCGAGGTCGCAGTCGACGATGTTGGTGAGCATGCTGACGCCCTCCTCCAGCGTCACGTAGGCGATGCAGTAAGGCACCGGCACGCCCCGGCGCAGCACGCTGCAGGTGTAGATCGTCCCGCTGCCTTTCGCGTCGCGCCATTCCGTTTTGTCCGAAAAGCAGAACGGGCAGAGGGCGCGCGGATAGTGATGGAATTCACCGCAGGACGTGCATTTTTTTATCAAAAGTTTTCCCTGGGAAGCGGCATCAAAAAATGCCTTGTTCTCGGGATTGACTGCTGGTGCGGGTATTTTTCTCATGCGCGCTCCATGATCAGCGTGGCGCTGCCATGCCGCGTTCCAAGCTGTCCGCCGGTACCTTGCGCGAGCGCGAGGCCGCAGTTCTTCACCTGTACCTTCGGCTGCGCCTCGCCGCGCAGCTGGCGCACCGCCTCGATTACTTTCGTCATGCCGCCGCGGTTGCCCGGATGGTTGTTGCACAGGCCGCCGCCGTCGGTATTGAAAGGCAGCTTGCCCGAACCCGAAATGAGGTTGCCATCGGCGACGAATTTGCCGCCCTCGCCCTTTTTGCAGAAGCCGAGGTCCTCGAGCTGCACCAGCACCGTGATGGTGAAGCTGTCGTAGATCGACACGTACTGGATGTCGGCCGGCTTCACGCCCGCTTCCGCGAAGGCCGCGGCGCCCGACCAGGCCGCGCCGGAAGTGGTAAGGGAGAGCTTGCCACCCGCCTGCCCCTTGGACGCCTCGCCCGCGCCGATCAGCCTGACCAGTGGACGGCCGAGGCTCTTCGCGATCTCGGGCCGCGCCACGATGAGCGCACCGCCGCCGTCGCTCACCACGCAGCAGTCCATGCGGTGCAGCGGGTCGGCGACCATCGGCGAATCGAGCACTTCCTTCACCGTGACCACTTCGCGCAGCATGGCGTTCGGGTTGTGCTGCGCGTGGTGCGAGGCCGCGACCTTGACCCAGGCGAGCTGCTCGCTGGTGGTGCCGAATTCGTGCATGTGGCGCATCGCGACCATGGCGTAGCTGTTGGTGGTGACGATGCCGTAGGGCGCCTCGAAGGGCGCATCCGGCAGGTTGGTCGCAAAAATGCGCGGCTGGGTGCCGCTATGCCCCTCCGAGCGCGGCCGTCCCGCGAGCGTCACCAGCGCGACGTTGCACTTGCCCAGCGCGATCGCCTGCGCCGCGTGCGCGACGTGAATCAGGTAGGAGGTGCCGCCGGTGTCGGTGGAATCCAGGTGCCGCAGCTTCAGGCCCAGGTAATCCGCCATCGACAGCGGCCCGAGTCCCGGCGCATCGCCGGCGCAGAAATAGCCGTCGACGTCCTGCTTCGTGAGGCCCGCATCGTCGAGTGCGCCCTTCGCCACCTCGGCGTGCAGTTGTGCGACGGATTTGTTCTCGGCCTTGCGCGTCGGATGCTCGAATGCGCCGGCGAGGTACGCCTTGCCCTTGATGCTCATCGGGCGCATTTTCGCTTAAAATGCGCCCCTCGCGTACGTTGTACCGGCGCCGGGTGGTTAGCTCAGCGGTAGAGCACTGCCTTCACACGGCAGGGGCCATAGGTTCGATCCCTATACCACCCACCAATCCGTTTCACTTGCGCACCAGCGTCCATTGTCCCGCGCAGGCGACGGGCCCGCTGCCCCAGTCGTAGGTGCCCGCGTAGCCGGTCGAAGTCGCACGGCCGCTGAGTCTGGCGTTGTTAACAGCTCTTCCAGCCCGGACGCTGTCAACCGTTGCCGCAACCTGGCCACCCTGTGGGCTGGCAAACTTCAACCCACCGAACGAGCTGCCGGAGATACTCGAACCGACCGCCCGAATCTCGATGTCTTCCTGAAAACCAATGTGGTCGCAGAATGCCTGTACACCGCCACCCCGCGAGAAGCTAAATGCATAGCGCCCCGGGAGTCCGGCCTCGCGCGGCGCGGCGGCGGCAATGGTCACCGGCGGCGACTTTGCGGCAGCCGCGGCCTTCTCCGCCGCTCTGGCGGCGGCTTGCTCTTCAGCTGCCTTGGCTGCTGCCGCTTTTTCTTCCGCCGCTTTCTCTGCGGCGGCCCTGGCCGCCTTCTCAGTGGCAACCCTCTCGGCGGCAGCTTTCTCGGCCGCAAGCTTCTCTGTGGTGGCCTTCTCCGCCGCGGCTTTCGCCGCCAGCAATTTCTCCTGCACTGCTTTCTCCGCCACAGCCTTCACCGCCAGCTGTTTCTCCTGCACCGCCTTGTCCGCCGCGGCCTTCGCCGCTTTCGCCTGCTCGACCACCGACTTGTCGGCGTACTCGCGCCGGATACGATCTTCGGCCTCTTTGCGGATTTTTTCGATATCGGCTGTACTCAACTCTGCTTTCGGCGGCGCTGCCGGCGCCGGTACTTCCGCTTTCGATGTCGCGGGTATTTGCGCGACCGGCGCGGGGGCCGGAGTGCGGCCGATAAATAAAAATGCCCCAATACCTGCGACAACCAAGGCCGCAGCAATAGCCGCGGGGATTGCGTAGGACGATTTGCGTTCCGCAGGCGGCGGTGACGCAGCAGCGGTTTTCGCGCTGCCGATCGCAACGGTGGCATCCTCGTCCACCGCGGCCCGGGCTGCCGCAGCTTCCTGCTGCCTGAGCCGCGCGAGCGCCTGGGCCTGCCGGACCTTCTCCTCGGTATCCCGTCTGGCTGTCTCAGCCGCTTCGCGCCTGGTCTTCTCCAGCGCCTCGCGCAGCGCTTTTTCCTCCGCTGCGCGCTTTGCTCTCGCCTCGGCCTCCCGCCGCGCCTGCTCCTCGGCTTCCTGACGCGCCTTTTCTTCCGCCGCCTTGAGCTTCGCCTGGGCCTCGGCCTCCAGGCGCACCGTCGCCTGCGCGTCCGGCGATTCCCTCAGCTTGGCGATCTTGTGCCGCGCCAGCGCCGCATAGGTGCCCTCGGGGAACTGCTCCAGGTAGAACTCGAATTCGGCCGCGTCGCTGCTGTTCTGGATCGCGCGCCAGAATTCGATCTCTGTCTCGCTCGCCTTCGGATCCGCGCGCGCCTTGGCCACCGGCGCCGCGACGGCCGGGACCTGCGCGCCGGGGGCCTGCGCGCCCCGCAGCGCCGCCGCGAACTCACGCGCGTTGGCGAAGCGCTCGGCCGGCTTCTTGGCGAGGGCCTTGTTGACGATGGCATCGAATACGGGCGAGATGCTCTGCACCACGCTCGAAGGACGCGGCGGATCGTCCTGCATGATCTGCTTGGCGACCGTCCAGGCGCCCTCGCCCTTGAACGGCTGCTCGCCGGTAAGCAGCTGGTAGAGAACCACACCGGCCGAAAAAACGTCCGTGCGCCGGTCGATCTTGCCGCCGGAGATCTGTTCGGGCGACATGAAGGCAGGCGTGCCGACCATCGTCCCGGCGGCCGAGCGGTCGCTGTCCTGCACGCGCGCGACGCCGAAATCGGCGAGTTTCACGCGCCGCTGCATATCGAGCATGACGTTGGCGGGCTTGATGTCGCGGTGGATCACGCCGGCCTCGTGCGCGAGCTCCAGCGCATCGAGCAGCTCGCCCATGATGCGAACGACCTCGGCAGTTTCGAACTTTTCGCCGGCGGTGAAATAGCTGCGCAGCTCGCGGCCCTGGATGAACTCCATCACCAGGTAGGCGACCTCGTTCTCGACGCCGAAATCGTGCACCTGGACGATGTTGGGGTGATTGAGCCGCCCCACCGCCTTCGCCTCTTTCACGAAACGTTCGGCGTAGTTGCGCTCGGTTTCGTCGTCGAAGGCCGCGCTTTTCAGGATCGTCTTCACCGCAACGCGGCGGCCGAGCGTCGGGTCGAAGCCCTCATACACCACGCCCATCGCCCCCTTGCCGAGGACGCTGCGCAGCTCATAACGACCGAGTTTTTTCACTTCCGCCATCGCCCGGCCCCCCTGGATGCCGGCTAGTCGCTACATTATAGGTATCCGGGAGTCATCGTGACCGCGTCCCTCAACCTCGCATCCCTGCGTTCGGCGCTGTTCGTGCCGCTCGCGGACGAGCGTTTCCTCGCCAAAGCGCACGAACGCGGCGCGGATGCCCTGCTGCTCGATCTCGAGGACTCGGTACCACCGGCGCAAAAGCTCGCGGCGCGCGCGCGGTTGCCGGAAGCGGCGCGCCAGCTTGCCGCCCGCGGCGCGAAGGTGATGGTGCGCGTCAATTCGACGCCCGAGCTGCTCGCCGCAGACCTGAAGATCGCCGCGCAATCCGATGTCGCCGCGGTGTTCCTGCCGAAGGTGGAGAACGCCGAGCAGGTGGTGGCAGCGGAGTATTTGCTCGCGCAAAGCAACGTCAGGCTGGTGGCGATGCTCGAATCGCCCGCCGCGGTGCTCGATGCGGTCGCGATTGCGCAGGCCGGCACGCGGCTCGCGGGGCTGGTGTTCGGCAGCGAAGACTATTGCGCGACGCTGGGTATCACCTCGGACCGGGCCGCGCTCGACTGGCCGGCGCAGATGGTCGCCACCGCCGCGCGCGCACGCGGCCTGGCGGTCTTCGGGCAGCCAGGCCCGGTGGCCGAAATTGCAGACATGGACGCCTACGCCCGGCTGCTGGAGTCAGCGAAGGCGATGGGTTTCACCGGCACGCTCTGCATCCACCCAAAGCAGACGGCTGTTGCCAACCGTGTCTACTCACCCACAGCGGAGGAAATCGCCCTGGCGCGGGAAATCGTCGCGGCTTTCGATGCGGCGCTGCGCGAGGGGCGCGGCGCCTTCGCGCTGCACGGGCGCATGATCGACGAGCCGGTGGTGGCGCAGGCGCGCGCCGTACTGGCGAGAAACCGCGCTCCCTGATTCAGCCGCCCTTGCGCACCAGCGTCCACTGTCCCGTGCAGCCGGCTTGCCCGGTTTTGGATTCGTAGGTCCCCGCGAAGCCGGTGGGAGTGCTGCGTCCGGCGAGCTTGACTTCGCTGCTACCACCAAAGCTGAGGTTACCAGAGCGAACCGCGTTGCGCCACATCCTTGCCACGACCGATCCGTCCTGATTGCTCTGGAATCGCAAGTCGGCGAAGTCTCTACCGGAGATGCCCTGCGAGCTGCCCGCCCGGATCTCAATGTCTTCCACAAATCCCGTGCAAATCGCAAAACCTCCAGCGCCCGTCAACAGGCGAAACGCGTAGCGTCCCGGCAGCCCGGCTTCGCGCGGCGCGGCGGCAGCAACGCTCACGGCCGGCGGCTTGGCGGCCAGCGCTTTGTCTGCCGCCGCTTTCTCCGCCGCTGCTTTCTCCCCCGCTGCTTTCTCCGCCGCGGCCTTTTCAGTGCCGAGTCTTTCCGTCGCGGCCTTTTCTGCCGCCGCCTTCTCGGCCGCCGCTTTTTCCAGCGCCGCCTTCTCGCCCGACAATTTCGCGGCGGCGAGCTTGTCCGCCAGCACCTTGTCGGCGGCAGCCTTTTGCGCCGCGGCCTTGTCCAGCGCGGCCTTCTCGGCCTTCGCCGCAAGGATCTTTTCCGCGATTGCCTTTTCCCCCGCCGCCTTCGCGGCCGCCCGCTCCGCAGCCGACTTGTCGGCGTACTCCCGGCGTACGCGTTCTTCGATGTCGCGCCGTATTTTCTCCTCGTCCACGGCGGGCGTCGCCGGCTTAACCGGTATTGCTGCGGGCGCGGGCGCTTCCGCCACGGGCGCGGGAGCCGGCTTGCGGCTCATCGCGACGAACACCGCCACGCCGGCAACGATCACGACGGCGCCGGCGATTGCCGGCACGAGGAACGATTTTTTCTGCGCCACGGGCGCGCGGGCGGCAGGCGCCGCCGGCCGCGCGATCGCTACCGTTGCGTCGGGATCCGTATCGGCGGCGGCTCTTGAAGCCTCTTCCTGCTGCTGACGCAGCTTCGCCAGCGCCGCAGCCTGGCGCGCCTTTTCCTGTGCGTCGCGCTGAGCCTTGTCCGCCGCTACCTGCTTTGCGCGCTCGGCGGCATCCTGTTTCGCTTTCTGCTCGGCTTCGAGGCGCGCGCGCGCTTCGGCATCGCGCTTTGCCTGTGCCGCGGCTTCTTCGCGGCGGCGCGCCTCGGCTTCAAGCGCGGCGCGCTTTTCCGCCTCGCGCCTGGCTTGCTCCGCCGCCGCCTGCGCGGCCTGCTCTTCGGCCTCGCGCCGCGCCCGCGCTTCGGCTTCCATGCGCTGGGTCTGCTGCGCGTCGGCGCGCGGCGCTCCGGCCGGCTCGCTGCGCAGCTTGGCGATCTTGTGCCGCGCCAGAGGCGCGTAAGTCCCGTCCGGGAACTGCTCGAGGTAGAACTCGATCTCTTCCGCATCCGTGCTGTTCTGGATCGCGCGCCAGAACTCCACTTCTGCATCGCTCGCCTTGAGCGCCGCGGCGGCTTTGGGCTTGGCCGGCGCGGCGGTGGCAGGCGGGACCGTGGCCTGGGCGCCGCCGGCAAGCGCGGCGCGCAATGCAACGGCGAATTCCTTCGCGCTCGCGAAACGATCCGCAGGTTTCTTCGCCAGCGCCTTGTTGACGATGCCGTCGAACAAGGGCGAGACGCTCCCGGCGATGCTCGAAGCCGGCGGCGGGTCGTCCTGCATGATCTTCTTCGCTACCGTCCAGGCGCCCTCGCCCTTGAACGGCTGCTCGCCGGTCAGCAACTGGTAGAACACCACGCCCGCCGAAAACACGTCGGTACGGCGGTCGATCTTGCCGCCCGAGTTCTGTTCCGGCGACATGAATGCGGGCGTGCCGACCATGGTGCCGGCCGCGGAGCGCTCGCTGTCCTGGATGCGCGCGACGCCGAAGTCGGCCAGCTTCACGCGCAACTGCGCGTCCATCATCACGTTGGCGGGTTTGACGTCGCGATGGATGACGCCAGCCTCGTGCGCGAAGTCGAGCGCATCGAGCAGCTCGCCCATGATGCGCACCACCTCCGCTGGCGTGAATTTTTCCCGCGCCTCGAAGAAGCTGCGCAGTTCGCGCCCCTGGATGTACTCCATCACGAGGTAGGCGATCTCGCCTTCCTCGGCGAAATCGTGCACCTGGACGATGTTGGGGTGGTTCAGCCTGCCGGCGGCCTGCGCCTCGCGCGCGAACTGCGCCGAGTACATCCGCGCCGTCTCGGCGTCGATGGCGGCGTTCTTGAGGATGGTCTTGATCGCCACCCGGCGGTTGAGCGACGGGTCGAGCCCCTCGTAGACGACGCCCATCGCGCCGCGGCCCAGCACCTTGCCGAGCTTGTAGCGCCCGAGTTTGGTCAGATCCGTCATGTGAAAATTATAGTCTCCGGCGCGCTACTTGGTGCCGCAGGCGATGTTCCAGTAGGCCTCGTCCAGCGCGTCAGGAACTATGCCCTCCCAGCGTCCCGCGCGGGCACTGGTGGAGACCGCCTCGCCTGCGCCCATGTGCCCGGAGAAATCGATCGCCGAGAGCAGGCGCACCCGCCGGCCTTCGCAGTCGTATTCGCGCAGCACCACGCTCGAGTAAAGCGCTTTGCCTTCGGGCGTGAAATCCTGCTTGCTGAAATCGTACATGCTCGACATGAGCGCCATGGTCCCGTTCCTGCGGATCGTGGCCTTGTCGGCGTACGGCGTATGGATGTAGTCGCCGCGGCCCACCGCGGTCCATTCGGCGGCCGCGTTGCCGCACGTGAACAGGAGCGCAAAACCGAGCGCGGGTCCGAGCGCGAGGACGAGGCTAGGTATGCCTAGGGTCGAGCGCATCGCGCAGGCCGTCGCCGAGCAGGTTGAACGACAGCACCAGCAGGAAGATGGAGGCGCCGGGCCAAACCGCCATCCAGGGCGCCTGCTCGATGTAGTTCTTCGCCGTATTGAGCATGCTGCCCCAGCTGGGCGCCGGCGGCTGCTGGCCCAGGCCGAGGAACGACAGGCTCGCCTCGGCAATCACGGCGGCGGCGATGGCGAGAGTCGCCTGCACGATCAGCGGCGCGAGGATGTTCGGCAGGATGTGCCGCAGCACGATGCGCAGGTGCGGATTGCCGACGGCACGCGCCGCCTCGACATAATCCTCCACCTTCACCGCCATGACGGAAGCGCGCGTGAGGCGGATGAAAATCGGCGTCGCCGAGATGCCGATCGCGATCATCGCGTTGGTGAGGCTGGGCCCGAGGAACGCGGCGAGCGCGATCGCGAGGATCAGGAACGGGCAGGCGAGCATCGCGTCGGTGGCGCGCGATATCAGCGCATCGGTCCAGCCGCCGAGGTAACCGGCGAGCATGCCGATCGGCAGGCCGAGCGCGAGCGAGATGCACACCGAGACCACGCCCGCGAGCAGCGAGGCGCGCGCCCCCCAGAGCACGCGCGAGAGCACGTCGCGCCCGATCTCGTCGGTGCCGAAGAGGTTGGCCAGGCTCGGCGCCTTGCGGATCGCGCTCCAGCTGGTGGCGAGCGGATCGTGCGGCGCCAGCCAGGGCGCGAGCAGCGCCATGAGGATGAACACGACGACAAAGGCGAGCCCGACCATGGCGCCCCTGCGGCGCAGGAGCCGGCGCCAGGCGCGCTGTCCAGGGGTAGTTTCTTTTTTTTCTGTATTTAGTTCTTGAATTAAAACTGCAGACACGAATTAACCCCTCATCCTCGGGTTGACGAGGAAGTACGCCAGGTCCGCGAGCAGGTTGAGCGTGATGTAGGCGGTGGCAGTAAACAGCACCACGCCCTGCACCACCGCGTAGTCGCGGTTGAACACCGCATCCACGATCAGCTTGCCGAAGCCCGGGATGCTGAACACCTGCTCGGTCAGGACCGCGCCCGAGAGCAGCGTGCCGAATTCCAGGGCACCGAGCGTGATGATCGGGATCATCGCATTGCGCAGCGCGTGCTTGAGAACCACCACGCGCTCATGAAGGCCTTTTGCTCTTGCTGTTCTTACATAGTCAGAATTTAAAACTTGTAACATTGCGCTGCGCGTGTGGCGCATCAGCACCGCGGCGATCGCGTTGCCGAGCACGAACGCGGGCATGATCATGGCCGCGAGGTTCGCTTTCAGGTCCTCGAAGGGGCTGACGTAGCCCGAGGCGGGCAGCCAGCCCAGATGCACAGAGAACAGCAGGATCAGCATGATGCCGAGCCAGAAATTGGGCGTCGAGAGTCCCCACAGCGCGAAAATGTTGGCCGCGTAGTCCCAGGCGGATCCTTTCAGGACCGCTGAGGCAATGCCTGCAGTTATCCCTATGACGAGCGCGATCAGCATCGCCATCGTCGCGAGCTGGATGGTGACCGGCAGTTTCTCCAGGATCAGTTCGGTCACCGGCTTCTGGATGCGCAGCGACTCGCCCAGGTCGCCCTGCACCACGCCGCCCAGCCAGTAGGCGTAGCGCACCGGAAAAGGCTTATCGAGGTGCAGCTTCTCGCGCAGGTACGCAATCACGCTCGGGTCCTGGTCCTCGCCCGCCAGGACCACCGCCGCGTCCCCGGGCAGCAGCTGCTGCAGCCCGAAAATGAGGATCGTGACGAAGAACAGCGTCGGCAGGATACTGGCCAGGCGCCGGGCGAGGTACTTGCCCATCTAGTTCATCTTCAAGCCCTGCACCCGCACCATCCCGTCGGGCACGGTGCGCAGGCCCGTGAGCTTCGCGGTGTGCGCCCACAGCCAGTTGCGGTGGTACAGATAGATGACGGGCCGGTCCTTCGTCACCTGCGCCGCGATCCGGTCGTAGGCCAGGGCGCGCTTGGCCGCATCCAGGCTGGTGCGCGACTCCGTGATCAGCTGCTCGACCTCCGGTTTGCAGTACCCGGCGTAGTTGGTTGGCCCCTGGCAGGCGAGCATGGTGTGCAGATTGCCGTCCGGGTCGGCGCGGCCGCTCCAGGCGAGCATGTAGGCGTCGAACTGCCCCTTGTCGGCGAGGTTGAGCGAAGTGGCGAATTCGGTGGACTGGATCTTGACGTCGAAGCCGGCCTCCTTCGCCATTGCCTGCACCACCTGGGCGATGCGCTGGGCGTCGGAAGTGGTCGGCGTCATCAGCGTGAAGCTGGGGTTCGGCACGCCGGCCTCGGCGAGCAGCTTCTTGGCGCGCGCCACGTCGCGTTTCGGGATCGGCGCGCTCTTGCCGTAATAGCGATTGGTCGGCGCCACCCACTGGTTGCCGATCTCCGCCTCGCCGTCCATCGCCACCTGCACGATCGCGCCGCGGTCGAGCGACAGCTCGAAGGCCTCGCGCACCCGGGCGTCGCGCCCGAGGGGGTTTTTCTGCGCCTGGTCGCTCTTGCCGACGTTGATGGTGATGCCCTGGTAGCCGATCTCGACGATTCTCGCGATCTTGAAGCGGCTGTCGCTTTTCAATCCCGGCACGTCCGAGGGCGCCATGCGCTCGATGAAATCGAACTGGCCCGAGCGCAGGTTGGCCAGGCGCACGGTTGCGTCCACGATGGGCGTGTAGACGATGCGGTCGAAATGGATTGCGCCCTTGTTCCAGTAATTGGCGAAGCGCTCGACCACGATGCGGTCCTGCGCCACGCGCTCGACGAACCGGAACGGCCCCGAGCACACCGGCGCGGCGCCGAACTTCTCGCCAGCGGCGGCCGCGGCCTTGGGCGAGACCATCATCCCCGAGCGGTCGGTGAGCACCGCCAGCAGCGGCGCGAACGGCGCCGAGAGGTTCAGGCGCACCGTCTGCGGATCGACCACGTCCACGCCCGACATCACCGCGAGCTCGCCGCGCCGGTTGGAACCAGGCATGGATTTGTGGCGCTCGAGGTTGAACTTGACCGCCGCGGCGTCCAGTTTCTCGCCGTCGTGGAAGGTCACGCCGCTGCGCAGCTTGATCGTGAGCGCCTTCTGGTCGGCGGACCACTCGTAGCCGGTCGCGAGCTGGGGCACGATGGCGAGCTTCTCGTCCAGGTCGAAGAGCTTGTCGCACAACGAGGCGAAGACGATGCGGCCAACGAAAGTGCGCGCCAGCGAGGGATCAAGGACATCGGGATCTTCTGCCAGTCCGATCCTCAAGGTTTGGGCTTGTACAGAAGAAATAAAGAAGAACAGGCAAAAAGCGAGTCGAAGTTTCATAGGTCCTCCTCAGTTGCGGAATGCTGCCTGAAGCCGCGTCAGGCGTTCATTGACCCTGATCAATACAGCATTTTCCGGGGGCGCAGGGATATCCCGCCAGAAATGGCATGCGACTCCGTCCTCGAGCGCCGGCTCCTCGGCCGCACACCTGGCCTGGGCGTAGGGGCAGCGCGTGCGGAAGCGGCAACCCGAGGGCGGATCGATCGCGCTGGGCACGTCGCCTTCGAGCAGGATGCGCCTGGCCGATAACCCCGGCTCGGGCACCGGGATGGCCGAAAGGAGCGCCTGCGTGTAGGGATGCCGCGGCCGCGCGAACAGCTCCCGCTTGCCTGCCAATTCCACGATCTTGCCCAGGTACATGACCGCGACCCGCGTCGCGATGTGCCGCACTACCGCCAGGTCGTGGGCGATGAAGATGTAGGCCAGGCCGAGGCGCCGCTGCAGGTCCTGCAGCAGGTTGATCACCTGCGCCTGGATCGAAACGTCGAGCGCCGACACCGGCTCGTCGCAGACGATCAGCTTCGGTTCGACCGCGATCGCGCGCGCGATGCCGATGCGCTGGCGCTGGCCGCCCGAAAATTCATGCGGATAGCGCTGCGCGTGCTCCGGCGCAAGCCCCACGAGGTCTAGAAGCGCTTTTACTCTTTCGCGGCTTTTACCCGAATGTAATTGATGCAACAACAACGGTTCTTCGAGCATCTGCCCCACTGTCATGCGCGGATTGAGCGAGCCGTAGGGGTCCTGGAAAATGATCTGCATCGAGCGACGCCTGGCGCGCAGCGCGTCGCTGCCGAGCGCGAGCAGGTCTTCGCCCTCGAAGCGCACTGCGCCCGCCGTCGGTTCGATCAGCCGCAGCACGAGGCGCCCCGCGGTCGACTTGCCGCAACCGGACTCGCCCACCAGCGCGAGCGTTTCGCCCACCGCGACGCTGAAAGTGAGGCCGTCCACCGCGCGCACGCGGCCGAAGTGCTTTACCAGTCCTCTGACTTGCAGCAGTTCCGCATTCATAACGGTGCCTTCCAGCACGCAGCCTCGTGCCCCGCATGCATGTTCGACAACGCCGGTTCTTCCACTGCGCATTTGTCGATGGCAAACGGACAGCGCGGCTGGAAGCTGCAGCCGGTGCCGCCTGACGCATTCATAACGGCGGGTCCCGGCACCTGGCCCTGGATCGCGGCGAGCCGTTCCTGCTCGAGGTGCAGCCGCGGGATCGAGCCCAGCAAGCCGATGGTGTAGGGATGCTGCGGCTGGGCGAAGAGCTGCGCCACGCCCGCGTGCTCGACGATGCGGCCCGCGTACATCACCGCGACGTTGTCGCAGAGCTCCGCGATCACGCCCAGGTCGTGGGTGATCAGGATGATGGCGGTGCCGGTCTCCTCACGCAGCAGCCGCATCAGGTCGAGGATCTGCGCCTGGATCGTGACGTCCAGCGCCGTGGTCGGTTCGTCGGCGATCAGCAGCTTCGGTGCGCAGGCGAGCGCCATCGCGATCATCGCGCGCTGGCGCATCCCGCCGGAGAGGCGGTGCGGATAGTCGTGGTAACGCCGTTCGGGCGAAGGCATGCGCACCTTGCGCAGCATCCCGATCGCAAGGTCTTTGGCTTTTTTCCTGCTGTATTTTCTATGCCGTAACAGCACTTCGGCGATCTGGTCTCCGATGGTGAAGGCCGGGTTGAGCGAACTCATCGGTTCCTGGAAGATCATCGAGATGCGGTCGCCGCGCAGCGCGCGCATCTGCGCCGGCGCCAGCTTGAG
>CAZTSJ010000140.1:0-2165 GCA_964616875.1 uncultured Bordetella sp. | reverse complement strand
CGTCTGGAACAGGGTGTGCAGGATGTGGAAGCCCGACTTGTCGGCGGCGAACCAGGTGCGCTGCTTCTGCATGCCGCCGAACGGGCGCACCGCGACCGAACCGTCGGCTTCGCGGCTCCACGGGCAGCCCCAATGCTCGAGCTGGATCAGCTCCTTAGGGGCCTCGCGGATGAAGTAATCGACCGCGTCCTGGTCGCAGAGCCAGTCGCCGCCGCCGACCGTGTCGTCGAAATGCTGCTCGAGGCCGTCGTCGGGCTTGATCACGCCGGCCGCGCCGCCCTCGGCCGCGCAGGTGTGGCTGCGCATCGGATAGACCTTGGAAATCAGCGCGATGCGAAGGGAAGGGTCTGCCTCGGCCAGCGCGATGGCCGCCCGCAGGCCGGCGCCCCCGGCGCCGACGATCGCAATGTCCGTGCGGATCGCTTCCATTTTCGCCCGATGCTGCCTCAAACATCGCCCTGGCGATTGATATCGGTCAAGTGCCGCGCGCGCCCGTTTGATCTGAATCAAGCCGGAGGCGGCCGCCGGCGGCAGAGTGGATGCAACAGGTTCCCCATGGAATATGAGGAGACACACATGAAACAAGCCGCCTTCGCTCTCGCCATCGCCGCGTTGTTCGCCGGTCCCTCGTTCGCCGCCGACCCGGCCCGCATCGACTGGTCGGGCATCCCGGTCAAGAAGGTCACGCTCTTCTACCCGGGCCAGGCGAGCTACGAATGGCTGCAGACGCCCGAGCACAAGAAAGGCGACCGCGCGATCGCACAAGGCCGCTCCTGCACCTCCTGCCACGACGACGACGAGGCGGAGCTCGGCAACCGCATTGTCAAGGGAACGTCCAATGAGGCGACGCCGGTGGCCGGCAAAAAAGGGACGATCGATCTCGCGGTACAGGCAGCGCACGACGACAAGTTTCTGTACCTGCGCTTCCAGTGGGCGACCCAGGCGAACGCGCCGGGCGACGCATACCCGCAGTTGCGCTACGACGGCAAGGAGTGGAGGCGCTACGGCGCGCCGCGGCTCGACCAGCCCGTGCGCGAAGGCAAGATGCAGGCGATCTACGAGGACCGCCTATCGCTGATGGTGGACGACGGCAAGACGCCGAACTTCTCCAAGCACGGCTGCTGGATCAGCTGCCACGACGGCATGCGCGACATGCGCGCCGAGGCGACCAAGGAGCAGCTCGCGGCGAACCCCCTGCTGCAGAAGCGCTCCGACGTGCGCAAGTACCTGCCGTCCACGCGCGAGCCGAAGGGCGGCTGGGACAAGACCAGGAGCGCCGAGGACATCGCCAAGCTGAAGGCGGCGGGGGAATTCGTCGACCTCTGGCAGTGGCGCGCGCACCGCTCCAACCCGGTCGGCATGGCCGACGACGGCTACGTGCTGGAATACCGCCTGTTCGACGCCGGCAAGAACCCGTTCGTGTCGAACGCCGACACGACCACCAAGCTCCCGAGGATGATGTTCGACGCGGCCAAGACCGGCTTCAAGGCGCTCACCGCGGCCGACATCCAGAAGCCGGGCAAGGCGCAGACGCTGGTCCCCGGACAGAACGCGGTGCCCTTCGATCCCAACGCCGCATGGAAGGAAGGCGACATGCTGCCGCAGTACTACATCTCGCGCGCGGAGGCCTCGGGATCAGCCGCCGACAACGCGGACGTCAAAGGCGTGTGGCAGAACGGAACTTGGACCGTGTCGTGGGCGCGGCCGCTCAACCTCGCCAACCCGGACGACAAGGCGCTCAAGGCCGGTCAAGTCGTGACAGTCGGCATCGCGGTCCACGACGACAACATCACGACGCGCGGACACCACGTCTCGTTCCCGCTGCGCCTGGGCATCGGCGCGAAGGGGGACATCACCGCCGTGACGCTCAAGTAGTTCAGCCGGCCGCGGCCCGCCGCACCGCGGCGGCAATGGAATTCGCCGCCTGTTCAACCACATGCTTCGGCTCGCCTTCCACCATGACTCGCAGCAACGGCTCGGTCCCTGAAGGACGAAGCAACACCCGTCCTCTTCCGTTCAGTGCCTTCTCCGCCTCCGCCTGCGCGGCCGCGATAGCGCGGTCCTTCTGCCAATCGAAGCCTTTCGGCACCGGCACATTGATAAGTACCTGCGGAACCATCACCAGGTCCGCGGTCAGCTCGGCGAGCGACTGCTTCGACTCGCGC
>CAZTSJ010000139.1:0-2103 GCA_964616875.1 uncultured Bordetella sp. | reverse complement strand
GTGCTCGCGGCCATGAACAGGCGATTGCGGTCCACGCCACCGAAACACAGGTTCGCGCAGCGCTCGGGCAGGTCGATGCGGCCGATCAGCTTGCCGGCCGGATTGAAGACGTGCACGCCATCGAGGCCCGCCTCGCCCATGCCCCAGCCGCACCAGAGATTGCCGTCCATGTCGACGCGAAAGCCGTCGGGCGTGCCTTTCGGTCCGGCATTGATCAGGACCCGCCTGTTTTCCAGTTTGTTGTTTCTTACGTCAAAAGCGAGAATTTCCCTGGGTACGGAGCGGGATTGCACGATGTAGAGAATCTTCTCGTCCGGCGAGAACGCAAGCCCGTTGGGCTGTTTGATGCCCTCTGCGACTACGCTCAACTTGCCCGACGGGTCCAAACGGTAGACGTTCGTCGGCAGCTCGGGTTCGGCTTTGCTACCCTCGTACCAGCCGAGGATGCCGAAGGTCGGATCGGTGAACCACACCGAGCCGTCGGACTTGCAGACGATGTCGTTTGGTGAATTCAGTTTTTTATTATTGAAACTATCAACCAGGGTCACGACCCGGCCGTCAGGTTCAGTGCGCGACACGCGCCGCCCGCCGTGCTCGCAGGTCAGGAGGCGCCCTTGCCGGTCACGCGTGTTGCCGTTGGCGTAGCCCGAGGGCTTGCGGAACACCGAGACCGCGCCCGTCTCCTCGTCCCAGCGCCACATGCAATCGCCGGGGACGTCGCTCCAGAGCAGGCAGCGCTGGTCCCCGATCCACACCGGACCTTCCGCCCAGCGCGTCAAGCCGGTGGCAAGGCGCTCCACCTTGGTCAGCGGCATGTGGTACTTCTTGAAGGCGTCGTCCAGTGCGACGATGGCCGGATCGGGATAGCGTTGGCTGGGTTGCCAGTCGAGGGGGTTCATGCGGGTATTATTTCATCACTCCGTCAAACTGCGGAATACTGGACGCGCATCGCGCTGCTGCAAAAATGAACCGAGCGGGATTTCTCAAGCGGCCGGATTGCCGCATCTACTACGAAATCACGGGCGAGGGGCCGCCGATCGTGTTCGCGCACGGCCTGGGCGGCAATCAGCTGTCCTGGTGGCAGCAGTTGGCGCATTTCTCCGCGCGCCATACCTGCGTTGCGTTCGCCCACCGAGGCTTCACGCCCTCGAGCGCGGTGCCGGGCGCCACGGCGCCCGACGCCTATGCGGACGACCTGGCGGCGCTGATCGATGAGCTCAAGCTGCGCGACGTGCGGCTGGTGGCGCAGTCCATGGGCGGCTGGACCTGCCTCGAGTACGCTCTGCGCCATCCGGCAAAGGTCAAAGCGCTCGTCATGGCCTGCACTTCGGGCGCTATCGACCCGGGGGCGGTTCCGGGTTTCGGCAAAGCGCAGTTCGACGCGTGGACCAGGCGCACAGGCGAAATGAACGCCGCCATGGCGGCTCACGGCGTGCTTGCCGCGGGCGGCGAGCGCCTTGCGCGCGAGCAGCCGGCGCTGGCGATGCTGTATCGCCAGATCTACCAGCTGAGCGCAGACGATTTCCGGACCGCCGTGCGCGGCCGCATTCGGGCGATGCGCAACCAGCCGCCGTCGCTGCTCGCGAAGCTGCCGATGCCCGTACTGTTTCTCAATGGCGAGGAAGACTCCGTATTCCCGTCGCCGGCCGGGCCCGGACTGGCCGGTTTCGCGCCGAAGGGCCGCCATGTGAGCGTGCCAATGGCGGGGCATTCCGTCTACTTCGAGCGCGCCGCCGAATTCAACCGCATTGTCGAGGAATTTTTCTCATGAAAACGATCCTGATTACCGGCGCCGCGGGCGACGTCGGCACCCACCTGAGGCGGGAACTCGCGCAAAAATATCAGGTCCGCGCCTCCGATTTGCGCAATCTGAAAGAGAAATTCAAAGGCCAGAAATTCGTCCGCGCGGACATCTCGAAATTCGCCGACGCGATGCGCATCACCAAGGACGTGGACGCGGTGGTTCACCTGGGCGGCTATTCGGTGGAGGGGCCCTGGGAAGGCATCCTCAGCGCCAACATCATCGGCTGCTACAACGTGTTCGAGGCGGCGCGCCGCAACGGCGTCAGGCGCATCCTGTTTCCCACTTCCAACCACGCTACC
>CAZTSJ010000138.1:0-6080 GCA_964616875.1 uncultured Bordetella sp. | reverse complement strand
CGAGGAAGGCCAGCATCAGCGCCACGGCTATGACTGCGGCAAATATCTTGAGCGGCATGGTCTGGTTCTCCTTTGTCGTGTTTCAATCCACCTGCGCCCGGGAAACGAGCCAGCGCGCCGTACGCAGCAGGCGGGCATCGTCGCCGCGCCTGCCGACGAGTTGTACGCCCAGCGGCAGGCCGTTCTCCCCGCGCATCAGGGGCAGGCTGAGCGCCGGCATGCCGCACAATGTCCACAGCGTGCAGAACGACGGATCGCCCGTGGACTCCAGTCCCTTGGGTGCGGTCCCTGCGGCCGCCGGTGTCAGTACCGCGTCGAAGCGCGCGAAAATCTCATCGAAACCGTCGTTCAGGGGCGCGATCCGCGCCAGCGCCTTCTGATATTCCAGCGCGCTGACTTCGCGGCCACCGGCCAGGCGGCCGCGCAGTGAATCCGACAGCCGGTCGCGGCCCTTCTCCCACTCAAGATCGAGGTTGGCCGCCATCTCGGCCTGCATGATGGTCCGATGCCAGTCCCAGGCGGCGTGCAATGACTCCGGCAACTCGTATTCCGTGCATTGGGCGCCCAGCACGCTGACAAGCTCGGCGAACGCCTCGCGCGCATCCGCGTCGACCCGCTCCCAGTGCGGTGTCTTCACGAACGCAAACAGCGGCGGCAACGGCGGCTCTTCCCGCGCCACCCGCAGGAACGGCACCGCGGCGCGCGGATGGGTGTCCGGGTCGCGCTCATCGTGCCCGGCCAGCTGCCCTGCGGCGAGCGCCACGTCTTCCAGGGTGCGCGCGAATACGCCGACATGGTCCAGCGTGCGCGACAGCTTCATGATGCCCTGCCGCGGGACGAGGCCATGGGTCGGCTTGAAACCGAACACGCCGCAAAACGAGGCCGGGCGGATCACCGAACCGTTAGTCTGGCTGCCTAGCGCGAGCGGCACCATTCCCGCGGCAACCGCGGCCGCTGACCCGGAAGACGATCCGCCAGGCGTGTGCTCGGGATTATGCGGATTGCGCGTCTTGCCCGGAAAATAGGTCGCGCATTCGGTGGTCACCGTCTTGCCCATAATCACTGCGCCCGCCGCCCGCAGCATCGCGACCACGGTCGCGTCTTTGTCCGGCATACGCCCCGCATGCAATACGGTACCGTCCTCGGTCGGCATATCCGACGTATCAATGATGTCCTTGATGCCGACCGGAACGCCGTGCAGCGGACCGGCCGGCCGCCCCTCCTTATGGTCGAGGTCGCGCGCACGCGCCTGCGCAAGCGCGTGCTCCGGATCGAGGAATTGCCAGGCCTGCACCTCCGGCTCGGCGTCACGAATGCGTGCCAGGCACGCTTCGACCAGTTGCTCGGCGCTGATGGATCCTTCGTGGATCGCGCGCGCTGCGTCGGTCGCGCTCAACCATTCAAGCCGAGTGGCGTCCACGGGTCAGGAGCCGTAGAGGGCGTTGGGCAGCCAGAACGTGATCTGCGGGAACACGTAGATCAGCACCATCGTCACCAGCACGATGTAGACGAACGGCATGCAACCGCTGAAAATTTGCGTGAGTAGCACCGAAGGCGGGCTGACGCCCTTCAGGTAGTACGCCGCCATCGCCATCGGCGGCGAGAGGAATGCCGTCTGCAGATTGATCGCCACCAGGATGCCGAACAGCATCGGGTCGATGCCGAAGTGCGGCAGCATCGGCAGGAAAATCGGCACGAAGATGATGATGATTTCGGTCCATTCCAGCGGCCAGCCGAGAATGAAGATGATGAGCTGCGACAGCAGCAGGAAAGTGATCGGGTTGAGGTCCATGCCGAGCACGAAATTCTTGATCATCACGTTGCCGCCGAGGTAGGCGAACACCGAGGCGAAGGTCGCCGAACCAACGAACAGCCAGCACACCATCGCCGAGGTGCGCGCGGTGAGGAATACCGATTCACGCAATCCCTTCCAGGTCAGCGAACGGTAGCCCGCAGCCAGCAGCAATGCCCCAAACGCGCCGACAGCGGCTGCTTCAGTCGGCGTCGCCAGCCCGAACATGATCGCGCCGAGCACCGACAGAATCAGCATTGCGAGCGGGAAGAAAGACTTCGCCAGCATCACGGTCACTTCGCGCATGCTGAAGTCACCCTCTCCCTTGGGCAACGGCGGGGCCAGGTGCGGCTTTAAGATCCCCACCACCACGACGTAGACGACGTACATGCCGGCGAGGAAGAAGCCGGGAATCAGCGCGGCGGCGTAGAGCTTGACCACCGACAGGCCCGCCACGGCACCATAGACGATCAGCATGATCGACGGCGGAATCAGGATCCCGAGGCAGCCGCCCGCGCAGACCACGCCGGCGGCGAGGCGCGTGTCGTAGCCGGCCTTGATCATCTGCGGGAACGCGAGCATGCCCATCAGCGTCACTACCGCGCCAACGATGCCGGTCGCGGTCGCGAACAGAGCGCAGGTGGCGAGCGTCGCCACCGCGAGCGAGGCGGGAACCCCTTTGAGCGCGATCTGCAGGCTCTTGAACAGGCTGTCGAGAATGTTGGCGCGCTCGACCAGGTAGCCCATCAGCAGGAACAGCGGGATCGACACCAGCGCATCGTTATTGAGCACGGTGAAGGTATTCTGCGTCAGCAGGTAGAAGACCCGGTTGTCAAAGAACGCCGTTCCGGTCTGGTAGTACGCGTAGTAACCGAACGCCACGCCCAGCGCCATCAACGTAAAGGCGACCGGGAAACCGATCATGATCACGAAGACCAGGATCCCCAGCATCACCAGGGCGACCATCGGATCGGTCATCGAGCTGCCCCTTGCATCGCCTGTGCAGCAGCCTTCCGCGCGTGCTCCTCGAGTATCTGCTTCTCGAGTTCCTCGACGTCATGCATGCGCGCGGTCCACTGGCCGTCGCGCAGGCACTGCACGCACCGCAGCAGTTCGGCGAGACCCTGCAGCACCATCAACCCGGCGCCGATCGGAATCATCATCTTGAGCGGCCAGATCGGCACGCCCGCCGGGCTGTTGACGCTGACCTCGAGGATCCTCGCCGAGTCGTAGCCGTAGCTCCAGCCGGAATAGACCAGCGCCAGGATGCCGGGAAAGAAAAACGTCACGTACAGGACCAGTTCCACCGTAGCCTGTACGCGCGGCCGCCAGAGCCGGTAGAACATGTCGGCGCGCACATGACCGCCCCGGGAAAGCGTGTATGCGCCCGCCATGTAGAACACCGCGCCGTACATCAGGTAGCTCATATCGAACGCCCAGCTGGTGGGGTCGTTGAGCACGTAGCGCACGAACACCTCGTAGCAGGTGCCGAAGGTGAGGATGATGATGCACCAGGCAAACGCGTGCCCGATGGTCTTGTTCAGCTGGTCGATCGCATAAATCAGGCGCTGCATTGTTCAGCCCGGGGGCGCGAAACTAATTGGGGCGGCACTTGCAGGTGCCGCCCCAGCCGTAACTGTTGCCTTGCCCAGCCTAAGCCGGGATCTTGGTCTTGAAGATGTGCTCGTAGCCGAGCTTGTAGTCGGCTTCGTTGACGAACATGTAGTAGGCGACACGCTTGGCCCACGCGCGCTGCGATTCGACCACCTTGGCGAAGAACGGGTCTTCTTTCGACAGCCTCGCCGTAAGCACGTCCCAGGCCTTGAGTTGTTCGGCCATAATCGACTTCGGCGTGCGGATCACGTTGACCTTGTGCTTGTCCTTCAGGATTTGCAGGTCGCGCGAGTAGTTGTCCATCGCGGTCCACCAGTTCGACGAGCTGGCAGCCTCGGCGGCGTACTGCAGGATCGCCTGCAGATCCTTCGGGATCGAATCCCACTTCTTCTTGTTGAAGATGATCTCGAAAAACTCCATCGCCTGGTGGTAGCTGCCCATCATGTAGTTCTTGATCACGTCCTGCGCCCCGAAGCGGCTGTCGGAGGTCGGATTGTTGAACTCAAACGCGTCGATCACCCCCTTCTCCAACGCCGGCATGATCTCGCCACCCGGCAACTGGGTCACCTTCGTGCCCATTTCCTGGAACAGGTCCGCGGCGAGGCCCACCGTGCGGTATTTCAGCCCCTTCAGTTCCTTCGCGTCCTTGATCGCCTTCTTGAACCAGCCGAGGGGCTGGGTCGGCATCGGCATGGCGAAGAAGCCGACCACGTCGAGATTCAGCTTGGCAAGCAACTCGTTGTAGAGTTGCAGGCCGCCGCCGCGGTAGATCCATGCCAGCGTCTGGTGCGCGTCGCAGCCGTTGATCGGGCCGGAACCGAACAGCGAAGCCACCTTCGACTTGCCATACCAGTACACGGGAACGCTGTGTGCGGCGTCAAGCACGCCTTTGCTCACCGCATCCATCTCCTGGAACGTCTTCACGACCGAGCCCGTGAGGAGATAGTCGATGCGCAGCCGCCCGCCGGCCATTTCGTTGACGCGGGTGACGTACTCCTGGGCCATCTCGTTGAAGATGTCCTTCGCACCCCATGCACCCTGCATCTTGAGAACAATCGGCCCTTGCGTCCGGCCGATCATCGGAAAGCCGAGCGTCGCCGCGCCGGCCGTTGCCGCTGCAGCGCCGGACAGGAACTTGCGGCGCGAAGCGACGGGTTTGTCTTTCTGGATGCTCATTTGGTGCCTCCTCCTAGGAAGTTTTGCTCCGGCGCGGGGTTGTGCCCCCGGACGAAAAGCCCGCAGATTTTACTCTCCTGCGCGCGCTCCGCAAGGCAACTTCACGATGTGAAACGGGATTCTTGACCGTGGTCAAGCCGCCACATACTGCACTGCGGGGGTCGGCAGCACCGAGATCGCCTTGCCGCGCTTGTCAGTCGGATGCCAGCCTGACACGGCAAGCATGAAAAAGAACCCGAGAACGTAGGCGAGCGTGACATGCCACCCCGCCACCAGCCAGCGGCCTACGGACTTCGCCTCAGGATACATATTGGAGAGCGCGACGCCAGCCGAGGAGCCGAACCAGATCATGGAGCCGCCAAAACCGACCGAGTAGGCAAGAATGCCCCAGTCGTAGCCGCCCTGTTTCAGTGCAAGCGCGGTGAGCGGGATGTTGTCGAACACGGCGGAAATGAAGCCCAGGCTGAACGCGCTCTGCCAGCTCGCTGGCGGCAATTTCTCCACCGGCATCATCGAGGCGATGGTCACGAGCGAAAGCAGGAACACCGTGCCCCTGAAGGCCTCGGGCAACAAGTCCCAATCCGGCCTGCGGATCGGCGTCGACACGAGGATCGCCACCCAGACCGACGCGCCGATCACCGGAAAACGGTCGAGCAGCGCGGGATACGCCAGGTTGCAGATCACGTTGGAAAGGATCGCGACGACCAGGATGAAGACGACGATACCGACGCGCGCCCAATCCACCCTGATGCCCGGCGGCGCATCCTTGCTGATCGGGCAATAGGCATGCTGCTGGCGCGCGGCGAAGTAGCCGATGACCAGGAGCGCCGGTACGGCGGCGATATAGGCATCAAGCACCGCCAGCGGACTCACGCCGTCGATCCACATCATGGTCGTCGTCGTGTCGCCGACCACGCTGCCCGCGCCGCCGGCGTTCGAAGCGGCGACGATCGCGGCGAGGTAGCCGATGTGCACCTTGCGGCGGAACACGACCCCGGCCATCGTGCCGCCGATGAGGGCGGCAGCGATGTTGTCGAGGAACGAGGACAGCACGAAGACGATCACGAGAAGGAAGAAGCCGCCCTTCCAGTCATCGGGCAGGATCTTGGGCAACTCCGCCGGGATGTTCGACTCCTCGAAGTGCTTGGAAAGCAGCGCGAAGCCGAGCAGCAACCCGAGCAGGTTGGCGAGAATCACCCACTCGTGCGCCATGTGCCGCGCGAGGCCGGGCAGCCCGTCGCCGGCCTTGAAGCCGGTGAAGCCAAGCTTGTAGAGCGTGATGACACCGAGGCCGATCAGCGCGACCTGCAACGTGTGGTGGTGGAACAGCGCCACGCCGGCCAGCGTGAGCGCGAACAGCACGAAATCGACCGGCACGCCGAGCGCTCCGGCGGCGACGCCGACGATGAGCGCGCCCGCGAAAAGCGCGCGTTCCGGAGAACCGCTCAGTTCAGCCAGGCTGAATCACGCCGCAGGCGAGGCGCGCGCCGGCGTTGCC
>CAZTSJ010000137.1:0-4573 GCA_964616875.1 uncultured Bordetella sp. | reverse complement strand
GCATCGAGACCTCGAAGGCCCCGGTCTTGAACTCGGTGAACAGCCGCCGCCCCTTGCAGCCGCCTTCCGGATAGAGCGCGATGTTCTGCCCCGAGTTGACGGCATTCACCATGGTGTGGATGACCTGATTGCGCGATTCGGGCTTGTCGCGATCGCCGAACAGCGTGCCGGCCGCCTTCGCGATCCGGCCCAGGACGGGCCAGTCCTGCACCTGCGTCTTGGCGAGCGACACCACGTCGAACACCGCCGGAATGCCGATATCCTCGAAGGCCGACGGGTGATTGGCGATGAGGATGTAGCGCTGCGGCAAGTGCTTGCGGTGCTTCTGGTGCACGCGGATGTCCACATCGAGCGCCCGCGCGAAAGCGCGGCACCAGGTGGGAAACAGCCGCGCCACCGGATGCCTGCCCGGCCAGGGCAGCCAGGCGAGCAGGTACACCACAAGGCAGAGCAGGACGAAATCCACCCAGCCCGCGATCTTGCGGACCAGGCGCAGCAACAGCAACATTCAGGCTGCGCCGTTCCGGTTACTGCTCAAGCGCTGTTCGTATTGGATACAGCTCAAGCGCTGTTCGTATTGGATACAGCTCAAGCGCTGTATTTGAACGACAGCGACAGGCGCGTGCGGAACTGCACCACCTTGCCGTTTTCCACCTTGACGTCGAGCTTGGTCACTTCGGCGATGCGCAGGTCGCGCAGCGACTTCGAGGCCGTCTTCACGGCGCTGCGCGCGGCGTCTTCCCAGGATGCCGAGCTGGTGCCGATGACATCGGTGACGCGATAGACAGCGTTGTTTCCCTTTTTGGCCATGATCTGCCCTCCTTGACTGTGGTTGGACGGCCCGGCGGGTCGCCCGCAAATATTATGGCCCTAGGGCGGTGCATCGTGCCAGTACCGGCTGTATTGCCGCCTTTGTGTCTTGATCTCGATATTTTCTTGCATAATGTGGACCGTCACGGCGCCCTCGAGATCGGTCCGTCGCAGCAGGATCCCGGCATTCATGTAGCGTTCCAATACCTCGGCGTTCGGGTGGCGAAAGCGGTTGCGGTAGCCCACCGGTATTACCGCGGCCGCAGGCTGCACGGCAGCAAGGAATTCCGCGCTCGAGGAGGTCCGGCTGCCGTGGTGCGGCACCAGCAGCACGTCGGCGCGCAAGGCTGCTGGGGCTTGCTGCAGCAACTGCGCTTCGGCGGGCGACTCGATGTCGCCGGTGAGCAGCATCGAGCGCGCGCCCGCTGTCACCTTCAGCACACAGCTCAGGTCGTTGGTTTTCTTCGCTCTCGCATCGGGGCCGGCCGGATGCAGGATCTCGAAGCGCACGCCGTCCCAGGTCCAGGCCTGGCCCGCGGCGCAGCGCCGCGCGGCGGGTGCGAACGCGAGCAGCGGATGGCCCGCGGCGAGCGACGTGAGCAGGCTCGCCACTTCGAAGTTCTCGAGCACGGATGCAGCGCCACCTGAATGGTCGCTGTCATTGTGGGTCACGATCATTGCGTCCAGCCGCTCGACGCCAGCGGCGCGCAAATAGGGCGCGATGATGCGCTCGCCGCTGTCGGCCTCGGCGCCGAACGCGGGCCCGGCATCGTAGAGCAGGGCGTGGTGCGCCGTGCGCACCAGCACCGCGAGGCCCTGCCCGACGTCGAGCGTCGTGATCCAGGCCGCTCCGGGTGCAGGCGCCGGCGCCGGGAGCACGACGGCGGGGAGCATGAGCGCGAGCCCGGTGGCGCGCCAGGGCACGCCGCGCGGCGCGAGCAGCCAGAGCACGCCCGCCAGCGCGAGCAGCACGCTCCAAAGCGGGGGCACATGCTGCTGCCAGATCGCCGCCGGCAGGGATGCGCACCACTCGAGAAAATGCAGCAGCCACTGCATCAGCCAGGCAGCAAGCTCTAGCAGCGCGTCCCAGGGCAGGATCGCCGCCACGAGCGCGAGCGGCGTGACGATCACCGATACCACCGGAATCGCAACCGCGTTGGCGAGCGGTCCGACGATGGATACCTGCGAGAAGAGGAACAGCGCCGCCGGCGCAAGGCCGAGCGTGATGGCCCATTGCACGCGCAACCATTGCCTGAGCATCGAATCGTCTTCATTCGAGGCGAAAAAAATCAGCGCAACGGCGCCAAAGGAGAGCCAGAAGCCGGCCGAGAGCACGGCCCAGGGATCGAACAGCAGCACCACCGCCAGCGCGAGCGCCAGCGTGCGCGCGGGCGAGGCGATGCGCCCCGACCACAGCGCGATCGCCACCACCGTCACCATCCAGAAAGTGCGCTGCGCCGGCACCGCGAAACCGGCGATGAGCGTGTAGCCGAGCGCGCCCACGATGGCCGCGGCCGCGCCCGCCTTGCGCGCGGGCAGGCGCAGCATGAGGGAAGGCGATCGGCGCCAAAGGAAGCTCGCGAGCCAGGCGAAAAGGCCCGAAATCAGGGTTACATGCAGACCCGAGATGCTCATCAGGTGCGTGACGCCGGTGCGATTGAAGAGGCGCCACTCCTCGGCGGCGATCGAACGCTGGTCGCCCACCGCGAGCGCGGCGAGGATGCCGCCGGCCGGCGTCTCTCCCAGCACGCGCTTGAAACGGTCCCGCACGCTCTCCCGCAGCTGTTCGATCCGGTCGAAAAAGCTGTTTCGCTCTCCGAGTTTTTCCGGATATGCGTTTCTTGCCGAACGCACGTATCCGGTTGCGCCGATGCCTCTTTCGAGCAACCAGGCCTCGTAGTCGAAACCGTGCGGGTTGGCGCTGCCATGCGGCCGCCGCAGGCGCAGCGTGAATCTCCAGCGCTCACCGGGATGAACCGCACTGGTGAGAATCGAAGGATTCTCTTCGTAGAGCGCGCTCCGGTACCAGGAGAGCAGGATCTTTTCGGGCAATTTCGTGTCGACCGGCGCTATCACGGATTCCGGTTCGAACTCGAAACGCAGGCTGCGCTCCGCCACCGCCGGCAGGCTCGAGACGACGCCGACGAGCTCGATGTCCCTGCCTTCGAGTTCCGGCGCCAGCCGGTCGGCGAGTTTCAGCTGCGCCATGCCCAACGCCCAGCAAAAACCGAGCGCGAACGCCGCCGGCAGGTAGAAGAACTTTTTCCAGGCGGACAAAAGCAGCAGGAATGCACACAGCCAGGCCCAGGCCATCCCGGGCAATGCGGGCTGCAGCTGCAGAAATAGAACGCCCGAGGCGAAACTTAGGATGACAAGCGTCATCTAAAATCAAACGCACCAGCGCCGTGGGCGCTGACTCTGAACCTTCACGCATGCCGAAAAAATTCTTCCTCAGGTTCCTGCCCAAGCGCGAAACGGTGCGCGCCAACAAGTACCTGGCGTGGCTGGGCAAGGGTCTCTACCATCCGAGCCTGTGGCGCCTTAACCGGGATTCGGTCGCCGGCGGCTTCGCGATCGGATTGTTCTCCGGGCTGGTGCCGGGGCCGCTGCAGATGCTCACCGCCGCCCTGCTCGCCGTGCCGCTGAAGAAAAACCTGCCGGTGGCGCTGCTCACCACGCTCTACACCAACCCCTTCACCATCGTGCCGCTCTACCTGCTCGCCATCGCCTACGGCCGCCTGCTGCTTGGCGCCGGCCATCACCCGGTGAAGGTGGAACCCTACGCCTGGGACTGGGCGCACTGGATCGACTCGCTGCAGGGCCTGGCGCACTGGACCGTGTCGCTCGGCAAGCCGCTCGCCATCGGGCTGCCCGCGCTTGCCATTTCGCTTGCGGCGCTGGGATACGCGGGCGTGCATCTTGGCTGGCGCGCCTATGTGGTGCTGAAGTGGCGCGCGCGGCAACGGGCAAGGCGCGACGGCAAGCCCGTGAACTAGATTAGGATTCGGCCTGCAGCATGGAACACGGCAGCGCCTTTCTGATCCCCAGCGTGGTGTTTCTCGCCTCGGCCGTGCTCGCCGTCGTGTTTTCGCACCGCCTCGGACTGGGCTCGGTCGCCGGTTACCTGCTGGCGGGCATCGCCATCGGCCCCTTCGGCCTGAAGCTGATCGACAAGCTCGAGGACGTGCGCCCATTCGCCGAACTGGGCGTGGTGTTCCTCCTCTTCGTCATCGGCCTCGAACTGGAGCCCAAGCGCCTCTGGGGCATGCGCGTGCGCCTCCTGTCGCTCGGTTTGTCGCAAGTGGTCGGCTCGATCACGCTGATCGCCGCCGTCGCATGGGCGGCGGGCATCGACCTGCGCGTCGGCATTCTCGCCGGCATGGCGCTCGCCCTTTCATCGACGGCACTCGCGCTGCAACCACTCACCGAGCGCGGCGCGTTGAAGAACAAGGGCGGCCAGGCGGTGTTCGCGATTCTCCTGTTTCAGGACATCGCCGTGATTCCGATGCTGGCCTTGCTGCCGCTGCTGGGAGCCGCCGGCGCCGGCGCAGCCTTTTCCTGGGGCGGCCTCGGCTTTGCCGTTGGCGTGATTGCCGCCACCCTGGTCGGCGGCCATTTCCTCGCCCAGCCGGTGTTCCGGCACATCGCACGCACCCGGCAGCGGGAGATATTCACCGCCTTCGCGCTACTCCTGGTATTGGGCATCGCCTGGGGCTTCGAGTCCGCGGGCCTGTCCATGGCGCTGGGGACCTTCCTCGCCGGG
>CAZTSJ010000136.1:0-3638 GCA_964616875.1 uncultured Bordetella sp. | reverse complement strand
CGTCGACGATGATCGCGTGCCGGTCGCTCTTGCCGGCCATCTCCTCAAAGTGGGTGCGCGCGCGCATCACGACGCGGCCACGGCCGGTGCGGTAGCCCTCGTGCACGCCGGCGATGCCGTAGATGATTCCCGCGGTCGGGAAGTCCGGCGCCGGCATGAGCTTGATCAGCTCCTCGATCGCGCAATCCGGCTCCGCCAGTACCTTCAGGCAGGCGTCCACGACCTCGGAGAGGTTGTGTGGCGGGATGTTGGTCGCCATGCCCACGGCGATGCCCGAAGAGCCGTTCAGCAGCAGGTTCGGGATGCGCGAAGGCAGGACGGTGGGCTCGCGCTCCCTGCCGTCGTAATTGGCGACGAAATCGACCGTTTCCTTGTCGATGTCGGCCAGCAGCTCGGCCGAGAGTCGCTCCAGGCGGCACTCCGTATAGCGGTAGGCCGCCGCGTTGTCCCCGTCAACCGAGCCGAAATTGCCTTGCCCGTCGACCAGCATGTAGCGCATCGAGAAGTCCTGCGCCATGCGCACCAGCGCTTCGTAGGTCGCGGTATCGCCGTGCGGGTGGTACTTGCCGAGCACCTCGCCGACCACCCGCGCGCACTTGACGTAGGCACGGTTCCAGACGTTGTTCGACTCGTGCATCGCGAACAGCACCCGGCGGTGCACCGGCTTCAGGCCGTCGCGCACGTCCGGCAGCGCGCGCCCCACGATCACGCTCATGGCGTAGTCGAGATACGAGCGGCGCATCTCCTCTTCGAGACTGACCGGGATCGTTTCTTTGGCGAAGGGTTCCATTTCGGCTCTTGTTTTTGCGGGGCTTTGAGGGGCCGTTCTGTGGCGAAAAATTCAGGCAAAATTTTATCATGCGGCGCGGTTAAAATTGAGCGCAAATCCGTGTCTCAAGACAGTCTTCTTTGTCCCCGCTGGATCATCCCGGTCGAGCCCGCCGCAACGGTGCTGGAAGACCATTGCGTCGCCTTGCGCGACGGCGTCATCGAGGCGGTGCTGCCGCGCGCCGCGGCGCAAGCGCGCTTTTCCTCCTATGAAAAAGTCCTGCTCGACGAGCACGCGCTGATCCCGGGGCTGGTCAACGCGCATACGCACGCGGCGATGTGCCTCATGCGCGGCCTGGCCGACGACCTGCCGCCCATGCGCTGGCTGGAGGAGCACATCCGGCGCGCGGAAATGAAGCACGTTTCGCCGCAGTTCGTGCAGGACGGCACGCTGCTCGCCTGCGCCGAGATGCTGCGCGGCGGGATCACCTGCTTCAACGACATGTATTTCTTCCCGGGCGCGGCGCTGGAGGCCGCACTGCAGGCCGGCATGCGGGTTTCGGTGGGCATGATCGTGCTCGATTCCCCCTCCGCCTACGCCTCTGATCCGGACGACTATCTCGCCAAGGGCCTGGAGCTGCGCGACCGCTGGCGCGAGCACGCCATGGTGTCTTTCTGCCTCGCGCCGCACGCCCCGTACACGGTGTCCGACGCCACTTTCGGCAAAATCGCCAAGCTCGCGGGCGAAGTGGAAGTGCCGGTCCACATTCACCTGCACGAGACCGCGGACGAAATCGCGCGCTCGCTGAGCGAGCACGGGGTGCGGCCGATCGAGCGCCTGGAGCGCCTCGGCCTGCTCGGGCCGGGCCTGATCGCCGTGCACGCCGTGCATCTGAACGACGCTGAAATCGCCCAGCTGGCAAAGCACGGCGCCTCGGTGGTGCACTGCCCCTCGTCCAACCTGAAGCTCGCCAGCGGCTTCGCGCCGGTGGCAAAAATGTCCGCAGCGGGGATCAATATCGGGCTCGGCACCGACGGTGCGGCAAGCAATAACCGCCTCGACATGTTCGAGGAAATGCGCCTCGGAGCGCTGCTCGCCAAGGCGGTCGCGCAGGACGCCGAGGCGCTGCCGGCGCATGCTGCCCTGCGCGCGGCGACGCTGGGCGGCGCTGCCGCGCTCGGGCTGGAGGCGCGCACCGGTACCATCGCGGCGGGCAAGTGCGCCGACCTTGCCGCGGTGCGGCTGGCGGGCCCGGAACTGTCGCCTTGCTACGACCCCCTGTCCCAGCTGGTCTATGCCGCGGGGCGCCAGCACGTTACCGACGTCTGGATCGCTGGACGCCGCCTGTTGCAGAGTGGAGAATTCGTCGATTCGGCCCCGGATTTCCCCTTCCGGGGCTTGGACACCCGCAGCAAGTTGTGGCAGAATAGTTTGAGGATCCGTACAGAGTCTTGATTCCAATAATCTTTCCGGAATGCGGGAGCGCTCCGGGAATCCAGCGAGGGGAAAGCATGAGCAAAAAATCTTGGATGCCGCTGCTGATCGCCGCCGGTGCCGTGTTGTCGACGGCTTCCGTCAACGTCGCCGCGCAAACGGTGGATGGCTACTGGAGGCAGGGCGTCGGTGGTCCTGTCTGGAAAAACCCGTTCGGACAATGCTGGCGCGCCGGTTACTGGACGCCCGCGATGGCAATCGCCGAATGCGATCCGGACTTGATGCCGAAACCGGCCGCCGCGCCTCCCCCGCCGCCGCCGCCACCTGCCAAGCCGGCTGCGAAGCCCGCAGCCAAGCCCGCGCCCGTCGCCGAGAAGGTGACGCTTGCGGCCGACGTGCTGTTCGACTTCGACAAGGCCGTGCTGAAGAACGAGGGCAAGAACAAGCTCGATGACCTCGCCGGCAAGGTGAAGGCCATCAACCTCGAAGTCGTGATCGCGATTGGCCACACCGATTCGATCGGCGCCGATGCCTACAACCAGAAGCTGTCGGTGCAACGCGCCGAGTCGGTCAAGGCTTACCTGGTGACCAGGGGCGTGGAGCCGAATCGGATCTACACCGAAGGCAAGGGCGAGAAACAGCCCGTGGCGAGCAACAAGACGAAGGATGGCCGCCAGAAGAACCGCCGCGTCGAAATCGAAGTCATCGGCACGCGCAAGTAAGCTGGCTAGCTCCGCAAAAAGCCCCGCCTAGGCGGGGCTTTTTGTTTATGGCAAGCGCACAACAAAACGCCGATCCGGCCGAGCTCGCGAAATTCGGCGAGCTCGCGCACCGCTGGTGGGACCCGCAGGGCGAGTTCCGGCCGCTGCACGAACTCAATCCGCTGCGCCTGGCGTGGATCGACGGCCTCGCCGGGCTGGCGGGCAAACGCGTGCTGGATGTGGGCTGCGGCGGCGGAATCCTGTCCGAAGCGATGGCGCGTCTGGGCGGCGCAGTGACCGGCATCGATTTGTCGGAAAAGCCGCTCAAAGTGGCGCAGCTTCACCTGCTGGAAAGCGGTCTTGCCGTTCACTACGAATTGATTTCACCTGAAGAAAAAGCGAAAACCCACGCTGGCGAATTCGATGTCGTTACCTGCATGGAGCTGCTCGAGCACGTCCCCGATCCGGCGAGCACAATTGCGGCCTGCGCCAGGCTCGCGAAACCCGGCGCACGCCTGTTTTTCTCCACCATCAACCGCAATCCGAAGTCCTATCTCTTCGCCGTGCTAGGCGCGGAATACATCCTGAAGATGTTGCCGAAAGGCACGCACGACTACGCGCGTTTCATCAAGCCTTCCGAGCTCTCGCGCTGGTGCCGCGCGGCAGGACTGCGCTCGCTCGAGCTCAAGGGCATGACCTACAACCCGCTCACCGGCGCCTACCGCCTGGGCGAG
>CAZTSJ010000135.1:0-11303 GCA_964616875.1 uncultured Bordetella sp. | reverse complement strand
CCTGAACGCGTTCGTCGAAACGAGCGTTCCCAGCATCCTGATCCTCCTCGTGTCGCGCGAAATCAATCCGCAATACGTGCTGCAGAGCCCGCTGGGTCTTCTCTACGCGGTCTTCATCGTGCTCGCCACGCTGCGGCTGGATTTCAGGCTGTGCGTATTTACCGGGCTGGTCGCGGCGGCAGAATACGTAGCACTGTCGTTCGCCTACATTGGCGCGGGCGGCGGCGTGGTCGGGGGCGGCGCGAGCGCCGCGGCGCTCACGCCGTTCGAGGCGCCGCCGTTCTACCTTGCCAAGGGGGCGATGCTGCTGCTCGCCGGGCTGGCCGCGGGTTTCGTTGCGCATCAGCTGAAGCGCCGGGTCGGCAATGCCTATCGGTCGCTGCAGGAGCGCCAGCAGGTCCTGAACGCCTTCGGTCAGCAGGTTTCGCCGGCGGTCGTCGAGGCGCTGCTCAAGTCCGGCCCGGAGATCGCCAGCAGACGCACGTTCGTGTGCGTCATGTTCATGGATATCCGCAACTTCACGCCGCTGGTGGAGAAGAAGTCGCCGGAGGAGATCGTCGCATTCCAGAACGTCGTTTTCGCGGAAGCGGTCGAGGTCGTGAACCGCAACCACGGCATCATCAACCAGTTCCTCGGCGACGGTTTCATGGCTACTTTCGGTGCGCCGCTCGCCACCCCGCGGGACTGCGCCAATGCGCTTGCCGCGGCGCGAGAGCTGGTGGCGGGAATCCGGCGCCTGGGGGAGGCCGGCCGGATTCCGCCCATCACGATCGGCATCGGCTTGCACGCGGGCGAGGCGGTCACCGGCAACATCGGTTCGGCGCTGCGCCGGCAGTACTCGATCACCGGCAACGTCGTGATCCTCGCCTCGCGCATCGAGCAGCTCAACAAGGACTACGGATCGCAGATCCTGGTGTCGGGCGAGGTGCTCGCGGCCTCCGGCGAGCAGGCGCGCAGCCACCAGTCGCTCGGTCCGGTGAACGTCAAGGGTCGGGCAGAACCGATTGAGATCTACCGCCTTGCCTGAGCGGGCGTCGCCAGCTCGGGCATCCGCAGCGCCTGCGTCGATTCGAAGGCGCGCGCGGCGCGCAGCACCAGCGCGTCGGCGTAGCGCGGGCCGACGATGTGCAGGCCGACGGGCAAGCCTTTTTTGGTCAGGCCGCAGGGCACTGTGGCCGCGGGCTGCTGCGTGAGGTTGAAGGGATAGCTGAAGGGCGACCAGTCGGTCCAGCGCTTTTCCTTCAGGAGATTGGCGACTTCCCTGCCGGCTTCGAACGCCGCCAGCGGCAGCGTCGGCGTGACCAGCAGATCGTAGGTCTCGTGAAAGCGGTTCATCAGCACCCCCAGCGCGCCGCGCTTCTGTATCGCATCGAGATACTGCGCGGTGCTGTATTTTTCTCCGAGCTTCGCGGTCTCGAGCAGGCCCTTGTCCATCAGCGCGCGCTTGCGCGGATGGATACTGCGCACGATGTAGGCGGCGCCCGGAAACCAGTGCTCCGAAAACAGCGGCCCGCAGTCCTCGAAGCCGGGATCCTTCGCTTCTACATGCGCGCCCAACTGGGTAAAGGTTTTGACTGCCGTATCCATGATTTTTCTTATTTCCGGATCTACTTTTGCGTACCCAAGGTCCGCCGAATAGGCAATTCGCAAACCCTTCACGCCATCCTCGAGCCCGATGCGATAGTCGCGCGCGTCGTAGGGCAGCGCATGCCAGTCGCGCGTATCGGGCAGCGAGAGCACGTTCAGCATCAGCGCGGCGTCCGTCACCGTGCGCGTCATCGGCCCGACGTGCGCGACCGTACCCATGGGGGAGAGCGGCCAGGCGGGCACGCGGCCGAACGAAGGCTTGAGACCGACCAGGCCGGTGAAACCGCAGGGAATGCGGATCGAGCCGCCGCCGTCGGTGCCGACCGCGAGCGGCCCCATGCCGGAGGCAACCGCCGCCGCGCCACCGCCCGAAGAGCCGCCCGGCGTCATTTTCGGATTCCATGGATTGCGCGTGATCCCGGTGAGCGGACCGTCGGTGACGCCCTTCCAGCCGAATTCCGGCGTCGTGGTCTTGCCCAGCAGCACCGCGCCGTGCTCGCGCAGCCGCGCCGTCACCGGCGCGTCGTCGTGCCACGGCCCATTCGGATCGACGGTCTTCGAACCGCGCAGCGTCGGCCAGCCGCGCGTGAGGAGCAGGTCCTTGATCGACACCGGCACGCCGTCGAGCAGGCCCTGCGGCGCGCCTTTGGCCCAGCGTCTCTCGGACTGCCTTGCCTTTTCCATCGCCTGCTTGTCGTCAACCAGACAAAAAGCATTGAGCAGCGGGTTCAACTTCTCGATGCGCTCCAATACGGCGCGTGTTACCTCCACGGGAGATAGTTGCTTCCTGGAATAAGAACGAAGCAGATCGGTTGCGGAGAGAGAGCACAGGTCATTTTTCATATTGGCAGTCCCAGTCCTTGTCGAGTTCCGAATATCCAGGCGCCTCCCAGGGCTGCGGGCAGCGACACGGCGTACAGATTCTCCCGCAGTTTTCTGAGCGCGAGGCCGAGCAGCTTGCAGCGCGCAAGCAGGATCGCCGGGTCGCGGCACTCCAGGGCATAGCCCGCCAGCGCCGGCGCCGCGGGCGCATCGCCCAGCAGCGCGCTCCAGTTCTCGCGCCTGCCGATCAGCACGTGCCCGCGCGAGGCAGGCAGGTGCACGTATTCGTCCGCAGGCCGCGGCAAAAGCGCGGCGAAGCGGGCCCAGCGGGCCGCCGCCGCCACGGGGTCCTGCGCGACGGCGAACACGCAAGCCAGTTTTACGACGTTGTTCGTGTGGCCGAGGTACTGCGGCCGCCACAGCGCCTCCGGGGTGAGGTGCTGAACGAACTGAATGCGTCCTTCAGGCATTTTTTCCGGCGCGGCGCGGACGACTTTGAATTTTGCTATTTGTTTTTCTGCGGCTTCACGTTGCAAATTCACAATAGGCAAAGGGCCAAATCCGTGATCGGCCAGGCGGCGGTGCTCGCCCTCCGCATCCGGCGTGCCGAAGCAGGCGAGGTGCACGCCGGAATAGCGCTCCATCGCCGCGCGCAGGCGCTGCGCATTGGGCGTGTCCGACGTGGGAGCGAGAAATTCCAGGTAGCCGTGCTCCAGCATCACGCAGACGTTCGAGGTGCCGGCGGGCCCGTCCTGCGTCTGCTGCGCCGAGGGCGGCGTCACGGCGAAGCCGAGCGCCTCCAGCGCGCGCTCTGCGGCGGCCAGGTCGGGCACGAAATGGGCGACATGGTCGACGAACAAATTCCCTGCCGGCGGCACCTGCTGCGTGGCGAGGCTCATGCGGCTAATATAACCGCCGTGATCGAACGCGGCCATCACGACATGGGCGGCCTGCCTGCGGGCAGGGTGGAACCCACCGAGCACGACTACGCCGATTGGGAGCGGCGCGTCGACGCATTGATGATCCTGCTCTCGGGCATCAAGGGCGGCAAAAAGCTCATGACGGTGGACGAGCTGCGCAAAAACATCGAGGCGCTGCCGCCCGACGCCTATGACCGCATGAACTATTACGAGCGCTGGGTGACATCCATCACCCAGATCATGATCCAGCGCGGGCTCATCACGACCGAAGAACTCGGGCGCAAGATGGCGGACGTGGAGAAACGTGACCGCAGCCAGGTTTAGAGCCGGGGATACCGTCAGGGTCAGAAAGACCTATCCCCTGGGGCATATCCGCACGCCTTTCTACATCCGTGGCCACCAGGGCGTGGTCGAGAGGCTCTGCGGCGCGTTCGGCAATCCAGAGGAACTGGCGCAGCAAAGGAGCGGCGAGCCGAAGCAGCCGCTCTACCGGGTGCGTTTCCGGCAGCAGGACGTCTGGCCCGGATACGAGGGCAATCCGCAGGACGTGCTGGAGGTCGAAATCTTTCAGCACTGGCTGGAGTGAATAAACCCGGATGAAGGACGCTGGTCCCTACCAACCCTACAGCTACTTCCAGTTGATGGAGGTGAGCTTGCGCGAACTGCTGGTGGAGAAGGGCATCGTTACCGAAGAGCTGGTTGCGAAAACGGTCGAAGACATGCGCAGTCGGTCGCCCGAACGCGGCGCGCGGGTGGTGGCGAAAGCCTGGGTTGACGGGGGATTCAGAAAAAAACTTCTGCAAGACGGCACCGGCGCCTGCGAGGAACTCGGGCTCGATGTGCCGGCCCTCAAGCTGGTGGTGGTCGAGAACACGCCGGCCGAGCACAACCTTGTCGTGTGCACCCTGTGTTCCTGCTATCCGCGCATGCTGCTCGGTATTCCGCCGGAGTGGTACAAGTCGCGCAACTACCGCTCGCGCGCGGTGCGCGAGCCGCGTGCTGTCCTGTCTGAATTCGGCTTGCAATTGGATGCAAAAACGAAAATCAGGGTGCATGATTCTACGGCCGACATGCGCTACCTGGTACTGCCGATGCGCCCCGCGGCAACTGCGGGCTGGAGCGAGGAGCGGCTTGCATCGATCGTGAGCCGCGATTGCATGATTGGCGTGGCCGTACCCAAGGCAACCTGAAAAAAATTCTCAAGACCCTGCGCCTCTCGCCGCTCGGCGATGCGGCGGTGTACGCCGAATTCGGCGAGACCGGCGGGACCGCCGCGAGCGGCGGTGTGGACCTCGAGATCAACCGCTCGCTGCAGGCGCTGGCCGCGGCGATCCGCGTGCGCGGGCTGCCCTGGATCCGGGACGTGGTGCCGGCGCTGTGCGGCATCGCGCTGTATTTCGATCCCTTCCATCCGCAACTGCCCGCGTCGGTGCTGGATTTCTGCCGCGGACTGCTCGAGGAGTGCTTCAAGTCGGCCTCGAAGTTCGAGGATTCCGGGCGTTCCGTCGAGGTTCCGGTCTGCTATGACGTGGAATTTGGGCTGGATTTGCCCGAAGTTTCTGCAAGAACTTCCATATCTATCAGTGAAATTATAAAAAGACACGTCAAGACCCAGCACTGGGTGCTGATGGTGGGTTTTTCCCCCGGGCAGCCCTACATCGGCGGCCTGGATGCGAAGCTTGCAGTGCCGCGCCGCGCGACGCCGCGCACGCGCATGCCGATGGGTTCGGTCGCGATCGCGAATGCGCAGACCGCGGTCTATCCCTACGAGACGCCGGGAGGCTGGAGCATCATCGGGCGCACGCCGCTCACGGTATTCGACCCGGCGCGCGACCCGGCGAGCCTGTTTGCGCCTGGCGACCGGGTGCGGTTTGTCGCCGTTTCAAGAACCGAGTTCGAAAGTTTGCAGTGAGCCTACGAATTCTTCGCTCCGGTTTGCTAAGCACCGTGCAGGATCGCGGCCGCTACGGCCTGCAGCACCTGGGCGTGGTGCCCTGCGGTCCGATGGATCCGGTCGCCTTCGAACTGTGCAACGCGCTGGTCGGCAATCGCAAGGGCGAAGCGGCGATCGAAATCACGCTGCTGGGTCCCGAAATAGAATTCGAGCGAAATGCGCTGGTGGCGATCTGCGGCGCGCAGTTCGATGCCACGCTCGCTGGCCAGCCAGTCCCCTTGAACCGGCCCTTCATGGTGGAAAAAGGCGCCGTCCTCAGAACGGGGCGGGCCAATCTGGGCAGCCGCGCCTACCTGGCCGTGGCGGGTGGCATCGCCACCACGCCGGTGCTGGGCAGCCGCAGCACCTACCTGCCGGCAAAGTTCGGCGGGCACGAAGGGCGCCTGCTGCGCGCCGGCGACAGCTTGCCCTTGATTGAAGGTGTTGCTTCTCTTTCTTTGAAAAGATATGAAAAACTTGGCGGCAAAAAAGCCATGCTTGATCTGCGTTCCGTGAGCTGGTCGGCCCCGGCCTTGACGCTGCCAGAGCGCGAGCCGATCGTGATTCACGCCATCGAAGGCCGGCATCACGCGCATTTCGACGTCGCGGCGCGGCGCGCGTTTTTCGAGGCGACCTGGAAAGTGACGCCGGATTCCAACCGCATGGGTTTTCGCCTGGCGGGCCCGGTGCTGGCGCGCTCCGAAGCGATCGAGATACTATCGGAGCCGGCCTGCCTCGGTACGGTGCAGGTGCCGGCGAACGGCATGCCGATAGCGCTGATGGCCGACCGCCAGACCACCGGCGGTTACCCGAAGATCGCCGAGATCGCCGCGGCGGATGTGCCTCGCATGGCGCAGCTTGCGCCCGGCGGCAAGGTGCAATTCGCGCGCTGCACGCTGGAGCAGGCGGGGGAGTTGCGCCGCGTGCTGCGCTTGCGGCTCGATGCGGCCCTGCGTGCGCTTGCCTGGATGGCTGGAACTTGAGATGACGATGAAAAAAATAGACCTTAACTGCGACATGGGCGAGAGCTACGGCGCCTGGAACATGGGCGCCGATGCCGGGGTCATGCCCTTCATTTCCTCGGCCAACATCGCCTGCGGCTTCCATGGCGGCGATCCCGCCACGATCCGCAAGACGGTGCGCCTCGCGGTGGACAACGGCGTTGCCGTCGGCGCGCACCCCTCGCTGCCGGACCTGATGGGCTTCGGCCGGCGCGTGATGCGCATTTCGCCGCAGGACATGTACGATCTTGTCGTTTACCAGGCCGGCGCGGTGGAAGCGTTCGCGCGTGCCGCTGGTACGAAGCTGCACCACGTCAAATGCCACGGCGCGCTCTACAACATGGCGGCCACCGACGAGGGATTGTCGGAGGCAATGGTCCGCGCGGTCAGGGATTTGGGTTCCGGGGTCATGCTCTATGCCTTGTCCAACAGCAAGAACTTTGAGATAGCAAGAAAAGGCAAGATCAAAGTCGCTGGCGAAGTTTTCGCCGACCGCGGCTACTCGGACGACGGCACGCTCGCGCCGCGCGACAAGCCCGGCGGCATGATCGAAGACGCGGCGGCCAGCGTCAGGCAGGCGCTCGCCATGGTCGAGGAGGGTTATGTCACCAGCCTCTCGGGCCAGCGCGTCACGGTGGCGGCCGACACGCTGTGCCTGCATGGCGACCAGCCCGGCGCAGTGACTTTCGCGCAGGCGTTGCGCAAGGCTTTCAAAGAAAAAGGAATCACCGTTGCCGCTCCCTAAGCTGTTCGAACCGATCCAGCTCGGCGGCATCACGCTGCCGAACCGCGTCGTCATCTCTCCGATGTGCCAGTACTCCGCGGACGACGGCTCGATGACCGATTGGCATCTAGCGCACCTGGGCAGCATGGCCTGCTCGGGCGCGGGCCTGTTCGTGGTGGAGAAGACCAACGTGACGCGCGATGGCCGCATCACGCACGGTTGCACCGGCCTGTACAGCGACCAAAACGAGGCGGCGATGGCGCGCGCGGTACTGGTCTATCGCGGCATTACGAAGAACCCGATCGGCATCCAGATCGGCCACGCCGGGCGCAAGGCCTCCTCGCATGTCCCATGGCGGGGCGGCAAGCCGCTCGGACCGGGCGATTCGGCCTGGCCGACTGGCGCCCCTTCCGCGATCGCGTTTGGCGAGGGCTGGCACGTGCCGCGCGAGTTCTCCCGGGAGGAAATCCGCGGGCTCGTCGACGCGTTCGTCGCCGCGACGCTGCGCGCCAGGCGCATCGGCTTCGACGTCGTGGAGCTGCATTCGGCGCACGGCTACCTGCTGCACCAGTTCCTGTCGCCGCTCTCGAATCTGCGCAGCGACGAGTACGGCAAGGAGCGGATGAAATTCCCGCTCGAGGTCGCGCGCGCGGTACGCGAGGTATGGCCCAAGGAGCGGGCGCTCGGGATCCGCATCAACGCCACCGACTGGGTGGACGGAGGCTGGACGCCGGAGGACGCGGTGCTCTACGCGCGCGAATTGCAACGCATCGGCCTCGACTTTGTCTGCGTCTCGAGCGGCGCGACCGTGCCGTACGCGAGAATTCCGGTGGCGCCCGGCTTTCAGGTCGGCTTTGCGGAGAAGATCAAAAAGGAAGTGGGAATCAACACCCGCGCCGTGGGCATGATTGCCGATCCCGACCAGGCCGAAGAGATCCTCGCCTCCGGCAAGGCCGACATGGTGGCGATGGCGCGCGCGATCCTCGACAATCCGCGCTGGGTCTGGCACGCCGCCGAGCGCTTCGGCGTACAGCTGGATTACCCGCCGCAGTACGCGCGCGTGCATCCGTCACTATGGCCGGGAGCCGCCATCGCGCGTCCCAAGGCGGACACATGATTTTCTTCGAACCGAAGAACCGCGACCGCAAGCTGTTCCCGCACGATCCGTTCAAGGGCGTGATCGTGCCGCGCCCGATCGGCTGGGTTTCCACGCAGAGCCGCGCCGGGGAGCTGAATCTCGCGCCCTACAGTTTCTTCAACGGCTTCAACAGCTGGCCGCAGATCGTCGGCTTTGCCAGCGAGAGCATGAAGGATTCGGCGAGCTTCGCTATTGAGTCCGGCGAATTTGTCTGGAGCATGGCCACCTGGGCGCTGCGCGACCAGATGAACATGACTTCCGAGGGACTGCCGCGCGGCAGGAGCGAGTTCGAGCACGCCGCGCTTGCCACCGCGCCATCGACGCTGGTCCGCCCGCCGCGTGTCGCCGCTTCGCCTGCGGCCCTCGAGTGCAAGGTCACGCAGGTGCTCAAGCTGCAGGATACGGAAGGCAGGGAGACCGGCGCCACGGTGGTCTTCGGCCAGGTGATCGGCATGCACATCGACGAGCGCTGCATGAAGAACGGGCGCTTTGACCTCGCCGCTGTGCAGCCCATCGCGCGCTGCGGCTACGACGAATACGCGGTGGTGGAGCGTGTGTTCTCGATGCCGCGTCCGGAGGGCGGCGGCAATTCCTTCGGCGGGGAGAAGTCGGCGCGATAGAATCCTGGTTCGGAGCAATCACGGAGCCTGCCGCATGAAACGACTGCTACTCTCGATTCTGCTTTTCGTTCCGCTCGCGGCCGCAGCTGCGCCGATGACCAATGACGACGTGATCAAGCTGGTCAAGGGCGGCTTGAGCGACGCGACCGTGCTGCAGGCCATCGAAGGCGCCGAGCCGGGCTTCGATACCAGCCCCGATGGCCTGGTGAAACTCAAGCAGGGCGGGGTCAGCGATGCCGTGATTCAGAAAATACTGGGTAAGAAAAACACTACAGCAGCCGCGTGCGTCGATTGCGGCACCGTCACCGGCATCCGCGAGATCGACAAGCCGGGCAAGGCCACGGGCCTGGGTGCGGTCGCGGGCGGTGTCGTGGGCGGCGTGCTCGGGCGTTCGATTGGCGGCCGTGACCACCGCACCGCGGGTACCGTGGTCGGCGCCGCCGGCGGCGCCGTTGCCGGTCACATGATCGAAAAGAAGGCACGGGAGGGAAAGGTCTTCGAGATCGGCGTGCGCTTCGATGACGGCAGCTCGCGGATCTTCACGCAGGATACGCACCCCTCATGGGCTGCGGGTGCCCGTGTCAAGCTGGTGAATGGCGCGTTGGCACCGCTTTAACGAAGAACCAACGTCGGGGGCGTAGACTTGGCAGCGCTGTAGGAAGCACCCGAAGGATCGGCCATTTGAGCGGGTCCGCGGTGTCGGCTTCGGGCCCGCAGAGCCCTCCTTTTCGGTACAGTCCTGTACCACTCTGCGAAGCAGAAACGTAATCCAACGCGGTTACGATTTTGTACCCGCTCCATATTCAGGCACCACATAGGGGGAAAGAACATGGCACTTTTCATGCTCATGGGAAAGTATTCACCGGAGGCGATGAAGGCGATCTTGGAAACCGGCTCAGATCGGGAGGCGGCGGCCAAGACGGCGCTTGAAGCAGCGGGTGGCAAGCTGCTCGGCTTCTACGGAATGTTTGGGCAGGACTACAATGTCGCGATCATCGCAGAGGTGCCGGGAAACGCAGAATACATCGGGGCGATCGCTCCGGCGCTCATGTCAGGAACGTTTTCGGCATTCAAATCGATTCCGCTGTTTACGTCGGCTGAGGTACAGAAGGCATCGAAAATCGCGAAGAAAGTCGGGGCAACTTACGTTCCGCCGACAAAGGCAAAGTAGAGGGGCGCCGTTTCCTCGGTCCTAGGAGGTGCCGCCCTCGCCGGCGGTGCGCGGAAGTCGTGAGTGACCGGTCCTGGTCGAGGGCCGATGTTTGCCAATGACCGCTTCGGACGGCGAAGCCGACATTCACGAATGACCCATTGTGCGCCGTCAGACCGGGACCGGGGAGAGGGGGAATGGCTGATTCGTGCAGCGCAGTGCAGCCGGGGCCGGATAGACTCTCCTATCCGTGGGTTCGACTCCTGCCTCCTCCGCCCCCCCTTCCGGGCACGGCCGGGCGGTGTTTGCAGCCCCCCCTGTAACGGGAGTAGCATCGCCTTCGCTGCACTATCCCGGCCACAAGCCGGCCCAAGGAGCACGCCATGAGTCCGTTGCACGAATTTCTGCGTCTGATGCTCGTCCCGATCGCGTTGACCCTTTTCCAGGTCGCCCCGACCCTCGCGCAGAGCACGGCCTCCGAACCGAAGCGCGTGGTGCTCAAGGGCCATGACCCGGTCGCGTATTTCACCGTAGGCAAGCCGGTGAAGGGCTCGACGGCGTTTCATTTCGACTGGGATGGCGAACGCTACCTCTTTTCCAGCGCCGCCAACCGGGACCTCTTCGCCGCGAACCCGGAGAAATATGCGCCGCAGTTCGGGGGCTATTGCACCGGCTCCATGTCGCGCAAGGTCCAGGCCGAGGCGGATCCGAGCGCCTGGATCATTTCCGACGGCAAGCTCTACGTGTTCGGGCAGACGAAGTGGGCGGACGTGGCGCACAAGGATCCCGAATACCTCAGGACTCGCATTCCGCTGGCTGTCGTCAACTGGCGGGAACGCGGAAAATAACGGGCTTCACAACCCCGCCGTTCGCAGGCCATCACGCAGCTTTTCGGCTAGTTCGGGATTCGCGAATCGTTCCCCGAAGTTCTCCACCCGGAACTGGGGACTGAGGCGGCGCAGCTGCGCCGCAGCCTTCCGGGCATCGTCCAAACGCCCCAGTCCCGCCAGGGCCGTTACGCGGATCGCCTGCATGCCAACGTCCCCCGGAAAGCGCACAACCAGCAGATCCATACGTGCCAGCGCGTCCTGGAATCGACCGCTCAACACATGGGCAAGTGCAAGACTTTGCGCGCTGCCGATGTTCGGCCCGGGATCGATGCGAATTGCGCGTTCCAATGCGATGATGCTTTCGTCGATTCGGCCGTCGTAGAGAAGCGCCACGCCGCGCAGATACATCGCCGCTGAGTCGCTCGGATTTGCCGCGATGGCCTGATCCGCGTACCGCGTGGCTTCGGCGTAGTTCGCGAGATTGCTGTGGATGCGGCCCAGCAGCACGTATGCGCGCGTGTGCGCGCGGGCGTCGGGCGTAGCCAGGGCACGCTTTGCCAGCCCTTCCGCGCGCTGCA
>CAZTSJ010000134.1:0-44176 GCA_964616875.1 uncultured Bordetella sp. | reverse complement strand
GGTGGCGGTGAACCAGGGCGGCAAGAGGAAGGGCGCGGTGTGCTCGTACCTCGAGACCTGGCACCTCGACATCGAGGAATTCCTCGAGCTGCGCAAGAACACCGGCGACGACCGGCGCCGCACCCACGACATGAACACGGCGAACTGGATTCCGGACCTGTTCATGAAGCGCGTGATGGAAAACGCGGATTGGACGCTGTTTTCACCATCGGATGCGCTGGAGCTGCACGACACGGTCGGCCGCGCCTTCGAAGCGGCCTACCTGCGCTACGAGGACAAGGTCGCGCGCGGCGAGCTCAAGCTCTACAAGAAGCTGCCCGCGGTCCACCTCTGGCGCAAGATGCTCTCGATGCTGTTCGAGACCGGGCATCCCTGGATCACGTTCAAGGATCCCTGCAACCTGAGAAGCCCGCAGCAGCACGTCGGCGTGGTGCACAGCTCCAACCTGTGCACCGAGATCACGCTCAACACGGGGCCGGACGAGATCGCGGTCTGCAACCTGGGTTCGGTCAACCTGGTTGCGCACATGATCACCAGGGGCGACGGCGCCGCGGCGCTCGATTTCGACAAGATCCGCAGGACGGTGCGCACCGCGATGCGCATGCTCGACAACGTCATCGACATCAACTACTACGCGGTGGACAAGGCGAAGAACTCCAACCTGCGCCACCGCCCGGTCGGCATGGGCATCATGGGCTTCCAGGACTGCCTGCACATGCTGCGCATTCCCTACGCCTCGCAGGAGGCGGTGGAATTCGCCGACCGCTCGATGGAAATGGTGTCCTACTGCGCCTACTGGGCCTCCACCGATCTGGCCGAGGAACGCGGCAAGTACCCGACCTTCGAGGGCTCGCTGTGGGACCGCGGCATCCTGCCGCAGGACACCCTCGACCTGCTCGCCGCGGAGCGCGGTGGCTACGTCGAAGTGGACCGTTCCTCGGCGCTCGACTGGGAGCCGCTGCGCGCGCGCATCAAGCAGCACGGCATGCGCAACTCCAACTGCATCGCGATCGCGCCCACCGCCACCATCGCCAACATCGTCGGCGTCTCGGCGTCGCTGGAGCCGACTTACCAGAACCTGTACGTGAAATCGAACCTCTCGGGCGAGTTCACCGTGACCAACGAATACCTGGTGTCGGACCTGAAGCGCGCCGGGCTGTGGGACGAAGTGATGATTTCCGACCTCAAGTACTTCGACGGCAACCTCGCGCGCATCGACCGGGTGCCGGCCGAGCTGCGGCGCCTGTACGCCACCGCCTTCGAGGTGGAGCCGAAGTGGCTGGTCGAGGCCGGCGCGCGGCGCCAGAAGTGGATCGACCAGTCGCAGTCGCTCAACATCTACATGGCGGGCGCTTCGGGCAAGAAGCTCGATGAGACCTACAAGCTGGCCTGGATCCGCGGCTTGAAGACCACCTACTACCTGCGCGCCATGGGCGCGACGCACGCCGAGAAGTCCACCAGCAAGGCCGGCGCGCTGAACGCGGTGTCCGCTGGCGGCGGCGCGGGTGGCACGTTTGCCGGCGAGGCGGCTTCGGCGTCGACCACGACCGAAGAGCCCAAGTTCTGCGCCATCGACAGTGCGGAGTGCGAGGCATGCCAGTAGAGATGAGCGCGATCGCGGGGCTGCCGCTGCAGCCGCAGGCGGGCTTCGTGCCGCCCTCGGGCGGGGTCGAGGCGCGCCCCGGGACCGGCACCGCGCACCGCCGCATCCGCGTCGAGGACAAGAGCATCATCAATTCCAAGGCAGACGTGAACCAGCTCGTGCCCTTCAAGTACAAGTGGGCCTGGGAGAAGTACATCGCCGCCTGCGCGAACCACTGGATGCCGCAGGAAGTGAACATGAGCCGCGACATCGCCCTGTGGAAGGATCCGAACGGGCTGACCGACGACGAGCGGCGCCTGGTGATCCGCAACCTGGGCTTCTTCGTCACCGCCGATTCGCTGGCGGCGAACAACATCGTGCTGGGCACCTACCGCCACATCACCGCGCCGGAGTGCCGCCAGTACCTGCTGCGCCAGGCCTTCGAGGAGGCGATCCACACCCACGCCTACCAGTACATCGCCGAGAGCCTCGACCTGGACGAGGGCGCCCTCTTCAACGCCTACCATGAAGTAGCTTCGATCCGGGACAAGGACGAGTTCCTGATCCCGTTCATCGACACGCTGACCAATCCGGCCTTCAAGACGGGCACGCCGCAGGCCGACCAGGACCTGCTCAGGAGCCTGATCGTGTTTTCCTGCCTGATGGAGGGCCTGTTCTTCTACGTCGGCTTCACGCAGATCCTCGCGCTCGGGCGGCAGAACAAGATGACCGGCTCGGCCGAGCAGTACATGTACATCCTGCGCGACGAGTCGATGCACTGCAATTTCGGCATCGACCTCGTGAACCAGATCAAGCTGGAGAACCCGCACCTGTGGACGGCCGAGTTCCGCGAGGAGCTGACCGGCATTTTCCGCAAGGCGGTCGAGCTCGAATACGCCTACGCCGAGGACACCATGCCGCGCGGCGTGCTCGGGCTGAACGCGCCGATGTTCAAGGAATACCTGCGCTTCATCTGCAACCGCCGCTGCCAGCAGATCGGGCTGGAAGTGATGTACCCCGGGGCGAGCAACCCGTTCCCGTGGATGAGCGAAATGATCGACCTGAAGAAGGAACGCAACTTCTTCGAGACGCGCGTCATCGAGTACCAGACCGGCGGCGCGCTGAACTGGGAATAAGGCTACCTAGGACACCTAAATGCACAGAGTGACCGCATGCAAGGCCGAGGACGACTACAAGCTCTGGATCCGTTTCGACGACGGCCTGGAGGGCAGCGTGTTCCTCGGCAACCTGCTCGAAATCGGCGCCTTCAAGCTGTGGCGCGACGTGCGCGAATTCGAGAAGGTGAGCGTGGACCCCGAGTCCGCCACCGTGACCTGGGAAGGCGGCATCCGCCTCGACCCGGAGATTTTGTATCAAGACCTGGCGACGAGGAACAGCAAGTGAACGAATCAAGAAATTCAATGCGCCCGGCGATCCTCGCCGGGCGTTTGAATAGTCCGGGCCGGTGCGGCCGGGCTTTCTTTCGCAACTACCTCTAAGGAGATTGTTATGGCGAAGAAAAAAGCAAAAAAGGGCGGCAAGAAAAAAAAGAAGAAGAAAGCATCAGGTAAGAAAAAGTCGTCCAAGAAGAAGGCATCAAGAAGGGTAGCGGGCAAAAAAAAGAAAGCCGCGAAAAAAAAGAAGAAGCCGAAAAAGAAAAAGACGGCGGCAAGCAAACCCGCAAGACCCAAGGCCAGCACTGCGATGACGGCAGCCGTGAGGTTACCGTCCGCCGCTGCGAGCACCGGCGCGAGAACCGCGCTGAATCCAGCGGCCGCGTGGCCGTTTCCGACCGGATCCCGGCCGTAACCGGGAACCGATCGGGAATGTGGCGGGGGGCGCAAGCCCTCCGCCGGCCTTTGAAGATCTCCGGACCACCCCGGCCGTCGAGCTGCACGCGGGGGCTCGGGTTGGTCCGCGAGACTTCCTTGGAGGCCCGGATTCCAGCGACCAGGAACGTCCCCCTCTCGCTTGATTTTCACTGTCGAAACAAGGGTTTCGCAGCGCACAATCTATTACCCCTAGAGAAGGGCGAAGTAATTGACATAAAAGAGAGTTTTCCGATATGATTCGTTATGTTGCGCCGCAACAATCGTCACCGAACCCCAAGGTTCGGCAGCGTGCTTCCGGGACCACCGAATCTCCCCGGCACCCACGCAGGCGGGGCACCCAGCTAGCACCGGGCGCGCCGCGAAACCACCCCCAGCCAAAACCGTCCAGCGCCCCGAGGCGCTTGCGGCTGGTTGGCGAGGGTGGCGATCCGGCGCGAAAGGTTTGGAGGTTGAAGATGGAAACAACAGAAATCGCGATGAAGATGCCGGCTCTGGCCGGCGCCCTGCGCCTGTTTTCCGTGGCGCGCTCGTTGCTGGCGCTGGTCGGCCTGGCCGTGCTCCTTGCCGCCGCCCTGCCGCAGTCACGGGAAGCCCTGCTGCAGCAGTTCGCCGCCTGGACCGAGGCCTGGGAAGGCGAGAGCGGCAACATCACCGCCGGCACCATCCAGGTAGGCACCGGCAACGCAGCCGTGCGCGAACAACGCGCCGTCACCGAGTTCATCGCCAAGCGCTACCGTGTCGCGACGGACGCCGCCGCCGGCTTCGTTGCCACCGCCTACCAGGCGGGCGGCGTCTGGAAGGTCGATCCGCTGCTGATCCTGGCCGTGATGGCGATCGAATCGCGCTACAACCCGGTGGCCGAGAGCCACATGGGCGCCAAGGGCCTGATGCAGGTGATCCCGAAGTTCCACCCCGAGAAGCTCACCGAGCACGGCGGCGAGGCCGCGCTGCTCGATCCGCACGTCAACATCCAGGTCGGCGCGCAGATCCTGCGCGAATACCTGCGCCGGTTCGGCGAGACCGAAACCGCGCTGCAGATGTATGCCGGCGCTTTCGACGAGCCGAGCTCGTCCTACGCCTTCAAGGTCCTCGCCGAGCGCTCGCGCCTCGAGCAGGTGCTGCAGCAACTACGACGCGGCGCGTCGACCTGATCCTGCGCGGCGCGTCGACCTGACGGCCCGGACGGCGGGCTGTTTCTCCGCGGCAGGGCAGGGGGCTTATGCGGATATAATTTTCGTCCGACCCCCAGGAGTGAAACGTGGACGAGGAACTGAGGCAGAGCGCCCTCGAGTACCACCGCTTGCCGCGCCCCGGCAAGATCGCGATCCTTGCCACCAAGCAGCTCACCAACCAGCGCGACCTCGCGCTCGCCTATTCGCCCGGCGTGGCGATCGCCTGCGAGGAGATCCGCCGCGATCCGGCGCAGGCCGTCCACCTCACCTCGCGCGCCAACCTGATCGCGGTGATCACCAACGGCACCGCGGTGCTGGGCCTGGGCGCGATCGGGCCGCTCGCCGCCAAGCCGGTGATGGAGGGCAAGGCGGTGCTGTTCAAGAAATTCGCCGGCATCGACTGCTTCGACCTCGAAATCGACGAGCGCGACCCGGACAAGCTGGTCGAGATCATCGCCGCGCTGGAGCCCACCTTCGGCGGCATCAACCTCGAGGACATCAAGGCGCCGGAGTGCTTCATCGTCGAGCGCAAGCTGCGCGCCCGCATGAAGATCCCGGTGTTCCACGACGACCAGCACGGTACCGCGATCATCGTGGCGGCCGCGATTCTGAACGGCTTGAAAGTTGTCAATAAAAAAATAGAAGAGATAAGGCTGGTGGTGTCGGGTGCGGGCGCGGCGGCGCTCGCCTGCCTGGAACTGCTGGTGAAAATGGGCCTGCCGCGCGCCAACATCATCGTCACCGACATCAAGGGCGTGGTGTACAAGGGCCGCAAGGAGGAGATGGACCCGGACAAGGAGCGCTTCGCGCTCGACACCAAGGCGAGGCAACTCGACGAGGTCATGGCGGGCGCCGACGTGTTCCTCGGCCTCTCGGCGGGCGGGGTGCTCAAGCCCGCCTCGGTGAGGAAGATGGCCGAGCGGCCGCTGATCCTCGCGCTCGCCAATCCGGAGCCGGAGATCCGTCCCGAGCTCGCCAGGGAGGCGCGCCCCGATTGCGTCATCGCCACCGGCCGCACCGACTACCCGAACCAGGTCAACAACGTCCTGTGTTTCCCGTTCATTTTCCGCGGCGCACTGGACGTGGGCGCCACCACCATCACCACCGAGATGGAGCTCGCGGCGGTGCACGCCATTGCCGAGCTCGCGCAGGCCGAAGCCTCCGACATCGTGGCGATGGCCTACGGCGGGCAGGACCTGAAGTTCGGGCCGGAATACCTGATTCCACGCCCCTTCGATCCGCGCCTCATCGCCAAAATTGCGCCGGCGGTGGCCAAGGCGGCGATGGATTCTGGCGTCGCGACGCGGCCGCTCGCCGATCTTGATGCCTACCGCGCTTCGCTCACGCAGTTCGTCTACCACTCGGGCCTGATCATGAGGCCGCTGTTCGCCGCGGCCACCGCCGCGCCGCGGCGCGTGATTTACGCCGAGGGCGAGGATGAGCGCGTGCTGCGCGCGGTGCAGATCGTGCTGGACGAAGGCCTCGCGAAGCCGGCCTTGATCGGCCGGCCGAGGGTCGTCGAGCAGCGCATCGAGCGGCTAGGCCTGCGGCTGCGCGCGGGGCGCGATTTCGCGCTGGTCAACCCGGAGAACGATCCGCGCCACAAAGAGTACTGGAAGACCTATCACCGGCTGACCGAAAGGAAGGGCGTGTCGCGCGAGTACGCGCGCCTCGAGATGCGCCGGCGCAATACGCTGATCGGCGCGATGATGATGATCAAGGGCGAAGCCGAAGCCATGCTCTGCGGCACCTTCGGCACCCATGCGCTGCATCTGCACTACGTGGACCAGGTCATCGGCCGGCGCCCCGGCATCGTCCATTACGCGGCGATGAACGCGCTGCTGCTGCCCAACCGCACCGTGTTCATCTGCGATACCTACGTCACGCCGGACCCGGATGCCGCGCACATCGCCGAAATGACCATCCTCGCCGCCGAGGAAGTGCGCCGCTTCGGCCTCGCGCCCAAGGTGGCGCTGCTCTCGGCGTCCAATTTCGGCTCGATGGACCTGCCCTCGGCGCGCAAGATGCAGCAGGCGCTGGCGATTCTCGCGGCGAAGGCGCCCGAACTGGAAGTCGAAGGCGAGATGCACGGCGACACGGCGCTCTCGGACGAGATCCGCCAGAAGGTGTTCCCGCGCTCGCGCCTGCGCGGCGAAGCCAACCTGCTCGTGATGCCGACGCTGGATGCGGCCAATATATCCTTCAACCTGTTGAAGATCGCCGCCTCCGAGAATGTCACCATCGGCCCGATCCTGCTCGGCGCGGCGCGCCCGGTGCACATCCTCACGCCCTCGGCCACGGTGCGTCGCATCGTCAACATGACCGCGCTCGCGGTGGCGGATGCCAACGCGCCGCGCGGCCAGGAACAGACTCTTTTCTAATATGAAAGCCAGAGCCGGACTGGTATTGACTGGCGGTGGCGCCCGCGCCGCCTACCAGGTCGGCGTCGTCAAGGCGGTGCGCGACCTCCTCGGCAATCCGGTGAAGAACCCGTTCCCTATTCTGTGCGGCACCTCGGCGGGGGCGATCAACGCCGCCACGCTCGCGGTGTACGCAGACGATTTCAGCCGCGGCGTGGGCAATCTGCTCGAAGTCTGGGAGAACATGCATTGCCACCACATCTACCGCACCGACCTGCCCCACATCATGCGCAGCGGCGCGCGCTGGTTGCGCGCGATGCTGCTGCTGTCACGCGACAATCCGGTCTCGCTGCTCGACAACACGCCGCTGCGGGAGATGCTCGAGCGCACGCTCTCCTTCGAGCGCATCCAGGACCATATCGACTCGGGCGCGCTGTACGCGGTCAGCGTCACCGCATCGGGCTACACCACCGGCCAGAGCGTGTCCTTCTTCCAGGGCGGCTCGGGGCTGGAGGGCTGGGAGCGCGACCAGCGCATCGGCGCCGCGGTGTCTCTCAAGCTCGATTACCTGCTCGCCTCGAGCGCGCTGCCGTTCATCTTCCCCGCGGTCAAGGTGCACCGCGAATATTTCGGCGACGGCTCGGTGCGCCAGATCGCACCGATCAGCCCGGCGCTGCACCTGGGCGCGGACCGCGTGCTGGTGGTGGGCACCGGACGCCAGACGCCGGAGCAGTCGCGCGCGCGCTCGAACGTCTACCCCTCGGTGGCGCAGATCGCCGGCCACGCGCTCAACTCGATCTTCCTCGACGGCTTGTCGGTGGACCTGGAGCGCCTGGAACGCATCAACCGCACGCTCAAGCTGATCCCGCCGGAAAAACTTGTCGAGGCCAACCTGCCGTTGCGCCCGGTGAAGGTGCTGTCCATCTCGCCCTCGCAGCCGATCGAGCGCATCGCGGCGCGTTTCGTGCACGAGCTGCCGGCGACGATACGCTTCCTCCTGCGCCCGACCGGGGCGCTCAACCGCTCGGGCTCGAACCTCGTGAGTTACCTGCTGTTTGAGGAGTCGTTCTGCCGTACCCTGATCGATCTCGGCTACCAGGACATCGTGAGCCAGGAGAAAGAAGTAAGGGAGTTTTTCGAGGACGTGGAAGGAAAATAATGGCCGATTCCAATCCGCAGGACCCGTTCGAGATGTTCCGCCGGCTGTGGGGCCCGCTCGGCGTGCCGGTGCCCGGCATGGCGATGCCGACCCTGGATCCGCAGGAGATCGACAAGCGCATCCAGGACCTGAAGTCGGTGGAGGTGTGGTTAAGCATGAATCTGAACATGCTGCGTGCCGGCATCCAGGGGCTGGAGATGCAGAAAGCCGGGCTGGCGGGAATACAGCAGGTCATGCAGCAGGCCATGCAGATGGGAATGCCGCAGGACAAAGACAAAAAACCGTAAACAGGAGACGCAGTCATGGCAAAAGCAGTTCGATATCACAAGCAGGGCGGTCCCGAGGTATTGCAGCTCGATGATGTGCAGGTCGGCGAACCGGGGCAGGGGCAGGTGCGCATCCGGCACACGGCGATCGGCGTCAATTTCGTCGACACCTATCAGCGCTCGGGCCTTTATCCCATGCAGCTGCCCCAGGTGGGCGGCAACGAGGGCGCGGGCGTGGTGGAGGCGGTCGGCGCAGGCGTAACCGACCTCAAAGCCGGCGACCGCATCACTTATACCGGGCTGCCGGGGTCCTACTGCGAGCAGCGCCTGGTGCCGGCCGAGCGCATGGTGAAGCTGCCGCAGGGCATCACCGAAGAGCAGGCGGCCTCGATGCTGCTCAAGGGCCTCACTGTCCACTACCTCATCTTCACGACCTACGCGGTGAAGAAGGGCGACACCGTGCTATGGCACGCGGCCGCCGGCGGCGTCGGCCTGATTGCCTGCCAATGGTTGAAACAGCTCGGCGTCACCACCATCGCGACCGCCGGTTCGGCGGAAAAACTCGCGCTCGCCAAGGCGCACGGCGCCGATCACCTTATCAACTACAGCACGGAAAATTTCGCCGAGAAGGTGAAGGCGATCACCGGCGGCAAGGGCGTGCCGGTGGTCTACGACGGCGTCGGCAAGACGACCTGGGAAGGGTCCCTGGATTGCCTGCGCCCGCGCGGGCTCATGGTCACCTTCGGCAACGCCTCGGGCGCGGTGCCGCCGGTGAACCTGGGCATCCTGTCGAGCAAAGGCTCGCTCTTCGTCACGCGTCCGACCCTGGCGACCCACATCGCCAGCCGCGCCGACCTCGTCGAGCGCTCGAACGCGCTGTTCGAGGTGGTGAAGTCAGGCAAGGTGAAAATCGAGACCACGGCGAAATACAAGCTCGCCGACGCGGCGCAGGCGCACCGCGACCTGGAAGGGAGAAAAACGACCGGTTCGGTCGTCCTTATCCCATGACGGGATCCGTCGTCCTGGTGCCCTGACAGAGCCTCTCAGCGTGGCCTGGCTGCGGCGCCATTTCGCGACGGCGGCGGTGCCCGCGGCGAGCGTCTACGGCGACGAGGGCGTGCGGCCCGAGGCGAGTGCGCTGAAGCCCGCTGCGGTGCTGGTGCCGATCGTCGACCATGGCGCGGAAAACCCGGTCGGGTTGACGATTCTGTTCACGCGGCGCGCGGCCCACCTCAGGGACCATTCCGGGCAGGTGAGTTTTCCGGGCGGCCGGGTCGCAGCGGGCGACCCGTCGCCCGAGGCGACCGCGTTGCGCGAGGCGCGCGAGGAAATCGGCCTCGAGCCGCAGCGCGTCGAACTGCTCGGGCGCATGCCCGACTATCACACGAGCACCGGATTCGTCATCACGCCGGTGATCGGCGTCATTACGCCGCCGCTCGGGCTGCTGCGCGACGCGAACGAGGTGGAGGAAATCTTCGAGGTGCCGCTCGCCTTCCTGCTCGATCCGGCCAACCACCAGCGCCAGTCGCGCAAATGGCAGGGCAAGCTGCGCTGGTTCTACGCAATGCCCTACCAGGAACACTACATCTGGGGTGCGACGGCGGGCATGGTGGTGAATCTTTCCCGTTATCTGGCGCAGGGTAGACTCTAGAAATCATGGGAATCCTCGCGATCATCGCGGCGCTTGTCCTCGAGCAATGGCGCCCGCTCGGCGAGCGCAAGGCGGTGGCGAGCGCGCTCGCGGCCTGGACCGACTGGCTCGAGGGCAGCTTCAACGCCGGCGAAGCGCGCCACGGCACGATCGCCTGGCTCGTCGCGGCGCTGGTGCCGGCGGCCGCGGCGCTCGCGCTCTACGCGCTGCTCGCCTGGCTCTCGCCGTTCGCGGCGCTGCTCGCCAACATCGCCGCGCTCTACCTAACGCTGGGTTTTCGTCAATTTAGCCATTACTTCACCGACATCCAGACCGCGCTGCGCGACGAAGATGTTGAGCGCGCACGGGAACTGATCGGCGCCTGGCGCGGCGAATCGGCGACGCATCGCAGCCGCGAGGAGGTGATCCGCCTTGCGATGGAGGAAGCGATCGCTGCTTCGCACCGCAACGTGTTCGCGGTGCTGTTCTGGTTCGTGCTGCTGCCCGGGCCGAGCGGCGCGATCCTCTACCGCATGGCGGTGTTCCTCAACCGGCGCTGGGGCGGCAAGGGGGAATTCGGCCGCTGCGCGCGCAAAGTGCTGCACCTGCTCGAATGGCCCGCGGTGCGCCTCACCGCGTCCTCCTTCGCGGTGGTGGGCGATTTCGAGGACGCGATCTATTGCTGGCGCACGCAGGCCGCGGCCTGGCCCGATGCGGACCTGGGCATCGTGCTCGCCGCGGGCGCCGGCGCGCTGGGCGTGAAGCTCGGCATGCCGCTGTCCGAAGTCGAGGGACTCTACCCGCGCAGCGACCTGGGCCTGGGCGAGACGGCCGACGCGCCGTTCCTCGACAGCACCGTGGGCCTGCTCTGGCGCGCGCTGGTGCTGTGGGTGTTCCTCATCATCATCCTCAGCGTGGCGAGGATATTCTGAGGCCGTGGGTCATGCCTTTGAGTCCCGGGTGAAGCGGCTGCTTGTCGCCGCTGCCTTGCTTGCAGGCTGCTCGGGGCCACCGAGCGAGGCTGACCTGTTTGCCGCCGTGCGTGAAGGCCGCGTTGATGCCGTGCGTTCGCTGCTGGAAAAGGGCGTGCCGGCGGGGTCAGTCAACAAGGACTCGCAATCCGCGCTGCTGGTGGCGGCGATCGAGAAGCGCGGCGCCGTGCTCTCGCTGCTGCTCGCCAAAGGCGCCGATCCCAATGCCGCCGACAAGAGCGGGCAGACGCCGCTGTTATTCGCGGTCTACAACCAGGACCTGGAATCCACGTCGGCGCTGCTCAAGGCGGGCGCAAAGGTGAATGCACTCACCGCGAGCGGCGATTTCGCGCTGCTTCGCGCCGTGGCCTGGGGCAATGCGAGGATGGTCGAGTTGCTGATCCGGGGCGGCGCGGATGTAAACATGAAACCCGGCGACCCCCGCCTTCCTGCGACGCTGCTGCAAGCCGCGCGGCAGGGCCAGCTGGCGGAAATCGCCGATCTGCTGGTCAAGGCCGGCGCGAAGGACTAGGCGCGCCGCAGTACCAGCATTGCGTGAATTGAGGCCCTGAGCTCTCGCCGCAGTCTGCGCATTTCCAGTCGGGGCCGGCAATCGCTGGCCGGCGCAGGACTTCCTCGGCGCGCACCGCGTCCGCCTCGCGCAGCACCCAGACCTCGGCCTGGCATTCGGCGGGCGGCAGCTCGCCCATGGCGGAAGACAGGATCTGGTTCCTCACCTCGGTCTCGATGCCTTCGGCCTCGAGGAGGTTGCGGGTATGGTGGACCAGGACGGCGTTGAAGGAACTGAAAACCCGTTTCATCAAAGCTTATAGAGCGCATCGGCCTTGGCGGCGCAGATGAAGTCGTTCTCCGACAGGCCGCCGATGGAGTGCGTCGAGTACTCGACGCGGCACTTGTTGTAGCCCACCACGAGGTCGGGATGGTGGTCCTCGCGGTGCGAGATCCAGGCCAGCGCGTTCACGAAGGCCATGGTTTCGTAGTAGTTCTTGAACGGGTAGAGCTTGACCAACTTGCCGTCCTCGACGATCCAGGCCTTGAGCTGCCGCAGCATCTCCTTCGTCTGCGCCGCGCTGTAGGGCGCGGTGCCGCCTTCGCAGGGCTTGCAGTGTTGCGCGGTGAGATCGGTCATGTTGCCTCCATGGCTCCGCGCAGCCGCGCAATCCGGGTCGCGGCGGGCGGGTGTGAATCGTAGAACGCGGAGTGCAGGGGATCGGGTGTAAGCGTCGATGCGTTGTCACGGTACAGCTTCACAAGCGCGTTGATAAGGTCTTCGGCGTTCGCATGCCTGGTTGCGAACTCGTCTGCCTCGAACTCGTGCTTGCGTGAAAATACCTTGGAGATCGGTTGCATGAAGTACAGAAATACCGGCGCTACCAGCATGAAAAGGACCAGAGCGACCGCCAGCGATGGGGTCTCGACACCCAGTCCGGCATAGAACCACGGCTTGTCCACCAGCAGTCCGAGCGCGAAGAGGAGTGCCAGGGTCGTCGTCCACCCCAACAGCATTCCCTTGACGATGTGCCGCAGCTTGAAATGGCCGAGCTCATGCGCGAGTACGGCCTCGACTTCCGCGGGCTGCAGTCGGTCGATAAGAGTGTCGAAAAGCACGATCCGTTTGGTGGCGCCGAAGCCGGAAAAGAACGCGTTGCCGTGCGCCGATCGCCTGGATCCGTCCATGACGTAGAGGCCGCGCGAGCGGTAGCCGCACCTGTCCAGCAGCCGCTGCACCCGCTCGACCAGGGCGGGGTCCTCGAGCGGGGAGAACTTGTTGAAGATCGGCATGATGAATCTGGGTCCGATGAACTGCAGAAACACCGAGTAGGCGACGATCGCGATCCAGACGTACAGCCACCAGAGCGCGCCGGCCGCCTGCATGAGCCACAGCACGACGAGAAGAAAGGGAATGCCCAGCGCCGCGGCCAGCGCCGTCGACTTCAGCATGTCCAGCACGTACAGCCGCCACGTCATCTTGTTGAAGCCGAATCGATTTTCAATGACGAAGGTTCCATAGAGGCCGAGCGGAATACTCGCGGCGCCCTGCAGCAGGAAGACGCTGAGAATGAGCGCCGTGCCGTGCAGCAGGGAATTCGGCGCGAATGCGCGCCCCCACTGGTCCCCGAGCAGCTGCAGCAGACCCGCGAGCGTCAGCGCGAGCAACACGACGACGTCCACGGCGAGATCTGCCACGCCCAACTTGACCTTGGCGACCGTGTAGTCGGCGGCCTTCTGGTGCGCGGCGAGCGGTATCGCGCCGGCGAAGGACGCGGGCACCGCGTCGCGATGCGCGCGCACGTGGCTCGCCTGGCGCGCCGCGAGCCACAAGCGCGCGCCGACCGTGAGGGCGAGCGCGGCGATGAAGAGCCACGTAAAAGACGAATTCATGCCATGAGAGAATACGGCATGGCCGCGGATTCAAACAATCTTATCTGGATCGACCTCGAAATGACCGGTCTGATCCCGGAATCCGACCGCATCATCGAGCTCGCGGTGGTGGTCACCGACTCGCAGCTGAACCTGGTCGCCGAAGGCCCGGTGCTGGTGGTGCACCAGCCCGACGAAGTGCTTGCGGCGATGGATTCCTGGAACCGCTCGGTGCACGGCAAGTCGGGCCTGGTGGAGAAGGTCAAGGCCTCGAGCCTCGATGAGGCCACCGCGCAGCGCCAGACCATCGCCTTTCTCAAGGAGCATGTGCCGGCGGGCGCCTCGCCCATGTGCGGCAACTCGATCTGCCAGGACCGGCGCTTCCTCGCGCGCTGGATGCCTGGGCTCGAAGCGCATTTCCTCTACCGCAACCTCGATGTCTCGACGCTCAAGGAACTGGTCAAGCGCTGGAAGCCCGAGCTCGTCAAGGGCATGAAGAAGGAAGGCAGGCACGAGGCGCTCGCCGACATCTACGAGTCGGTCGAGGAACTGAAGTACTACCGCAAGTCGGTGATGACGATTTAGTTCAGGCCGCCGGTGCCGCGTCGGGGCGCGCGCCGGCAAGCGCCTGCTGGGCGACCGCGCCGGCCTCGGCGCTGCCGCCGGCCACCTGCACCGTCGGGAACGCGAACTTGACGCCGTTCTCATCGAACGACTTCTTGATCATGGCGAGCGCCTTGCGCCGGATGACGAACTGCTCGTTGGGCCTGGTCATCATCTTCACGCGCACCTGGACGGCGAAGTCGCCGAACTGTTCCACGCCCTGCATCTTGAGAGGCTCGATGATGTGGGGCGCGAATTCCGGATTCGCCGCCAGCTCCTGGCCGATCTTCTTGATGAGCTTCCGCGCTTTTTCGATGTCGCTGTCGTAGGTGATGCCGATGGTGAACTTGTCGATCACCCAGTCGCGGCTCATGTTCTGAATCGCGCGCAGCTCGCCGAACGGCACGGTGTAAACCGAGCCGCGGTGGTGCCGCAACTTCACCGCGCGCAGGGTTATCGCCTCCACGTTGCCCTTGTAGTTGCCGCTGACGACGTACTCGCCGACGCGGAAGGCATCGTCAAGAAGAAAGAACACCCCGGTGAGGATGTCGCGCACCAATGTCTGGGCGCCGAAGCCGATGGCGATGCCCACGACGCCGGCGCCGGCAAGGAGCGGCCCGATGTTGACCCCCAGCCCTGAGAGCACGAGCAACGTCGTGATCACCACGACCAGGACGACGAGGAACTTTCGCGCCAGCGGCAGCAGCGTCCGCATGCGCTGGGTGGGCTGCACCACGACCCCGTTCACTTCGCGCGGCGTGAGCTGGCGGTCGATGCCGATCCTGATGAACTGCCAGCCGAGGATCGCAATGAGTACCGCCGCGATCAGGTCCAGGCTGGAGGAGAGCACCGCCTGCTGCAGGCGCATCCCGGTTTCGCCGAACAGATTGAGGCCCCAGAGGCCCGAGAGGCCCGCCAGCACCAGCGCCCCCGCCAGCAGCCGCGTAATGCGATGCAGAACAACGGCGTACTCCGGCCGGGCGGCCGCGGCGGCGCCGTCGATGGGCGAGAACAGGTCGTCAATCCCCCGGCGCATCCAGCGGTCAAGCAGTGGAAAGGCGAGCACCACCGCGACCGAGACGATCGCGGCCCAGACGGTGGAAGGACGCTGCCCGAGCACGTTCAGGCCCCAAAGCAGGTAGACGATCATCACGTAAAGGATGGCGAAGTAGTGCCAGCTGGCCGCGAAAACGTTGCGCAGGCGCTCGCTGCCCGCGCCCGCGGCTACGCCCTCGCCGCTGATCGCCGCGGCGACGATTTTCCTCATCTCCACGATCATGATGAGCAGCAGCACGGCGAGGAACGAGCCGGTGATCAGGGTGATCACGAGCTGCGCCTTGAGCGGCACGCCGGTCAGGATCAGCAGCCCCGCCGTAAGCCACGCGAATACCCCTGCACCGAAAACCCAGAGCAGCCAGCGATGGATGAACAGCGCGGCGGCGTCGTTGAGCGGCAGCAGGCGCAGCGCCGGCGCGCGCGGCGAGAACACCATGCGCGAGACGATTGCCGCAGCGACCAGGATTGCGGCGCCGGTGGCGTAGGTGACATGGAAAGTGCGGTCGGCGCCACCCGGCTCGAAGAGCAGCACCGGCAATCCCAGGGTGACGAGGCAAAAGGCCGCCAACGGCAGCATCTCCTGTACGAAGCGCGAGAACGCGGCGCCGAGCCGGGCGACGAAGCCTGCTGCCGCCGGCGCCGGCGCGTCCGAATCGCGACCGATGACGCCGCGGCGCACGAGCCACGCCGCGAGCAGGCCCGCGGCCACCAGCGCGAAGAGGATCACGACCTGGCGACGGAAGCCCGAGTAGCCCTGGCCGCCGGCAATCTTGTTCATGCTGGTGGCGAGTGAACCGGATACGAGCGGCCAGCCTTCCCTGACCACCTGCGCCCGGGCGCGCAGGGTATCGCCCCCGTCTTCCAGTCCCATGCGCAAATTGACGAGCAGCGAGTCAAAACCGCCTGCCGCGGCCGCGCTCTCCGGTGCCTTTCGCTTCGCCGCCTCGTGCAGCTGGCGCCCTAGCAGATGCCTCGCCTGAGCGTCGGTGAGCCTGGCGAGCAGGGCGTCGGCCTGCTCGGCGCTGAGGTTGTCGGGGACTTGCAGCGCCTGCGGCTCGCCCCTGGCGCCGGCCTTGTCCTGGGCGGCCACGGGCACGAGGCACGAGGCGAGCAGCAGGGACAGGAAAAGTACGACTCTAGGCATGCCGGTGAGTCGCGTGAAACTAGCGGCGCTTACGGCGTGCCGGCGCGACTTCCACGATGCACTCGATTTCCACCGGGATACCCATGGGCAGCGAGCCCATGCCGACCGCGGAGCGCGCGTGCCTGCCGGCATCGCCGAAAACTTCGACGAACAGGTCCGAGCAGCCGTTGATCACTTTCGGTTGGTCGGCGAACTCCGGCACCGCGTTCACCATGCCCAGCACCTTTACCACGCGTTTCACCTTGTCGAGGCTGCCAAGCTCTGCCTTCATCACCGCGAGCAGGGCGAGTCCCACGGCGCGCGCATGCTGGTAGCCCTGGTCTACTGTGAATTCACGCCCGAGCTTGCCTTTGACCGATCCGGGACCCTTGCCCGACAGATAGAGCAGGTTGCCCGTGCGGACGGCATTGACGTAATTCGCCACCGGTGACGAGACCGTGCCGAGATCGATGCCGAGTTTCTTGAGGTTCTTTTCTGCAGCCACAAAAAAATCCTAAAGAGAAAGATCAACAACTTTGCCGGGGTTCATCAGGTTCTCCGGGTCGAAGACGCGCTTGATGTCGCGCATCACGTCGATCACGTCGTCGCCCAGCTCCATGCGCATCGAGCCCATCTTGCCCATGCCGATGCCGTGCTCGCCGGTGCAGGTGCCTTCCATCGCCAGCGCGCGGTTCACGAGGCGTGAATTGATCGCCTTGGCTTCCTCCATCTCAGCCTTGCTCGCCGGATCGACGAGGATGACGAGGTGGAAGTTGCCGTCGCCGACGTGGCCGAAGAGCGGCACCGGCAGCGAGGCCTGCTCGAGGTCCTTGGCCGTTTCGATGACGCATTCGGCGAGGCGCGAAATCGGCACGCAGACATCGGTCGAAACCGCGCGCGAGCCCGCTTTCAACTGCAGGCAGGCGAAATAGGCGTTGTGGCGCGCTTCCCAGAGTTTGCTGCGCTCCTCGGGGCGCGTCGCCCACTGGAAGTCCATGCCGCCGTTGTCCTTGGCGATCTCCTGCACCATCTGCGCCTGCTCGACCACGCTCGCCTCGGTGCCGTGGAATTCGAGCAGCAGCGTGGGCTGCTCGCGGTGCGCGGTCTTGTTGTGCGCGTTGAGCGCCTTCATGGTGAGCGCGCAAAGGAGTTCCGAGCGCGCGATCGGGATCCCCGCCTGCAGGGTCTGGATCACGGTCTTGGCGGCGCCGTCGATGCCGGTGAAGGAGCACACCGCGGCCGACATGGCCGCCTGTACCGGGTGCAGCTTCACGGTCACTTCGGTGATGATGCCCAGTGTCCCCTCGGAACCGACGAAGAGGCGCGTCAGGTCGTAGCCCGCGGCCGATTTCTTGGCGCGGCGCGAAGTCTGGATGATGCGGCCGTCGGCCAGCACCACTTTGAGCGACATCACGTTTTCGCGCATGGTGCCGTAGCGCACGGCGTTGGTGCCCGAGGCGCGCGTCGCGGTCATGCCGCCCAGCGTCGCATCGGCGCCCGGATCGATCGGGAAGAAGAGGCCCGTGTGGCGGATGTGCTCGTTCAACTGCTTGCGCGTGACGCCCGCCTGGACCACGGCGTCGAGGTCCTCCTCGTGCACCGCGAGCACCTGGTTCATCTGCGACAGATCGATGCACACGCCGCCCTGCACCGCGAGGATGTGGCCTTCGAGCGAGGTGCCCACCCCGTACGGGATCATCGGCACGCGGTGGCTGCGGCAGATGTTGACGACGTCGCGCACTTCCTCGGTGGTCTTCAGGAACACCACCACGTCGGGCAGGGCGTAGGGAAAATAGGACTCGTCCTTGCCGTGGTGCTCGCGCACCGCGGCCGAAGTGGAGACGCGATCGCCGAGCAGGGCCTTCAGCTCGGCGACGACGGACTGGTCGAATTCGCGGGCCTTGTTCATTTGGTCATTTTAGCTTTATCTCGCCTTCAAACGGCACCTTCAGCCCGAGCGACGGGATCTCCAGAGTCACCTTCGCGGCGAAGGTTTCCTCGCCCTTCAGGCGTCCCGCCTCGAGCGCTTTTTGCACCGCCTGCTCGATCTCGCGCTGCGAACCGACGCCGACCGTTTTCAGGAACTTGCGGATGCTGAGGTTGAAGGTTTCCTGGTCCATGCTAGCTGCTCCTCGAAAGTAGGTTTTGCGCCATCTGCTTGCCAAGCTCCACACCCCACTGGTCGAAGCTGTTCAGGTTCCAGAGTACTCCCTGCGTGAAGACCTTGTGCTCGTAGATTGCGAGCAGCCGGCCAAGGTCTCGCGCCGTGCAGGCCTTGAATTTGAGGATGCTGGAGGGCCGGTTGCCGGGATGGCGCCGGTGCGGCGGCAACTCGGCGTCGAGCGTTCCGTACGCCAGCGCGTCGGCCTGCGCCTGCGCATTGGCCGAAAGCGTTTCGTTGACCGAGCAGTCGATGAAATCCGCCGCCACGGCCTGCGTGCCCTGGTGCAGCAGCTGCATGAAAGCGTGCTGCACCGGCGTGCCTTCGGCGCCAAAGAGCACGGGCGCCGTGGCGTAATCGAGCGCGCGGCCCTCGCGGTCCACGCTCTTGCCATTGGATTCCATGTCCAGCTGCTGCAGGTAGGCGGGCAGCTGGCGCAGGCGGTGCGCATAGGGCAGCACGGCCTGCGCGTGGATGCCGAGGAAATTCACGTTCCACACGCCCAGCAGCGCCATCAGCACCGGGACGTTCTGCTCCGGGGCTGTCGCCAGGAAGTGGTCGTCGCTTTCCTTGCCGCCCTGGAGAAATTCCTTGAATGCGTCGGCGCCAAGCGCGCACATCGCGCTGAAGCCCGCCGCCGACCACACCGAGTAGCGGCCGCCGACCGAATCGGACATCGGCAGGACTTCTGTGACGCCAAATTGCTCTGCCGCTTTTGGGTTTGCAGTTACAGCTATCAGGTTTTTATAACCAAGGCGCCGAGCCGCCCCGGCGTTCGCGAGGGTTTCCTGGGTGGTGAAGGTCTTGGAGACGACAACGATCAAAGTGCTGCTGGCTTCCGCCCCGGCGAGCGCGCGTTCCAACTCGACCGGGTCGACGTTGGCGACGAAGCGCACGTCCAGCGCGCCGTCGCCAAAAGCGTCCGCGAGCAGCCGCGGGCCGAGGTCCGAGCCGCCCGTGCCGAGGTTGACGATGCGTTTGTAGCGTTTTTCTTTTCTTATTGAATTGGCAAGTTCAAGGAATTTTGCAGCAGCATCGCCGCTACGCAGCGCCGTATGTGTGGCCGCGCGGTCTTCCGTGGTGTTGATTTTCCCGCCGGCGAAGAGCGCGGCGCGCCATGCCTCGAAGCCGCGCTCGGCGGCGAGCTGGGCGAGCAGGCGCACAGTCAGGGCGCCCACGCGCTGGCGCGAGTAGTCGAGCTGCACGCCGGGTGCGGCGGCGAGCATCTGCTTGCTGCGCATGGGATCGCCCGCCATCACTTCGGCGAGCCGCGCTGCGCGCCAGGTGCCGGCGTGCGCCTCGAGTTTCTTCCATGCCGGGCAGGCAGTAGGCGGAGTCGTGTTCATCCACCGTAACGATACAGCCGATAGCGCTCGCCCCGGTCGCCCGGCCGGCCGACGTCGGCGAGCTTGCGCCAATTCGGTCCCGGCGTGGTCTCCCGGCGCGGATGGCCCTGGACGATGACGTAGGCGCAGGCAGGAGCCGCGGCGCCTGACGCCGCGGCTGGGGTAGCCACGCGAAAAGGTTCAGTGAGGATCCCGGCGTGGAAGCTGAGCGCGGCGCGCTGCGGCGCGGCGAGCTCGCGCTGCGCGATGCAGCCGGCGTTCGCGGGCAGCGTGGATTTCAGCTGCAGCGCGACGCTGCGGTAGCTCTTCACGTGATCCGCCCAGGGCAGCCAGAGCGTGGCGAAGCTTCCCCAGAGCAGCGCCACGCCCGCCGCCCAGCGCGTCACGCCGCGCGTGGGCGAAGGCGCGGTGAAAAAGGCGAAGTAGAGCCAGGCCAGGGTCAGCGCGAACCCGGCGCAGAAGGGCAGCAGCTCGAATTCCGGCAGGAAGCCCGGCGCGGTCTTGGCGAAGTTGTTGGCGATCTTCGGCGGCAGGCCGGTCATCATCGCGATGTAGCCCAGCCACACCAGGGCGGCGAAGAACGAGAAGGTCATGGTGCCGAACCAGTCGAGCAGGTTGGCCGCGCCGCGCCGCAGCCGCGCCACGCCGTGCGCGCCCAGCAGCGCTAGCGGCGCGAGCAGGGCGATGGTGTTGATGTCCTGCTGCGGACCGAGCCAGGCGATCGCGGGCAGCGCGAGCAGGGCTGTGGCGAGCGGCACGAACACCCGCGGCGCGCGCCATTCGCGCCGCAGCGTCCACGCCGACCACAGCGCGAGCGGCCAGGCCGGCCAGGCGAACCAGCTCGCGGTGGAGAGGTAGTAGCGCAGGTTGGGCCAGAATTCGCCGCGCGCGTGGGTCGCGGTGAACCACCAGGACGGCGCCAGTTCGGGCGCGCGCAGGTAGAGCGCGAGCGGCCAGGATACGGCGAGGACGAGGAAGGCGAGCGCCGCGGCGCCGAGGAAACGCGGCGCGCGCGCGTTGCGCCATTCGTCGCAGGCGAGGTGCGCGAGCAGCGCGGCGGCGCCCAGCGCCGCCGGCGCGAGCGGCCCGGTGGCAAGGAACGCCAGGCCGAGGCAGGCGCCGAAGGCGAGCCCGGTCCTGGCATTTTTTTTCTTCGACTGGAACAGGAACGAAAGACCCGCGCAACTCGCCGCCAGCGCGGCGAGATCGGGCACCGCTTCGTGCGCATGCACCATCAGGCCGATCGAGCCCATCAACAGCAGCGTTGCGCTGGCGCCGGTGGGCCGCGCTTCGCCGCGCAACGCGGAATGCCTTGCCGCCAGGTACACGAACCACAGCGCGGCCATCATCAGGAGGCCGCTTGCGAGGCGCACCGCGTTGTGAAAGCCGAACAGCCAGCCCAGGGCCTTGGCGCAGGCGAGCGCGAGCCAGTGGTAGAGGGGGGGGTCTTCGAGCCAGGGCTCACCCGCGATGCGCGGCACCACCCAGTCTCCCGAGAGGTGCATCTGCTGCACGACCTCGATGGTGAGGACGTCGAAGGCGCGCCAAGGATCGTGCCCGACCAGGCCCGGCGCGACGAACGCCAGCGCGAGGACGATCAGTACGGCGTGGGAGGGCGGTAAAGCAAGGCGGGGCAGCATGGCGCCGGGCGCGGCACTGCCCCGGGAACTACGCGGGCTTTTTCTTGCTGTAGCGGCGCTTGAACTTCTCGACCCGGCCGGCGGTGTCCATGATCTTCTGCTTGCCGGTGTAGTGCGGGTGAGATTCCGACGATATCTCGACCTTGACCACCGGATACTCCTTGCCGTCGGTCCACTTCATGGTCTCGCGGCCCTTGGTTTCGATCGTCGCGCGGGTGAGGAAGGAATGGTTGGCCGCAGTGTCGTGGAAGATCACCGGCGTGTAGCTGGGATGGATGCCTGGTTTCATGATGGCTGTTCGCTCAAAAGTCCGTGATTATACATAGAAATCAACCTCTTCGCATGGATTCGAAGAACTCGGCGTTGACCTTGGTGGCCTTGACCTTGTCGATGAGGAATTCGGCCGCTTCCAGCTCATCCATCGGAAACAGGAGCTTCCTCAGCACCCAGATCTTCTGCAGCGTTTCCCTGGGGATCAGCAACTCCTCGCGCCGGGTGCCGGAGCGGTTGACGTTGATCGACGGGAAGATGCGCTTCTCGTGCATGCGCCGGTCGAGGTGGATTTCCATGTTGCCGGTGCCCTTGAATTCCTCGTAGATCACGTCGTCCATGCGGCTGCCAGTGTCGATCAGGGCAGTCGCAATGATGGTAAGCGAGCCGCCTTCCTCGACGTTTCTCGCGGCGCCGAAAAAGCGCTTCGGCTTCTGCAATGCGTTGGCATCCACGCCGCCGGTGAGCACCTTGCCCGAAGCCGGTTGCACGGCGTTGTAGGCGCGCGCGAGGCGGGTGATGGAATCGAGCAGGATAACGACGTCCCTCTTGTGTTCGACCAGGCGCTTGGCTTTCTCGATCACCATTTCGGCGACCTGCACGTGGCGCGAGGCCGGCTCATCGAAAGTCGAGGCGACAACCTCGCCCCTCACCGAGCGCGACATTTCGGTCACTTCCTCGGGCCGCTCGTCGATCAGCAGCACGATGAGCGCGACTTCCGGGTGGTTGGCGACGATGGCATGCGCGATGTGCTGCAGCATCACCGTCTTGCCCGCTTTCGGCGGCGAAACGATCAGGCCGCGCTGGCCTTTGCCGATCGGCGCGATGATGTCGATGATGCGGCCGGTGGTATTTTCCTCGGCCTTGATTTCCCGCTCCAGCTTGAAGGCCTTGTCCGGATGGAGGGGCGTCAGGTTCTCGAACAGGATCTTGTGCTTGACCGCGTCGGGCGCCTCGCCGTTGACCTTGTCCACCTTGACGAGGGCGAAATAGCGCTCGCCGTCCTTCGGGGTGCGGATCTCGCCCTCGATGGTGTCGCCGGTGTGCAGGTTGAAGCGCCTGATCTGCGAAGGACTGACGTAAATGTCGTCGGTGCTCGCGAGATACGAAGTGTCCGGCGAGCGCAGGAAGCCGAAGCCGTCGGGCAGCACTTCGAGGGTGCCATCGCCGAAAATGGATTCGCCCTTCTTCGCCTGGCTCTTGAGCATCGCGAAGATGAGATCCTGCTTGCGCATCCGATTGGCGCCTTCGACGCCGTTGGTGGTCGCCGTCTCGAGAAGTTCGGAGACGTGGAGGTTCTTAAGTTCTGAGAGTTGCATGTGCTCTGCTTTGCCGGGACGAATGAAGTAGTGCGGGAATAGAGTTCGGCCTTTGCTGCTGCCGACTACTTCTAGAAGGAAGATGCGCTTGACCCAGCGCGGGGTGGGACTGCGCCGTCGTCCAATCCGGCGCAGTTACGAATCAAAGGTTAGGGTTTTTAGATATTGCTGTCAAGGAAGGCGGTGAGCTGGGACTTGGACAGCGCGCCCACCTTGGTGGCTTCGACGTTGCCGTTCTTGAACAGCATCAGGGTGGGGATGCCGCGGATGCCGAATTTGGCCGGGGTGGACTGGTTCTCGTCCACGTTGATCTTGGCCACCTTGAGGCGGCCGCCGTATTCCTTCGCCACCGCCTCCAGGATGGGGGCGATCGCCTTGCAGGGGCCGCACCATTCGGCCCAGTAGTCCACCAGCACCGGGACCTCGGATTTGAGGACCTCGGGCTCAAAACTGTCGTCCGTAACATGCTGAATGCCGTTACCGCTCATTGCTTGTCTGCCTTGGGGGGTGATACAGGAGCGCGTATTATGAGGCCAGCCGCCCCTCGTATGCTAAAGTATTGATTCTACAATCCTTATAGCCATAATGGCTTACATCGTCACCGAGTCCTGCATCAAGTGCAAATATACCGACTGCGTCGACGTCTGCCCGGTGGACTGTTTCCGGGAGGGGCCGAATATGCTGGTCATCGACCCCGAGGAATGCATCGACTGCACCCTGTGCGTCCCGGAGTGCCCGGTGGAGGCCATCTTCGCCGAGGACGATGTGCCGGACGGCCAGCGCGAGTGGATCCCCCTCAACAAGGAACTGGCGGCAGGCTGGAAGCCGCTCATCGCAAGGAAGCCGGGACCCCCGGACGCGGACGAATGGGCCAAGGTCATAGAAAAAAAGCATTTGTTGGAGCGCTAGTCGCACTGCTCCTGCTGGCCGGGACGGCCTGGGCGCAAAACCCTTTCACCATCATCGGCAGGGCCGTCACGACCACGATGGACGTGCGCACCAAGGCCGAGGTCAGCGCCGACACCGAGATCGCCGCGGCAGCCTCCAAGCGCCTGCTGGACGACAAGAAATCCGAATGGGCGGGCGTGACGCTGCTGGTTTTCGCGCAGCACGCGGTAATCGCGGGCGCGGTCAAGACCGAGGCGGTGAAAAAACGCGTCGAGGAACTCGTGAAGCAGGACAAGCGCATCCGCTCGCTCAAGAACGAGCTCCTGGCAGGCGAATCGGGCAGCTTCGCGCGCGATACCGCGCTCGAAGCTGAAATCAACGCCAGCCTCACCGCGGCGAAGGGCGTGTCCTCGGTGAACATGCGCTGGTGCGCCACCGGCGGGCGCGTCGTGCTGATGGGCGTCGCCCAATCGCAACAGGAAGCCGGTCTTGCCACGGCAAAGGTGCGTGCAATCAAGGGCGTGAAGTCCCTGGTGTCGCAGCTGCGCGTCATCGGCGTAAAGAAATAAGAATCGGGGTCAGAGCCCGATTTAGGTCCTATCATCCGGCGCATGCCGGGTGAGCGATTGAGCTGGAGCAAGGCCGACCTGTTCGCCCGGCTGGCCGGGGGCCATGCCGCGGGCGTCTGCGTGGTCACGCCCAACCGGCGCCTGGCCCGGATGCTGAAGGCCGAATTCGACTCTTTCCAATCGGGCAAAGGTCTTTCCGCCTGGGAAGACGCCGACATCCTGCCCTTCGAGTCTTTCGTGGCGCGCCGCTACGACGACGCGACGTACTCGGAACCTGTTGCCTCAGGCGGCAAGCCGCTGCCGATGCTGCTTTCGCCGCCGCAGGCGCGCGCGCTGTGGGAGGAGGCGATCCGCGCCTCGCGCTGGAATGGCGCGCTGCTCGACGTGCCGGCCACCGCAGCGCGCGCGATGGCAGCCTGGGAGCTCGCGCAGGCCTGGCGCATCGCCGGCGCGCTGGAGAAATTTCCGGGCAGCGAGGACACGCAGGCCTTTGCGGCCTGGGCGCGCGACTACGCCAAGCGTTGCAGCAGGGAGAATTTCATTGATTCTGCTTTGCTTTCAGACCTTTCAATAAAAAACAGAATCAAGAAACCAAAGCTGCTCGTCGCCTACGCCTTCGACATCCTGCCGCCGCAGACGAAGGATTTTCTCGATCGGTTCGATTGTCTCGTCAGTTTCCCTGCGAGGAAAAATACCGTTCCGATAAAAACTTCGTTTGCCTCGCCGCGCGAGGAACTCGAGAGCGCTGCGCGCTGGGCGCGGGCGCGGCTGGAGCAGGGCAATGTCAGGGGGAGACCCGTACGCATCGGCGTTGTGGTGCCCGACCTCAAGCTGCGCCGGCGCGAGGCGGCGCGGGTGTTCGGGCGCGTCATGGGCTCGCCGCTGCCGTTCGAACTTTCCATCGGCGAACCGCTGAGCAGCTATGCGATTGTGGATTTTGCCTTGTCCTTGCTGGAATTCAGTTTCAAGGAAATAGAATTCGAACAGGCAAGCCGGCTGATCCGCTCGCCGTTCCTCGGCGGCGCGGCGCGCGAGATGGCCGCGCGGGCGCGCTTCGACGCGCGCCTGCGCCGCGCAGCGGGCGCGGAGATTTCCCTGCCCAGGTTGATTGGCCTGGTTGGCGAGAATTTGTCTTTGCGTTCAATTCTTGAATCTCTTTTCAAAAAAGCAAAGGAAAACGAAGGCAAATCCCTCTCGCCACATGCCTGGGCGCAACACTTCACCGTGCTGCTGGATGCGGCGGGCTTTGCGGGCGAGCGCACGCCCGATTCGACGGAATTCCAGGCGCGCGCCAAATTCAACGAATTGCTCGGCGACTTTGCCCGCTTGAGTCTTTTATCCTTGACCCTTTCTCCTCGACAGGCGATTGAACATTTGCGCCGGCTCTGCGCCGAAACCCTGTTCCAGCCCGAAGGCAGCCAGGCGCCGGTGCAGGTACTGGGCCTGCTCGAGTCGGTGGGCATCGAGTTCGACGCTCTGTGGGTGAGCGGACTTACCGACGGCACCTGGCCGCAGCGCGTGCATCCGGAGCCCTTCCTCCCGGTGGCGCTGCAACGCAAGGCCGGCATACCCGCGGCTTCGGCCGAGGCCTCGCTCGCGCTCGACCGGCAGCGCACGGAAGGCTGGATCGGCGCCGCGTACGAAGTGGTGTTCTCCTGGCCGCGCCGCGAGGAGGACCGCGAGCTCTCGCCGAGCCCGCTTATCACGCAAGTCGCGGAGGGAGAATTGGAGTTACCGCTGTTTGATTCTTATCGTGAAATGATTTTCAAGGCAGGCAAGACCGAAACATTCACGGATGAAACAGCGCCGGTGCTGGCCTCGAAGGCGATCAAAGGCGGCACCCGCGTGCTCGCCGACCAGGCTGCCTGCCCGTTTCGCGCCTTCGCGCGCCACCGCCTCGGCGCCGAGGCGCTGGTGGCGCCCGAGCCCGGGCTGGATGCGATGCAGCGCGGCCAGCTGCTGCATAGCTTGATGGCAGGGATTTGGGGGGAGTTGAAAACGAAACAGAAACTTGATGGAGATATTTCTCTCGTCATTTCCCGTGCAGCAGAAAAAGCAGTGAAAGAGCAGGAAATTGACGGGCGCTTCGCGGCACTCGAAAAGCAGCGCCTAATCCGCCTTGCGGGGGAGTGGTTGCTGGTTGAAAAAGAAAGAAAAGATTTTTCCGTCGTGGGAGTGGAAAAGAAAGTCCAAATATCCATCTCAAACCTTTCTTTTTCGGGGCGCATCGACCGCGTGGATAAGCTGGAGGATGGTTCGCACGCGATCATCGACTACAAGACCGGCAGCCGCGCGACGCCGAACGACTGGATGGGCGAGCGGCCCGATGAGCCGCAGCTGCCCCTCTATGCGTTGAGCGCGACGGAAAACGTCTCGGCGGTGGCGTTCGCGAAGCTGCGGACCGGAGACATGAAGTTCGCCGGGCTTGCGCTGCAGGCGGGCGCGATTCCGGGCGTGAAGCCGGCCAAGTCCTGGTCCGGCCTGATGCAGTACTGGAGAACCGAACTCGAGCGCCTCGCCGCAGGCTACGAGCAGGGCGAGGCGGGCGTCGATCCGAAGCGGGGCCTCGCCACCTGCCGCAACTGCGACCTGCAGCCCCTGTGCCGCGTGCACGAACGCCTGTCCGCCCTTGATGAATCAGCGGCCGCAGAGGATGATTCCTGATGCGCCATAGCGCGTTGTATGCGGCGTTCGACCGTGTGCCGTCCGCGAAGGGCGCAGCGATTCACATCGCGCACGCCGTGCGCGCGCTGGAGCGCGCCGCCGGCAACACCTTGCTCGCCTGCGTCGCCGACGGGCGCCTGCCGGAGGGCGAGCGCGAGGGCGGCGTCGAAGTCATGCGCCTGGGCGCCGGCGCGCCCGATCTCGTCGAACGGGTACGCGCCTACCGGCGCTCGCTCGCCGCGGTGCTCGAAGCGCAGCGCGCCTCGCTGCGCCTGTGCCATTTCCGCGATCCCTGGTCCGGCATCCCGATCCTCGAGGCGCGCGCCAGTGGGCGGACGCGCTTTGCGACCGTTTATGAAGTGAACGGCCTGCCCTCGATCGAGATGCCTTACCGCTTCCCGTCGATTGCCGCGCGCACGCTGGAGCGCATCGCGGCGATGGAACGCCGCTGCCTCGCCGAAGCCGACCACATCCTCACGCCCTCGGCGACGCTCGCGCGCAACCTGGAGCGCATTTATACCGACATGGGCGTCGCGCCCGCGCGCATCACCGTGATTCCGAACGGCGCCGACCTCCCACCGGCGGTGCGGGGGCGGGCCGCAAACGCGCTTGCGCGTCCTGCCGGGGCGCCGCGGCGCTACTTCCTCTACTTCGGCGCGCTGCAGCCCTGGCAGGGGGTGGGCGTGGCGATCGCCGCGCTGCCGCGCATCGCCGATCTTGGCATTGCGCTCGTGATCTGTTCCTCGCAGCCGGCTGCGATCGGCCGCGCGCTGCAGGCGCGCGCGCAACGCCTGGGCGTGCAAAAGCACGTCCACTGGCGCCACGAGCTCACGCGCGAGGCGCTCGCGCCCTGGATCGCGCACGCGCTGGCGAGCGTTGCCCCATTGACCGAAACGCCGCGCAACCTGGAGCAGGGCTGCTGCCCGCTGAAAATCCTCGAGTCGATGGCCGCCGGCACGCCGGTGATCGCCTCCGACCTGGCGCCGGTGCGCGAACTGGTGGCACACGGCGAGCACGGATTGCTGGTGCGCGCAGGAAAGCCCGAACTGCTCGGCCGCGCGATGCGCGCGCTCGCCGACGAACCCGCGGCGCGCGCGGCGATGGGGCGGCGCGCGCGGGCGCGCATAAGGCGCCACTACACCTGGACTGGCATCGAGCAGCGCCTGGAGCGCTGGTACCGGGAAAACGTACTGGGAGTGCTTGGCAAAAGGGGGAGCGCATGGCCGATATCGCAGGCACGTACGAGCTGAAGGGCGTCGCGCCGGTCGAGGAGTGGAAAAAGCGCATCGCGGCGCTGAGCGCGCAGATCCACGCGCGCGACACGGCGCTGAAACAGCAACGCGCGGCGGTGAAGAAAAAGCGCTACATCGCGATGGCAGTTGCTGTCGCGATCGGCGCCGGCGTCGGCTTCTGGGTTCATCCGTTCGCGGGCATCGCCGTCGCCATCGGCGGCATGATTGGCGCGGCCTTCGCTTTCAAGCCGCCGCCGGCGGATTTCGTCGGCGAGGAGCGCGTAATTTTCGTGCGCGACCTGGTGGCGCTGCTCTCCGACATCGCGCCCAGCGGCACGCTCAAGCTCGCCGCGCAGCTCGACGCGCGCCGCGGCCTGCCGCCCGCGGAACTGCCCAAGGGCAGCGATAACGCGATCGTCACCAAGGAGAAGAAGGAAGACTGGCTCTCGGGCTCGTTCGCGGCGATCCCGGGCCTGCGCCTCGCCTGGCACATCACCGAGTGGCGCACCGTGAAGCTCGCGCGCAAGAAAGTCGTGCGCCGCAAGACCAAGATCAAAATCAAGGCCAAGTTCGCGCTCGCGACCCGCCTCGCGGTGCGCCTCGATGTGGACCGCACGCTATTCGCATTAAAGCCGATCGCAAATCCGCAGCGCGCGCAGGACGGCGATTCCACGCTCGACGTGCGCGAGCGCCCGAGCGGCTGGAGCCTGCGCGCGAGGCGCGACCTGGTGCAGAAGACGCAGCTGTGGACCGCGGACGTGGTCGACAGCCTCGCCACGCTGCGCGAGCAGGGCAAGGCCGAGTATTTCGGCCAGCCGGCTGCGTCGCTGATTAACCTCATGAAGCTCTGCGAGGGCCGCCTGTTGCCCGCTGCGGCGGCGGCGAAGGCGGCGTCATGAGCACCTGCCTGACGTACAGCGGCATCCTTTTTTCGCGCAAGCCCTGCGGCCAGCCCGGCGTGCTCACCTGCGGGCGCTGCAAGAACCCGGTCTGCAAGCAGCACGTGCGGCCGCAGAAGAGCGGCCCTTTTCTTTGCCCCAACTGCGACGCCTACGCCAGCGACGACGACTGGGGCTACTCGAACAACGACCACCGCTGGCATTACCGCGACCGCTCGAGGTCCGATATCGATCCGAGGCCGGTCGCCGCGGGCGCGGCCGCGGGCGCGGCCGCGAGCGACCTCGCGGATGAGGACAAGCCCGGCCTGTCCACCAACGCGTCGGGCGCCTGGCACGGCCCGGAAGGTGCGGACAACGCGGACGCCGGTGCCAGCGCCGACAGCGATAGCGACGATGGCGACTTCGATGCGAGCTAGCCGATGCTGAACCTGCGCCTGCTCTGGCTCACCGCGCGCTATGCGCCCGGGCGCGGCGGCATGGCGGTGTCCTGCGACCGCGCGGTGCACGCGCTCAGGCAACGCGGCGCGTGGATCGATGTCGTGCACCTGTCGCGCGCGGCCACCGAGGCGAGCTACGCGCCGCGCGAGAACGGCAGCGAGCGCGTGCTGCCCGCGGGCGAGGAAGCGCCGCACCAGCTCGCCGCGCTCTGGCCGCAACTCGCTGAAGCCGGCGGAAGCTGGACGCACGTGGTCGCCTTCGGCGGTGCGCTGCCCGCCACCGCGGCCTCGGCCTACGCCGCCTGGCTCGGCCTGCCGCTGGTGGTCCTGCTGCGCGGAAACGATTTCGACACGGGCGTCTACCTGCCGGAGCGTCGCGCCGCGCTCGAAGACGCGCTGCGCCGCGCTGCGCGCGTGGGCTGCGTAACGGAAGACCTGCGCCGCCGCGTGCAACGCCTCTATCCCACCGCCGCCGCGGCGTGGACGCCGAACGGCATCGACACCGCCGACTGGCGCGCGCTGGCCTCGGACCGGACGCGTGCGGCGGCGTTCCGCGCCAAGCATGTCAAGACTGGCCGCAAGCTGATCGGCCTCTTTGGCGACTTGAAGGCGAAGAAGGGCGTGGAGCTGCTGCTCGATGCCATTGCCGCCTCGGGCCTCGCCAGATCCCTGCACCTGCTCGTCGTGGGCGCGCTGCCCAGCACCGAGTTGCCGCGCCTGGTGCCCGGCCTCGCGGTGACGAGCGTGCCGCCGATGCCGCGCACCGACTTGATCCCGCTGCTGCTCGCCTGCGATGCGGTGGTGCTGCCTTCGCTCTACGAAGGCTTCCCGAATCTGCTGCTCGAAGCCGCGGCCCTCGGCGTGCCGCTGCTCGCATCCGTGGCGGGCGGCGCGGGCGTGCTGCGCGACGGCGAGCACGGCGCGCTGTTTCGCAGCGGCGATGCGCAGGATTGCCGCCGCGCGCTCGAGCGCATCGCCACGGCGCGTGCCGGCACGCTCAAGGCCTGGCGCGCGGCCTGCCGGCGCCTCGCCGCCGATTTCACGCTCGAGCGCGAGTGCGAGCGCTACCTGGACCTGTTCGAAGGCAGTGCAGCACCCGTGTCGGCAAAAGTCACGCGGCTGACAGGGAAGGAAACCCGGCGATGATCGCCTGCTACGCCATGGGCGGCGGCCTTGGGCACCTCGCGCGCGCGCGGCGCGTGCTGCAGGCGCTCGGTTGCGCGGGCGCGGATGCGGCCATCTTGAGCGCCTCGCCCCTTGCCCGCGGGCCGGACATCGTGCCGGTGCCGCGCCGCCTCGCGCATTCGCGCGTGGATTTCGCCGCCTGGCTGAAGAAAACGCTGCGCGCCCTCGCGCCCTCGGCGGTGGTGGTGGACGCGTTTCCGCTCGGCATCCTTGGCGAGCTCGCCGATCCGCGCGTGCTGCCCGAGGTGCCGCTGTATCACGTCGCGCGGCTCCTCAAGTGGAACGCCTATCGCGAGGCATTCGCCGGCACGCCGCGCAGATACCAGGCGAGTCTTGTGGTGGAAGAACTGGCTCCGCAACACGAAGAATTTCTTGCGCAGAATTCTGCACGGGTTTTACCCCTTGAACTTTCCTTGAATCGGAAATCCAAGGCGGAAAATCCTTTCAAAAAAGATCCCGTCTGGCTGGTCGTGCATAGCGGGCCGGCCGCGGAAGTGCGCGCCCTGATTGAATTCGCCCGTATGAAAGCAAAAAGTACCGTGCCCCGATTCGTCGTCGTCTCGCCTCGCGCCTTGGACCTGCCCGGGGGAGTCGAGCGCATCGCGCACTCGCGGCCCTGGGAGCTGTATCCGCACGCGGCGCGCATCGTCACGGCCTGCGGCTTCAATTCGATGCATGAGGCCGCGCCCTGGCGCGCCAAGCACCTGTATTTGCCGCTGGAGCGGCGCTTCGACGATCAGGCCCTGCGCGCGCAGCGCGCAGACCAACACTTGCGCGCGCAACGTGCAGACGCCGCGCGATGCTAGGCCGAGCCCCGCGGTTCGGGAAAGTTCCTTCCCGCGAAGTTGTCCACCGCGGTGAGGATCTCCGCCAGGTGCACGCGCGCGTAGGGCGTGGACTGGATCCAGGCCGCGTAGAGCTCGCCCTCGGGCTTGACCAGCAGGAGTGCCGGCTCGGCAAAGAGCATCGGCTCCTTCAGGCCGGTGCCGGGGTTCACGCCGCGGCCCTCGGAGATGTAGAGGCCCGCGCGGCGCGCGTCCTCGACATCGAGCCGGTAGCCCACGCGCAGCTGCTTCAGGCCCCAGTCCGCGACCGCTTTCTCGGCGCCGTCCTTCTTGTCGCAGGAAAGCGCGATCACCGTCACGCCGCGGCGCTCGAATTCGGGCACCAGGCGATCCAGGTCCGCCACCCAGACGCGGCAGAGCGGGCAGAAGATGCCGCGGTAGAAGGCGAGCAGGCAGAGCTTCTCGGCCTTCTCCTGCGCCAACGCCCAACGGCTGCCGCCCTCCGGGTTTCTCCTTACCAAGCGGGCGTCGATGCCGGGCATCGTGTCGCCGGGAATGACTCTCATGACTGAATCCTCTGCGGCCATGATAGCCGACCAGGCCGAACGAGACCGCGCTCTCGACTCCACGCGCTCCTTCATCGTTCAGGCGCCGGCGGGTTCCGGCAAGACTTCGCTCCTGGTTAAAAGATTTTTAGGACTACAAGAAAAAACGAAAAAACCTGAAGAGGTGCTGGCCATTACCTTCACCAAGAAGGCGGCGGCCGAGATGCGCAAGCGCGTGCTCGAGAAATTGCCGAACGCGGCGGACATCGCGCATCGCCTGCGCATCGAGACCATCGACGCTTTCTGCCTTTCGCTCGCGCGCCAGCTCCCGGTGCCCTCGCAGTTCGGCGTCGCGCCGGGCATCACCGACGATCCGGAGCCGCTGTATCGCGAAGCGGCGTGGCGCACCGCCTCCGCGTTCGGCAATCCCGCCGTGGCGCGCCTGCTTGCGCACCTCGACAACAACGTCGGCACCGCGGTCTCGCTGCTCGCCGGCATGCTGCGCAAGCGCGACCAGTGGCTGCGCAAGACCGGCCTCGCGCCGACGCGGCAGGAACTTGAATTTGCCTTTGCTTCTGAAAGAAAAAGGCTTTTGGAACATGCCAGGAGGCTCGATTCCCGTGCTTGCGTGGAATTTGCAACTTTAGTTCTCACCAAAGACAAAAATACCTGGAAAAAAAGACCTCCTGCACCGCCTGAAATAGTCGGCAACGAGCCGCTGCGTCTTGCTCTCGCATCTCTTCTGAAGCTTCCGCCGGAAGAATATCTGGCGACGCAATGGGAAGCGCTGGAAGCCATGCTCGCGCTGCTGCCGCTCGCCGCGGCCGAACTCAAGCTCGTCTTCGCCGCGCGCGGCGAGGCCGACTTCACCGAGGTCGCGCAGGGCGCGGTGCGGGCGCTGGGCAGCGTAGAGGATCCAAGCGATCTGCTTCTCGCATTGGACAACAGGATTTCCCACATCCTGGTCGATGAGTTCCAGGACACCTCGATCAGCCAGTGGGAGCTGCTCGAGCACCTTACCGCGGGCTGGCAGCAGGGCGATGGCCGCACGCTTTTCGTCGTCGGCGACCCGATGCAGAGCATCTACCGCTTTCGCGAGGCGGAAGTCGGGCTCTTCCTGCGCGCGCGGCGCGAAGGGCTGCCGAACGTGAAGCTGGAACCGCTGGCGCTGAAGACCAATTTCCGCTCGCAGGCAGGGTTGGTTGTTTTTTTCAATGAAGTTTTTGCGAAGATATTTCCAACAGAGGAATCGGAAACCTCCGGCGCCGTACCGTACTCTCCGGCGGCCCCCAACGATCCCGCCTTGCCCGGCGAGGCAGTCACCTGGCACGCCTGCCCGGATGCCGTGCTTGAAGCACAAAAAGTAATTGAAATAATTCAGAAAACAAAAAATGATTGCGCGCTACTGGTGCGCAACCGCAGCGCGCTGGTGGAGATCGTGCCCGCGCTCAAGGCCGCCCGCATCCGCTTTCGCGCCATCGAGATCGACAAGCTGGGCGAGAAGCAGGTCGTGCAGGACCTCTTCGCCCTCACGCGCGCGCTCACGCACCTGGGAGACCGTGTTGCATGGCTCGCGATACTGAGAGCGCCGTGGGTTGGACTTTCTCTTGCCGAGCTTTCAAAACATTTCGAAGGGAAAAACGAAACGATCTGGGAGCTGCTGCAGGATGTTCCCGATCGGGAACATTTCAGAGCCGTACTGGCGCCTGCCGTCGAGCAGCGCCTGCGCGGCACGCTGCGCGACCGCGTCGAGGGCGCCTGGCTCGCGCTCGGCGGCCCGGCTTGCCTGGGAGGAGAACCCGGGGATGCGAGCGCGCTGGAAGACGCCGAGACCTACCTCGATGCGCTGGAGCAGCTGGAGGAGGCGGGCGAAGTGGATTTCGCGCGCCTGGCCGGGCTGCTGGAGGAGCTCTACGCGCCGCCCGATCCCGCGGCGGGCGAAGCTGATCTTCAGATCATGACCATCCACAAGGCCAAGGGCCTGGAATTCGGCACCGTGATCCTGCCCGGCCTCGAGCGCCCGCCGGGGCGCGGCGACGCGCCGCTCATGCGCTGGAAGGAACTGCCGAATGGAAATCTTCTGCTTGCCCCGATCAAGGAAACCGGAAGCGCCGAAGAACCCGCCTACGACTACCTGAAAAAGCTCGACCGCGAAGCCGAGGACACCGAAGCGGCGCGCCTGCTCTACGTCGCCGCGACGCGCGCCAGGCATCGCCTGCACCTGCTCGCCTGCCCGAAGAAGACGATGCCGCCCAAGAGGAGCCTGCTGGCCTGCGCCTGGCCGGTCGCCAGGGATATTTTTGAGGGCGTTGAGCCTCCTGAAGCTGGGATTACATCTGATGTAACTAAATCAAAACCTTTCATTCTCAAGCGCCTCGTGGCCGGCTGGACTGCACCGCCACCGCCCCCGGCCGCCGCCTGGACGCCACTGCCCGAGGGGCGCGAGGCAGAGCAGGTCGAATTCTCCTGGGCGCAGGAGACGGCGCGGCACGTCGGCATCGTCGTGCATCGCTGGCTGCAGCAGATCGCCGAGGACGAACTGAAAGGTTGGGATGCGAAACGCATCGATGCGCTGCGCTCCAGCTTCGAACGCGATCTCTACCGCCGGGGCGTCCAATCCCCCGGCGAGGCCGCCGGCTTGGTCGTCACCGCACTGAAGAATTCGCTTGCCGACGAACGCGGCCGCTGGCTGCTCGGACCGCACCCCGAAGCGCGCAGCGAATACCGCATCCGCACGGCCACGGGGCGCTACGTGATCGACCGCCTGATTCGCGCCGCCGACGGCACGCGCTGGATCGTCGACTACAAGACCAGCCGCCAGGAAGGCGCCGGGGTGGAGAGATTTCTCGACCAGGAGCGCGAGCGCTATAGGGTGCAACTGGCGCGCTACGCCGCAGCGCTGGGAGAAGGGCGCACCGCCCTTTACTTCCCGCTGCACCGGGGCTGGCGGGAAGGGGCCCCCTGATCGCCACGCGCAGCGTCGCAGCCGCCGTCGCCGCGGCGTGCCCTAGAATCGGCCTCCGAGCAGGCAAGGGCACCGCATGGCATTGACGTTCCGCAAGCTGCAGCCGCATTTCGCCGCCGAAGCCGGCGCCATCGATCTGCGCCGCGTCGCCGACCGGGCGACGCTTGCGGCGATCCGGGCCGGGATGGACCAGTACGCGGTGCTCGTGTTCCGCGACCAGCCCTTTGCCGATGACGAGCAGCTCCAGTTCGCCACCCGCTTCGACGGCACCCTGCACGCGAAAACCGGCGCATCGGTATTGAGCAGGAACCGGTTCGGCAACGAGGCCCTGACCGACATCTCGAACGTGGACGAAGGCGGCGCGCTGCTCAAGGCCGACGACCGGCGCCGCATGTACGGGCTGGGCAACCGCCTGTGGCATACCGATGCCTCGTTCCAGGATCCGCCGGGGCGCTATTCGATGCTCTCGGCGAAGGTGGTGCCGCCGGTGGCCGCCGACACCGAGTTCGCCGACCTGCGCGCGGCCTACGATGCGCTCGATGCCCAGACCAGGGCGACGCTCGAGGGGCTGCGCGCGCACCATTCGATCGCCTACTCGCGGCATGTGCTCGGCTTCGAGTTCTCGCCCGAAGAGCAGGAGAAGTTGAAGGGCGCGGTGCATCCGCTGGTGCGCACCAATCCGCGCAGCGGGCGCCGCTCGCTCTACCTCGCATCGCATGCCTCGCACGTCGTCGATTGGCCGGTGCCGGAAGGCAGGCTCTTGCTGCGCGAGCTCACGGATCACGCAACCCTCCCCCAGTTCGTCTACCGGCACAGCTGGCGGGTCGGCGACCTGGTGATCTGGGACAACCTCGCCACCATGCATCGCGGCCGGGCGTTCGACGACGTAAAACACCGGCGCGAACTGCGCCGCGTGACGACGCTCGACGTGGAGCCCGCCGCGGCCTGATTCTGTTAGAGTTCCTTGCCGCCCGCTGCGCGTTCGGCCCAGCACCAAACGGGAGAGGAAACCATGAATTCATTGCCCCGCCTTGCCGCGAGCGCGTTGCTCGCTGTAGCGGCCAGTCTGCCCTTCGCCACGGTCGTACAGGCCCAGGAATTCTCCATGGGCAACGTCAACCCGCCCAAGCACGGCACTTCCCAGACGGCACAACGCTTCGCCGACAAGCTGGCCGAATTCTCGGGCGGCAAAATGAAGCTGATCCACCATCATTCCGGCGCGCTCGGCGGCGAACGCGAGGTCGCGCAGCAGATCCAGCTCGGCTCGGTGCATTTCGGGCCGATCACCACGGCGCCGCTCTCCACCCTGATCCCGGAGATGTCGGTATTCCAGCTGCCGTACATCTTCCGCGACTACGACCACGTCTTCAAGGCGCTCGACGGCAGCGACACGCTGGCGGGCTACTACGACAAGGTGCTCGATGCACGCGGCTTGAAGCTGGTGGGGTTCATTGCCGCGGGCTATCGGGGCATTTACGGCCATTTCCCGATCAACAGCCTGGCCGACATCAAGGGCAGGAAGATCCGCGTCCAGGAGGACAAGATCCTGGTCGCGACCTTCAAGGCGCTGGGCATGATTTCGACCCCGATTGCGTTCCCCGAGGTAGCGACTTCCCTGCAGACCAAGGTCATCGACTTCGCCGAGGGCGGCATCAACACCTACTATCACAACAAGTTCTACGACGTGGTGAAGAACGTGGCCGACGTGCGCCATACCCACCAGGCGGTGGCGCTGATCATGGCGAAGGCCGCCTACCAGAAGCTCGATGCGGCCGGCCGCAAGGCGGTGGCGGATGCGTGGAGCGATGCGCGCAAGTTCAATCGCGAGTTCATTCTGGATGAGGACAAGTCGATCCAGAACCTGGTGCGCGAGAAGGGCGGCATCATCACCAAGCCCGATGCGGGCCCATTCCGCCAGGCGACCATCGAGGTGTACAACGAGTTCTATGCCACGCCGGCCGGCAAGGACGCGCGCAAGATGGTGGACTACATCCTGAGCATCAAGTAGTCCGGTGGCGTCGCCGGGGGGCGAAGCGCGGGCCGAGGCCCGGCCCGCCGGGGGGCGCTGGGCGCAGTTCTACGACGGCCTGGGCTATGTCGCGGGGGCGATCCTCGCCATCATGGCCGCCGCGGTCTTCATCCAGGTGGTGCTGCGTTTCGTCGGCTGGGCCGGGATCGACGGCCTAGAGGAAATCCCGAGGTACCTGTTCGTCTGGCTGGTGATGCTCGGCGCGGCGGCCGCGATGCACCGCGGCGAGCATACGGCGCTGCTCTACTTTCGCGACAAGCTGCCGCCCCGCCTGCGCGACGTGGCGATCATCCTCGTGAACCTGGCCGGCATCGCGCTGTTCGTGGTCCTCATCCAGCTGGCGTTCGTGCTGGTGCCCAATGCGCAGCTGCAAACGAGCGCGGGCCTCGGCCTGCCGCTGGGCTACGTCTATGCCGCCGTGCCCTTCGGCGCGGTGCTGATGATCCTGCCGATGCTGCGCGGCCTTTACCTTGCCGGTCGATCGCTGTGGCTGAAACACTCCTGATCGTATTCGTGATCTTCCTGCTGCTCGGCATGCCGATCGGCATTGCGCTGGGCGTCGGCGCGCTGGGCGCCGCGCTGGTCTATCCGGCGCTCAACCCGATCATCATCCCGACCCGCTTCGTCGGCCTCCTCTCGGATTCCTTCCTGCTGCTCTCGGCCCCCCTGTTCATTCTCGCCGGCAACCTCGCGGCGCGCGGCGGCGTGGCCCGCGCCATCATCGATCTGGCCACCGCGCTGGTGGGCAGGTTCCGCGGCGGCCTGGCCTACGTGAACGTGGTCGATAGCATGATATTCGGCGGCATTTCGGGCTCGGCGGTCGCCGACGTATCGGCCCTCGGCACCTTCCTGATTCCGCAGATGGAGCGCAAGGGCTACGACCGGGACTTCGCCACGGCGCTGACCATCAGCACCGCGATCCTGGCGCCGATCATCCCGCCCTCGATCATCGCCGTCATCTACGCGTGGATGGCCGACGAGTCGGTGGCGGCCATCTTCGCCGCCGGCTACCTGCCCGGGCTGCTGGTCGGCATCGGCATGTCGGTGCCGGTCTTCATCATCGCGCGCAAGCGCAATTACCCGCGAGAGAAGCCGCCGACGCTGCGCGAGTTCGGCGCCGTGCTGCGCGGCGCGCTGCCCGCGCTCATGATCCCGATCATCATCATGGGCGGCATCGTCTTCGGCCTCTTTACGCCCACCGAGGCGGCCGCCGTGGCGGTGGTCTACGCGCTTTTCGTGCCGCCGCTGTTCTACAAGGAACCCAAGCTGCGCGAGCTGCCGAAGATTTTCGCCGACTCGGCGCGCCTCTCCGGCGTCATCGGCCTGATTATCGGCATGGTGGGCTCCTTCGGCTGGGTGCTCACCTACTCCAAGTTTCCGCTGCAGATCGCCGCGTCGATCGCGCAGGTGGCGCCGACCTGGTGGATGTTCATGATGCTGGTGATCGTGCTGTACGTAATCCTCGGCACTTTCCTCACGCCCTCGGAGATCATCCTCATCACGGTGCCGGTGCTGCTGCCCGGGGCCGTGGCGGTGGGCATCCATCCGATCCATTTCGGCATGGTGTGCGTGATCGCCTCCGCGCTTGGCCACGTCACCCCGCCGGTCGGCCTGTGCCTGTTCGTGGGCATGTCGATCAGCGGCCTGCCCATGGAGAAGCTGGTGCCCTCGCTCTTGCCGTTCATCGCCGCCATCATCGTGGTGCTGTTCGTGGTCGCGTTCATCCCTGAAATCTCGCTCTACCTGCCGCGGGCCTTCGGCTTCATCAAGTAGCGCCGCGAGCGCGCGACCGATCCGGATCCCATGCCCCCGCGCCCCCTTCCCGCCAGGGACAAACTCACTATCTGCTTCGCGCACGTCGCCTACCGCATGGGCGAGCGCTTCGCGCTGCGCAATACCGGGATCAATTCCTTCGAGGTGCGCGGCCTCGACGAACTGCAGGCACGCATCGCCGAAGCGGACGTGCTGCTGTGCTCAGGCCTTTGGCGTAACGAACTGATTCCCCATGCGCCGCGCCTGGCGTTCATCCAGTCCATCAGCGCCGGCACCGACCAGTATTCGCGCGAGGCCCTGGGCGGCGCCGGCATCCGGGTGGCCAGTGCGCAGGGCGCCAACGAACGCGCGGTCGCCGAGCACGCCATCGCGCTGATCCTCGCGCTGGCGCGCAAGCTGCCCGAGGCGCGCGACAACCAGGCGGCGAAGAACTGGCGCGGCATGATCGGCGAGATCGCGCGGCGCGAGGACGAACTGGGCGGCAAGACCCTGGTGATCGTGGGCCTGGGGCGCATCGGCGCGCGCCTGGCGACGCTGGCCAAGGCCTTCGACATGAAGGTCATCGGCATCCGTCGCGACCCCTCCAGGGGCGCGGGCGCGGCCGACCGCGTGGTCGGCGAGGAGGGCCTGCTTGGCGTGCTGCCGGAAGCCGACTTCGTCGCGCTGACCTGCCCGCTGACGCCGAAAACCGAGAACCTGATCGACGCGAAGGCGCTCGCGGCGATGAAGCCCTCGGCTTACCTCGTCAACGTCGCGCGCGGCAAGGTGGTGAACGAGCCCGCGCTCGTCGCGGCGCTCGGCCGCAACGCCATCGCCGGCGCGGCGCTCGATTGCGTGTGGCAGGAGCCGCTGCCGGCCGATTCGGCGCTGTGGAGCGCGCCCAACGTGCTGATCACGCCGCACACCGCCGGCGAAACGCGCCGCTACGAGGACAACGTCATCGACCTGCTGCTGGAAAATCTCGAGCGCCTGTGGCGCGGCGAAAGCGCGTTGCAGAACCAGTTCGCCTGAGACGTCGCGTCCGCTTGACCCCGCCGCGCCCGGCGCGTATTGTCTTACCTTTGGATCTTACCTATCGGGAAGGCGGACGCCGTGGAGAGCACCCGGGTATCGAGCAAGGGCCAGATGGTCATCCCCAAGCGGGTGCGGGAGGCGCTCGGCCTGAAGCAGGGGGCCGAACTGGCCGTCGAGCTGCTGCCTGGCAAGGAGTTCAAGGTCTCGGTCCAGCCGACCGACCACGTGGCGCAGGTGCGGCGCCTGGCGGGGATACTCGCGCACCGAGGCAAACGCATGTCCGCGGCGCGCGAGGAGGCCGCGATCATGGCCCTCGTGCTTGCCGATGACCAACGGACCAAAAGCAAGGCGCGGAGACGCCGGTGAATGGCGTGGACACCAACGTGCTCGCCCGGTTCGTGCTCGCCGACGACCCGGCGCAGCACCCGCGATCGGTCGCCGCGCTCGAGGCCGAAGAAGACTTCTTCATCCCGGTGACAGTCCTGCTCGAACTCGCGTGGGTGCTGCGCGCCCGGGAGGCGACACGTGCGGAGATCGTTTCGGCGCTGCGCAAGATCATCGCCTTGCCGCGCGCTCATGCGCAACATCCGGACGCGGTACGGCGCGCGATCGACTGGATGGAGGCCGGGCTGGACATCGCAGACGCATTCCATCTCGCGCTGAGCGAGCGCACGGGGAAATTCCTGAGCTTCGACGCAAACCTGTCGCGCCGCGCGGCGCGGCTCGGCGCCCGTCCGCCGGTGGCTGCTCCGTGAAAAGCCGAAGGTAGTCGTTGCAGGCAAGCTGGTGAGGCCGGCTGGTCGCTTCGTCCAAGGTCACAATTTGTGACCACAAGTTGCTAACCTATTGTTTCCATGTCCCTCAAACGCCCCCGCGGCCACCCCGGCACCCTCGTCGTCCTCGAGCACAGCTCGAAGATCCTTAAAAGCAATCCGCTCGGCGATCCGCACGTGCGCAAGCTCGGCGTCTGGCTGCCGCCGGGCTACGACCACGCAGGAAAGAAACGCTACCCGGTGCTCTACGACCTCGTCGGCTTCACCGGCTCCGGCATCGCGCACGCCAACTGGAAGCCCTTCGGCGACAACCTGCCCGAGCGCGCCGCGCGCCTGATCCACGCAAAGAAAATGGGCCCCGTCATCCTCGTCATGCCGGACTGCTTCACCGCGCTGGGCGGCAACCAGTACGTCAACTCCTCCGCGATCGGTAACTACGCCGACTACCTCACGCGCGAGATCATCCCCTTCGTCGACCGCGAATTCCGCACCCTCGCCAGCCGCGATCACCGCGGCTGCTTCGGCAAATCCTCCGGCGGCTACGGCTCGATCATCCACGCCATGAAGTACCCGCAGTACTGGGGCGCCGTCGCCGACCATTCCGGCGACGCCTACTTCGACTTCGTCTACTGGCACGACTGGCCCAACACCCTGAACGAGCTCGCCAAGTACCGCGTCCCGAAACGCAAGGCCGGTCGCCAGAATGTTGTTCGAAATAAAAAACTTGAAAGCGGCCTGGATGACGGGCGCATCAAGCGCTTCCTACAACACGTCTGGAAAAAGGAGAAGCTCTCGGGCAAGGAAGGCCTCGCCATCATGAACCTCTGCATGGCCGCCACCTACGACCCCGACCCCCGCGCACCCAACGGCTTCCGCATACCCTTTAACGCCGAAACCGGCGAAGTGATCCAGGAACGCTGGCGCAACTGGCGCCGCCACGACCCGATCAACCTGGTCTCGAAGTACCGCGCCAACCTCAAGTCACTGCGCGGCATCTACATCGATTGCGGCTGGCGCGACCAGTTCCACATCCACTTCGGCTCGCGCCTGCTGTCCCAGCGGCTAGCGGACGCGGGAATCAAGCATCGATACGAGGAATTCGACGATGACCACTCCGACATCGACTATCGGATGGATGTAAGCCTGCCGTTTCTCTATCGGGCGCTGATGCGCTGATATGGCAATATCCGCGGGTAAGCGCACAGCGGGTTCCTGAAGGAGCAAGTATGGAAGAGGTAATGCAACGAATTCGCTCGTTTCGCGACGAGCGGGATTGGATGTAATTTCACGACCCTAAGAATTTTGCCGTGTCGATTTTCATTGAAGCCGCGCGTCACCACGCAACCCGCGCCAGCCACGCCACGGTATTCGCAATCTCGACCGAGTTTGCAAATCCAATCAAGTAGTCGATCTTGCTGTCGTCGTCCAGGTCGACGACCACATCGGTCGGAAACACGGGCGCCAGGCGGTTGTATCGATCCTCAAGGATCTGGCTGCATTGAAAGTCCGCCACGTCGCCAACCCCCTCGAGCATGAGGTCCAATATGCGCCCATCCCTGATCCAGTCGATTCCGCCCCACTCGCCGTCCATTGAGTCGATCCATCGAAACGACGTTCCAGTGCCAAGCGACATGAGCAGGACGTCGCTGGTCGTGTCGACCTTTGGCTGGCCGGGGTTGCGTTTCAGTACCTGCGCCAGCGCTGCGATGCTCGGATTGTTCGCGACGACACCGCCATCGATGTAGCCTTGGTAGATCGGGAAAATGGTCGGGGCGGCGCTGGTTCTCATGGCGACGTCGGCTACAAGCTCGCTGCAGTCCGGGTCGCCGGGCCGGTTGGTGAAGAACTTCGGCTTCCACGATCTGTACACCGTGTCTTCATTCGCATCGAGATCAAAGCTTGGAACCAGCACTTCTCTCGCGAGCCCGCCCAACCTCAGGCCGCCAAAAAGTCCGCTGACCGTTTCCTCCAGGTTGTCGTTGGAGTATTTGGACCACAATTTTCCACCCAACGAGATGCGTCCCGAGTTATCGAAGATTGCCGGGCCGGAGTCCTGGTACAGGCGGCGTAGATCAGCGGGAGCCATCCCGTTGGCAAGTCCGAGCGCGATCAGGCCGCCGGTAGATGTGCCCGCGAGCAGCGTGGCGTTCTGGATCAAGGCAGGGTACGCCGCGACAAGGCGTTCCAGAACCGCGGCCGTCAGCACGCCGCGGATGCCTCCGCCGTCAAAGCTGATGATCTTGTGCAGCATGCGGGGATTCTAAGAGGCAACGCCAAAAAAAAAGCGAGGCGCGGAAATCTCGCCTCGCTGCCGTTTGCTCGTCTTGCGACGAACTCGACCTACTTGGTCTGGGTCTTGACGTCCTTTTTGTCCGCGGCCTTGACCGGTGCGCCGTCCTTGGTCTTGACCTCACCGGCCTTGGCTTTCGCCTTGGGGGCCGGGGCCGGCGCTGCGGCGGCGGGCGCCGCCTTGGGCGCTTCCTTGGCGGCCTTGGTGACGACGGCCTTGCCGTCCGGGCTCTTGACGGCTCCGTCCTTGGCTTTGACATCCTTCGTCTGGGCCACGGCGCTGGCGCTGACGGCCGCGAACGCGGCGGCGATGACTACGGTTAGCAGTTTGCTCATGAACTTCCCCCTGGTAGGTTGGTATGAGGGTCGGCGTCTTGCTGCGCTTTCCCCGTGGCGCAATTCTAGAGCATCCGGCGCTGCTGCTATAATGCGGCCTCGCTGTTAGTGCCATCCAAGCTGGCTGAGGCCGGCTTTTTTGTTTCTGGAAACCCCGTGATCGTCGCTTCCGGCATCGCCATGCAGTTCGGGGCCAAGCCCCTTTTTTCCGATGTCTCCGTCAAGTTCGGGGGCGGCAACCGCTATGGCCTGATCGGGGCGAATGGCTGCGGCAAATCCACGTTCATGAAGATCCTGGGCGGGGAGCTGGAGCCTTCCGCGGGAACGGTGGCGATCGATTCCCACGAGCGGGTGGGGCGGCTGCGGCAGGACCAGTTCGCCCACGAGAATGAAAGCGTGCTGGACGTGGTGCTGCAGGGGCACGCGGAGATGTGGGCAGCGATGCGCGAGCGCGACGCGATCTACGCCAATCCGGATGCGGGGGAGAAGGAGTTCCTGCACGCCGCCGAGCTGGAGGCGAAGTACGCGGAGTACGGCGGCTACACCTCCGAATCGCGGGCGGGCGAGCTGCTGCTGGGCCTCGGGGTGGCGATCGAGCAGCACGCCGGGCCGATGAGCGCGGTGGCGCCGGGCTGGAAGCTGCGCGTGCTGCTGGCGCAGGCGCTCTTCGGCGACCCGGAGATCCTGCTGCTCGATGAGCCGACCAACAACCTGGACATCAACAGCATCCGCTGGCTGGAAGGGGTGCTGGACCGGCGTACGAGCACGATGGTGATCATTTCGCACGACCGGCACTTCCTCTCCGCGGTCTGCACGCACATGGCGGACGTGGACTACGGCGGCATCAAGGTCTACCCGGGCAGCTACGACGACTACATGGAAGCCGCCACCATGGCGAAGCAGCAGCTGCAGAAAGACAAC
>CAZTSJ010000133.1:0-2931 GCA_964616875.1 uncultured Bordetella sp. | reverse complement strand
ATAGGTCAGCGTCGCGCCCTCGAACACCGTCGCGGGCTTGTCCGGAAAGCGTTCGGCGGCCCGTGCGAGCAGGTCGTGCAGCCGCAGCGGCGGCAGCGCGAGACTGCGCGGCATGTCGGGCGGCCAGTGGGCCCAATGGCTAGCTTGCATGGCGCGAATGGTTGGTGGGCGAAGCAGGTGCTACGCGCGGCTGGTCTTCAAGCCGAGGTAGCCGACAGCGAGGAACAGCACGGCGAAAACGGCGATCGTCGCCACGCGCGAGCTCTGGGCGAGAAACTGGAGCGTCCCGCTCTCGAGCCCGACGAACGCGAGGCCGAGCACGGGGATCACCGGGGCGCCGCAGCCCATGACGCTGCACGCGCTGGTGGATACCCCGACCACCGTTGCCGCAGCGCCCGCGGCACCTCCGCGCTGCAGTGCACGCGCCGCCCCGCCGGAGGCGAGGTCGCGATACCGCCGCCACAGGGCGAAGTAGAGCCCGAACAGCGCCGAAACGAGGAGGATGCGCCCGAGGTCGGCCACGTCCACGGCGAAACCCCAATCGGCGCCGCCGTAGGTCGCGCCGGCCGAGAACCAGAACAGCGCAAGGTCGGGAAGCTTGCGCAACTTCTCCCAGGTCGCAACGTCACTTGAAGCAAGGTATTCCGGCAGGCGACTCAGCCACGGATTGAAGGTGAAGTACGTATATGGCGTACGTACCGCCGACAGGATCGCGACGGGTGCAATGATGTTGAGCGCGGCGACCGCGAGCGTCACCGCGGCGAAGATGCCTGGATGCGCGGCCAATGCCGTCCAAGCTCCGCGCAGCGACTCGGCTATCCACCGCATGGGTTCATTTTACGGCTTCAATTATTGGCTGCGCGAGAATCCACAGGCTGGTCATGGTGTAGGCGACCATCAGCGCGGCGAGCGGAACCTGGCTGCGGCGGGCTGTTCGGCGCGCGGAAAAGCGCCCGAGCGCCAGGCGGTGCGCAAGGTACATGGCGAGCACGTGGCCGAGCACGATGACCACGACCGAGGTGTACCAGGCGAAGCGCGCACCGGCGATGTCCACCGCGACCTTGTAGTGCGCGGTGCCAAACAGGTCCCAGCCCAGACCGAGCGGGTCGGAGGCGAGCGGAATCACCACCTGGCCCGCCACCAGCAGATAGGAAAGGTAGTGGGCGACGTGGTAGGCGAGGGCGATCGGCAGCAGCGTCGGCACGAACAGGCGCGCGAGCTCGCCGGCGGAGGCGGGGCGCGCGTCATCCCGCGTGAGCCGCGCCATCCAAGCGCCCGCGCCCAGGATGACCAGCGCAAAGATGCAAGGACCGAGCAGCAATCCGGCGGTCGCCGACGCGGCCCAGACCGTATCGGTGACCGGCTCGCCCGGCGGCGACGCTCGCGCGAGCAAGTCTGCCCAGAGCGGCGTCTCCCGCACCCCGTCGAAGGTGACGCTGGCGAGCATGATGATGATGAAGACCGCGGCCGACGCCGAAACGGGACTGGAAGCGAGCAGTCCGGCCGCGGGCGGGCGCAGGCTCCACTCCCAGGCTGTTCCGTTCCTCGCCTGCAGCTCGGACGGCGCGAGCCGCGCAAACCAACCGAAGTACACAGCGAAAACTTCGCCGCTACGCAGCCATGCCTCGCGGCCGAAAACGAACATGCCGGCCCAGGTGAGCGCAGAGTAGCCGAGCGCGAGCCACGCAATGTTGGCGGGGACCGAGTTGCCTTCCCACACGATCTCGATCCAGGCGAAGGCGAGCAGGAGCAATACCGCCGGCCACACGCCGACTGCGGCCGGAAGTTCGCGGCGCAGACCGAAACGCCCCGCAGGGTAGAGCGTCTTCCAGGGATTGAGCACGGACCAGACGTCGCCCACCAGCGCGCTGAGGTAAGTGAAGCCGATCCACCACGCGATCCAGACGAAGGCGGGCGCAAGATTACGGAAAGGGTCCTGGGTGCCGAACAGACCCGCTGCGATGACAACGAAAAAAACGCACACCGATACGGCACGCAGCGCCGCATGGACAAGCGGATGCAGGCGCAGCAGAGCCAGCCGCGGGGTCGAGGCGCCACTGGCGCCACGCCTCAGCGCCACGGCGAAAACGACAAAGGAAAGTGCTACGGTCAGTCCCGCACCGGCAAGCCACTGGACAAGCGGCAACGGCAAGTCATAACGCGCGCCGAAGGCGTGCGCCGCGGCCTCCGCAGGCAGCAGTGCGAGCGCTGCTGTAACTCGGATAGCGCGGATGAATCTCGACATGAGTATTCCGGAGTGCTGCCAATCCTTGCTGGCGGCACCGCGCGATCGTAGCATGGGGCTCGATGACTCAGTATTTCATTCTTGCAGTGGGCCTCACGATCTTCGGCGCGGCGCACGCGGGCCACGAGTTCCCGTTCTATCCGTCGTTCTATCCGCAGGAGATCACGGTCGAAGCGCTCGATGCGCGCGCGGCCGCGCAACGGCTCGCCGAGGGGACGCTGCATACTTACGCCGGAGCGGCTATCGCGGCGACGGCCGATCGAGCGAAGATCGGCACCGTCACCGCGCTCGGCGGCTATGTCGTGGCGAGGCTCGACCCTGGCCGCTGCGCAGACGCGCGCAACATGAAGGATGCGTTCGGCGCAGGTCAGATCTGGCACCCCTATCCCGTTACTCCCTTTCACGCCGACTACCTGCGCCACGCCGATCTGGCCGAAGCAGCGCGTGTTGGCGCTGCGGCGGGCAAGAAGCAAACAGGAATAAAGATCGAGGTGATCGGGGTGCACGAGCTTATGGCCAAGGCGAGCACCCGTTACCTCGGCTGGTCCGGACCGCCGTGGATCAGGCAGGGCTGGTTTCACGCCTATCTTCTGCTCGCACCCGCGGTGAGCGATGGCGCGGCGCGCGCGCGCATCGAAGCCGCGGTGCGGCGTCTCACGCACGGCGAGTATCGCAACTTCGAGGAG
>CAZTSJ010000132.1:0-9790 GCA_964616875.1 uncultured Bordetella sp. | reverse complement strand
ATGGTCGTCGGCGTGCACATGTGCCGCGGCAACTACAAGGGGATGTACCTCTCCGAGGGCGGGTACTCGTCGATCGCCGAGCGGCTGTTCAATCGCGCCGAGGTCAACCACTTCCTGCTCGAATTCGATACGCCGCGCGCGGGCGATTTTGCGCCGCTGGCGATGATGCCGAAGACCAAGGGTGTGGTATTGGGCCTGGTCAGTTCAAAGATCCCGGCTCTTGAATCCCTGGATTTGTTGAAAAAGAGAATTCAAGAAGCATCAAAGCACATCGACGCTTCGCAACTGGCCATCAGCCCGCAATGCGGCTTCGCCAGCACCATGGGCGGCAATCCGGTGACCGAGGAGGACGAGCGCGCCAAGCTGCGCCTCTGCGTCGAGGCGGCGGCGAAGATCTGGAGCTAGGCGGAGTTGCCGAGCGAGGCGATGTAGCGGTTCATCCAGGCCGCGGACGAGGTCACGCCGCCGAAAGTGAACAGATGCACGCCAACCACATTGCAATCGGCGTGAACGCTGCAATAGTGGGCCAGCGCCGCAAGCTGGTCGGCCGGGTCGGTGTGCGTTACGAGGCGTACGGCATCCATGCCTTGCGTTCGCAAGGCACGCAATGAAGCACTGACGCCGCAGCGCTGCGCAAAGCGCAGCAGTGTGACCGGATTGGTCGGCCCGGCGAGTCCTACATAGACCGGGACGCCGGGTGCGTTGCGCGCGAGGCTAGAGCAATATTCGACGATGCGCGCCGGGGCGAAGGAGAACTGGGTGACGACGTAGGTCCCCAGGCCCTGCGCCGCAGCGAGCGACCGTTTCTCCGCGAATGCCTTTTCGAGTACGGCGCTCGGAATGCGCGGGTGGCCTTCCGGGTAGCCGGGCAGTCCGATCTCGCGCAAGCCGGAGGCGGCGAGCAGGCCCTCGCGGATCAGCGCCGCGCCGTCGGCGTAGGTACCGAGCGCTGCGGGTTCGTCGCCGCCCAGGATCAATGCCTTGCGCACGCCGGCGTCGCAGACCGCGCGAGTGAGGAATGTCTGGAGTTCGGCGCGATCGTTGATGCGGCGCGCAGCGATGTGCGGTACCGGCTCCAGGCCAGCCTCGCGCACCGCCACCAGCGTCGGCAGCGTGTCGAGCAGCTTGTGGCGGGGCAGGTGATTGACGTAGACCGGTGTGCCTCCCGGCAGCAGCGCCGCGATGTCGCGCGCGTCCTGCGGGCGATGCGCGCCCATTTCGAGCGAGCCGCCGGAAACGAGTTCCGCGGCGATGCCCGGGGATTCAACCGCGTTTGCGGGAGACGACATAGGATTCGTCCAGGAACCAGAGGCCGCCGTGCTGCTGGAGCACTTCGCGCGTGGCGTCCAGGTATTTGCGTTCGCCCACCACCTGCGCGAGGCGTTCGTCGTCGATCTGGGCCACGTACACCGCGGCGTTCCACGCGGCGAACAACGTCGAGGTCCCGATGCTCTCCGCGATCTCGGTGGGCAGCGTGTGCATGGCGTAGCGGAACACCGCGCGCGCATCCGAGTACGAGTTGAAGTTGAAATGGCGCGCTTCCCTGCCGAGTTCCGCGCGCACCGCGCGCAGCACGTCGTGCCTGCCGGTGGTGAAGGGGTTCTCCTCGGGCCAGATCTTGCGCACGATTTCCAGCCCCGGGTCGCGGCCGCAGGAATGGATGCCCAGGAGCCTGCCGCCGGGTCCGAGAGCTCGGGCGAGCGGGCCGATGACTTTGGTGGCCTTGAATTCCACCGGCACGCGCGCGCGGTAGGGCTGCGAGGCGATTACGAGGTCATAGTCGGCGCGCGCCTTGCCCTGCTGCGGGATCGCCTCATCGAGCATGAAGCGGAAATCGTCGCGGTAGAGGACGAGGGCCACCGGGCGCTCGTAGACAGGATTGCCGGTTTTGGCGCTGTGGCGCGCCTGCCAGTTCTTCGCGAGGAACGGCTCCAGCGCGGCGATCTGCTCGCTGAATTCGTGCGCCGTGGTGCCGGTCAGGCCGACCTGATGCCATACCAGGGAAGTGGCCGCGCTGAGCGCCTTCGGCGCGAGCCACGGCGCCTCGGTGTAATACATGTTGGTGACCACCATCACGGTGGCCGGGTGCTCGTAGAAGCGGTCGGGCATTTTGTCCAGGGACAGGCGCACGTCCTCGAGGCTGATTTCCTTGCCGACGAAATAGAACGGCCGCGTCGGAAAGCGCCGGTGCATCTCGCGCATCACGCGCGTGAGCACCGTGCCGTCGCCCATGCCGGCATCGAACACGCGCACCGCCGGCGGGCGCGGATGGATGTGCGCGAGCTCCATGCCGACGCGGCGCGCCACCATTTCCTTCTCGCCGCAGGTGTTGACGAAGAGCAGGTATTTCTGCCGGTTGTCGAAGAAGCGGAAGTTGCGGGATGGAGCACCATCGCGCAAATGCGGCGCGCTGGTGCTTTGCGGTGCGCCGTCTCGCTGCGGTGCGACGCGGATCAGCTGGCGCAGTTCGGGCGGCGTGGCTGGCGCGCGCGCGCCATGGCGTTCGAGGAAGGTGGTGACGCGTTCGAGCGTTTCGGGCGTGATGCGCGCCCCGTCGCGCAGGCGCGCGACGAACTTGCCGTCGTTCACCGCGCGGCGGCCGAAGGTGGATTCGGCGATGACGTGCTGGCGGCAGAAATCGGCAATACTGTCGAGCAGACTGCCGCCCAGTTCCACGATCGCTTCCATGGTGCGACAGTAGGCTTGCGATGGTGGGAAGGCAACCACGTTTGATATTCATAGGAAGATGGGCGGTTGCCCATCTATAAAAATCAAGGGTTTAGGATGAAAGAGAAGAAACAGGGCCTGGCGAAAGGCCTCACGAACTACGGCGATCCGGCGTTCTCGCTCTATCTCAGGCGATCGTTCGCCAAGAGCATGGGTTATTCGAGCGAAATGCTGGCGCGGCCCGTGGTCGGCATTGCCGATTCGAAAAGCGGCTTCAACAACTGCCACCGCCATTTCCCGGAACTAATCGAGGCTGTGAAGCGCGGCGTCATCGCCGCAGGCGGGCTGCCGGTCGAATTCCCGACCACTTCGCTGGGGGAAGTGTTCCTGAGTCCCACCTCGATGATGTTCCGCAACCTGATGTCAATGGACGTGGAGGAAATGGTCCGCGCCCAGCCGATGGATGCGGTGGTGCTGGTCGGTGGCTGCGACAAGACCGTGCCGGCGCAGTTGATGGGCGCGGCAAGCGCAGATGTTCCCGCGGTGCAGCTGCTCGCGGGACCGATGATGCCGACCTCCTACCGCGGCGAGCGGCTCGGCGCCTGCACAGATTGCCGCCGCTTCTGGGCCATGCATCGCGCGGGCAAGGTGAATGCGGCCGAAATCGAAGCCGTGGAAGGAAACCTGGCGACCACGGCAGGCACCTGCGCGGTGATGGGAACCGCATCCACCATGGCCGCGCTTGCCGAGGCGCTTGGCATGGCGCTGCCGGGCAGCGCTGCGATCCCCGCGGTGCATGCCGATCGCCTGCGCGCCGGCGAAGCGAGCGGCCGCCGTGCAGTGGAACTGGTGGCGAAACCGATCCGCCCGTCGCAGATCATCACCCAGAAATCGGTGGAGAACGCGATCCGCGTGCTGCTCGCGATCGGCGGCTCGACCAACGCCATCGTGCACCTCACCGCCATCGCCGGCCGGGTCGGGGTGAAGATCGATCTGCATCGCCTGAATGAAGTGTCCGATTCGACGCCGGTGCTGGTGGACCTGAAGCCCACCGGACAGTTCTACATGTCGGATCTGTATGCCGCGGGCGGCGTGGGCGCGGTGCTGCGGGAACTCAAGCCCCTGCTGCACCTGGATTGCATGACGGTCACCGGCGAGACGCTTGGTGAGCGCCTCGCGCACGAAGCAGGCGCCTGGGTGGATCGTGCAGTGGTGCGGCCGTTTGCGGAGCCGCTGGCGAAGGAGGGCGGGCTGGTGGCGCTGTTCGGCTCGCTTGCGCCCAACGGCGCGATCCTCAAGCGCTCGGCGGCCGACGCCAACCTGTTCGAGCGCGAAGGCAGGGCGGTGGTGTTCAGTTCGCTGGACGATCTCGCGGCGCGCGTCGACGATCCCACGCTCGACATCACGCCGGACGATTTCATGGTGCTGCAGAACGCCGGTCCCAAATCGGGCTACGCGATGCCCGAGGCGGGCTACCTGCCGATCCCGCAAAAGCTCGCGCGCGCGGGTCTGAAGGACATGGTGCGGATTTCGGACGCGCGGATGAGCGGCACCGCCTACGGCACCATTGTGCTGCACGTCTCGCCCGAGGCCGCCGCTGGAGGCCCGCTCGCGCTGGTGCGCAATGGCGACCGCATCAAGCTATCGGTGAAGGAGCGAAGGATTGACTTGCTTGTTTCTGAAAAAGATTTATCAGAAAGAAAAAAATCCTGGAGACCGCCGGTGGCAACGCCGTCGCGCGGCTACGCCAAGCTATACATGGATCACGTACTGCAGGCCGAGCACGGCTGCGATTTCGATTTCCTCAGGAAAGCCTGACTACTTCGCGTATTCGTACGTAAGCTCGTATTCCCCGTCGCTGTCGATCACCAGCAATGCGCGCGTCCAGGCGCGGCGATCGGGGGGCAGCTTGTCGTTCAGGCTGACGATACGCCCCGTCAACTCCCGCGCATTGCAGGGCACCAGCGGCTCGCCGTCTTCGATGCTGTCAAGTATGTTGGAGACGCGGAATCTGGAGTTCTTTTCCTTGCCGCTGCCCTGGTCGGTGATCTCGACCCAGGCCCTTTTCCAGTCCTGCGGCAGCCCGGGGGACAGGCAGAAGAAGATGCTCTCGATCAACTTGGCATCTATGGCCACCGCGGCGGCAGGCGCGCTCGAGGGCGCGGCGAGCGCAACGTCCTGACGCGGCGGCGCCGAGGGCGCTGCCGGGCGGGCCGGGTCGGAGCGCACTGGCTCGGAACGGACTACAGGTTCCCGGACGATGGGTTCGCGCTGCGCTGGCGCAGCTACTGCCGGCGCAGGCGGCGGCGCCGGCACAGGCACGACGGCCACTGGGGCCGGCGGTGGCGTGGGCGCGGGCGCCGGGACGGCGATCTGAGCAGGCGGTGGCGTTGGCGTTGGTGCGGGGGCGGCGATCGGAGGAGGCGGTGGCGTTGGCGCTGGCGCCGGGACGGCGATCTGAACTGGCAGTGGTGCAGGCACGGGCTTGGGCGTCGCTACCGGAGCCGGCGGCGGCGCAATGACCGGCGCCGGAGCCGCGCTTGGTGCCGCGCTTGGTGCCGGAACGGGATCCGGCGTGGGTATGGCAACCGGCTCGGTCGCGGGCGCCGGCTTGATGTGCTCGGGCGGTGCCCCGAGCGGCAAACTCGGCGGGCCATAGATGATCATTCGGCCCTTGAACGTGGGCCTCTCGGCGCTGGCTGCCGGGCGCCCCGACTCGGTGTCGGGGATCGGCTCGGTGCGCACCGGCAGGCGCCGGCTCTGCGCGTCGGCACCGGACACGGCGGCGAGCGCAGCCAGCAATGCCAGGCCACGAACGGCGCGCTGCATCATGCGGCTCGATGCCATAGGGGCATCAACGATACCACCGCTGGGAGAGGCTTACAGCGAGGCAGCTCCCGGCGCGTTGGACCCGGTGGTCGAATCGGGTAGGCTACGGCCGATGGTTGAGCTGGCGGCTTTCTCCGATTCCTATGCCGAGGCACGCCGCAAGTTCGTCGAGGCCGCGCGCCGCGCCGGCGCCAAGCTGACCAGTTACCAGCACCCGGAAGAGCGCGGACCCGGCGGCGAGGCGCTGTACCTGGACGTGTCCGTGTTGGGGCCGGGAGACGCTTCGCGCGTATTCGTGGTCGGCAGCGGCACGCACGGCATCGAGGGCTATTCGGGCTCCGCCGTGCAACGCGCGTGGCTGCGCGGCAGGCCGCGCCTGCCCAAGGACACCGCGGTCATTTTCTTTCACGCCCACAATCCCTGGGGCTTCGCGCACAAGACGCGCGTGACGGAGGAAAACGTCGACCTGAACCGGAATTTCATCGACTTCACCGGACCGCCGCCGGCGAACCCGGGTTACGAAGTACTGCACCCGTCGATCGCGATGCGGGACTGGAACGAAGAGTCGATCGCGGCCACGTTCGCGAAGCTGGACGCCTATCGCGAGAAGGCCGGCGAGAAGGCGTTCTCGGATGCCTTCAACGGCGGCCAGTACACGCGCCAGGACGGCATCTTCTTCGGCGGCGCGCGGCCGCAGTGGGCCAACAGCGCGTTCCGCGCCGCGGTGGAAACGCATCTCGAAAGCGCGCGCAAAGTCGCTTTCCTCGACCTGCACACCGGCATCGGCCCATGGTGCGAGCACATCTACATCTGCTTTCACGCGGCAGGCTCGCCCGCGCGCGAACGCGCGCGCGCCTGGTGGGGCGAGCGCGCAGTGAACCTGCAGGGCGTGACGCACAAGAAGCTCGCGACCTACAGCGGCACCATCATCGACGCCTTCGCCCAGATGCTGCCCAGGGCCGAGGTCACCAGCATCGTGGTGGAATTCGGCACGCTGCCGCGCCGCGACATGCAGCGCGCGGGGCTGGCGCAGCGCTGGATGCGTTTCGAGGGGCCGCGCGATCCGGTGCTCGCCGCCAAGGTGCGGCGCGAATACGAGGCGGCCTTCTACCCGAGGGCGCCGGAATGGCGCCAGGCGGTGCTCGAGCAGTCGCAGGAATTCATCGACCGCGGCGTCGCGGGGATCGGCTCGAGCTGAGGAAGGCGCGCAGCGCGCGTGTTTTCATGTCTTCGCCACCACCAGGGGGATCCGCATTTCGTCCTCGCTCATGCCGCCGTGATTGCCGATGTGCAGGTGCCGCGGCTCGCCGCTCACCCAGTCTTTTACCGTGCCGCGGCCCTGCATGACCAGCGCCACGTCGCCGATTCGCTCCGCGAAATCCGCGTGCGCCCGCCCGGTGCCGAACCAGCCTTCGTCCACGAGTTCGCTGCTGGGACGCACTTGCGCGCGCGCACCGAGCATGGCTCGCGCCTTTTCCAGGAATATTTTTTTATCCTGGACATGGCAGAAGGCAATCCGGCGTTCGCCGCAAAGCGGAAAGCGCAGCAGAGCGGCAAGCGCCGCCGGCAGCTCCACCGTTTCTTCCGCCGGGCTGTCCATGAAGCCATGGTCCGCGGTGAGGACGACGAGCGTATCGGTGCCGCTCAGGCGCGCCAGCAGCTCACCGAACATCGCATCGAGTTGCGCGAAATGCGCGCCGACTTCGGCGCTCGCGACGCCGTATTGGTGGGCGAGCGCATCGAACTGCGGCCAGTAGGCGTAGACGAGCTTGCGCTGCGTGCCCGATTTCACCGCGTTCACCGTTTCGTCGAGAAAGCCCTCGAGACTGTCATAAGCCCGCCGTTCGGCGCCGCCGCAGTGGTGCACGTTGTACTGCGAGTCGATGATCGGCCGGTACGAAACGACGATGCTGCGCACCGCGAGCGTATCGAAGAGCGAAGGCTCGACGAAGATCCGCTCCGGCGCGACGCCGAGAGAGGTTTTCTCGCCGCGGCGCTTGAAGGGCAGCGGCGCGCCGACGCAGGCGGCCGCGGAAAAATAGGTGAACCATCCCGTCAAGCCGTGCTCCAGCGGCGTGGCGCCCGTAAACGAAGTCGTGATCGCGCTCGCGGTAGTGGACGGAAACACAGCGCTGATTGCCGCGCGGCGCTGCCGCGCTATATGCCCGTCGGCGCCGTTCGCCCGAAGATAGTTGTCGCCCAGGCCGTCGACGATCACAAAGACGACGTTCTGCGCGGACCGGAGTTCGGCAACAGGAAGGCAAGTGAGGGGGGGATGGCGAGGTACGCCTCCGCTTGCTTCCACAAGGGAAGCCACCAGGTTTACAAATCCATTTCCCAGATAGTCCGGAAAATGCGCGGGCCTGAACATCAGCCCGATGTTATCCGGATTTAAGTGCGGATATTCAGTGCAAGGCGACGGAGTTCGTCAGCAGAGAATCGTAGTGGCCGAGGAACTCGTCCACCAGTTCGACGCTCGGGTCGCCGGCGGCGAAATCCGCCATTGAGGCGCGTATCTTCACTTCCAGCTCGCCTTCGAGAAACCCGGTCCGGCCAGTGGTTTTATCCACCAGCTCGATGCCGTGGCGGCCGGCGAATTCGACTACGCAGTAGTTCTCGCTGTTGTACATCACGTACATGGCCACCTCCACAGGCAGCGGTGCGTTATGAACCCATTTTCGGGCTGCGTATATAAACGCGCGAGGCCGCAGGTCAGTTGACGGGCGCCGGCGGTCGGGTTTTCATGTTGCCTGCGTGATAAAATCCTCATCCATAACCCCCGGGAAAAGCCGCCATGCGCATGGAAGTGCACCTGCACGCTGACATCCCGATGCTCGAGGGCGTCTCCAGGAAGCAGATCGAGCAGGCGCTCGCGCCCCTGCTCGAGTATCTCGACGCGGAGGGCCTCGCGGACCTCAAGAGCCTCGAGCAGGAAGAGCCCGGCCTGCGCTTCGACGAAAAGGAACTCATGTTCCTCATGTGCTGGACGGGAGAGATCGGCCGCAGCTTCCATCCGGCGCTCGATGCGGCGCTCGAAAACCTGGGGCCGCTGTGCTACGAGGCGGTCGAAGTGGAACTCACGCTGTACCTGGACAACGGCGAGCAGGAGTCGCGGCTCTTGTTTGTCGGCCCGACGGCGCACGCCATCCACGAAGCGCAGCGCCGCTGCATGATCGAGGACATGTCCGCGCTGCTCACGCGCCAGTTCAGCAAGGAGCGCGTCGCCGCGGTGGTCGCCGTGGTGGATGGCCTCTTCGAGCAGGACTGGAAAGAGCACGCTGCCGACGTGAAGAAACCCGAGCGCGCCTTCGAAACCGCGACGCGGCCGTCCCGCAAGCACCTGCATTGAGTTTTAGCGGTGGCCGGGCCCGCCTTTAACCGGACGCCTTATGGCCGGTCCTAAATATCCAGGCTTTGACACGCTTGCCCTGCATGCCGGGCAGTCGCCCGACCCGGCGCACGGCGCCCGCGCGGTGCCGATCTACCAGACGACCTCGTACGTGTTTCGCGACGCCGCGCACGCGGCGTCGCTGTTCAACATGGAGCGCGCGGGGCACGTCTACTCGCGCATTTCGAATCCCACGGTCGCGGTGCTCGAGGAGCGCATGGCGGCGCTCGAGGGCGGCGTGGGCGCGATCGCAACCGCGAGCGGACAGGCGGCGCTGCACCTCGCGATCGCCACGCTCATGGACGCGGGCAGCCATATCGTGGCCTCGGCGGCGCTCTACGGCGGCTCGCACAACCTCCTGGGCTACACCCTGAAGCGGTTTGGGATAGAGACGACTTTTGTTTCCCCCAGAAATCCAGAGGATTTTCGAAAGGCGATAAAGGCGAATACCCGTCTGCTGTTCGGCGAGACTCTCGGTAATCCCGGCCTGGACGTCCTGGATATCCCCACGGTGGCGAAGATCGCGCACGACGCCGGCCTGCCGCTGCTGGTCGACGCGACTTTCACGACGCCCTACCTCATGAAGCCCTTCGAGCTGGGCGCGGACCTGCTGTATCACTCGGCGACCAAGTTCCTCGGCGGCCACGGCATCGCGATCGGCGGCGTGCTGGTGGACTCGGGGCGCTTTGAATGGGAAGGAAGCGGGGAAAATCGCGGCAAGTTTCCCCAGCTCACCGCGCCCTACGCGGGTTTCCACGACATGGATTTCGAGGAGGAGTCGGGCACGCGCGCCTTCCTCCTGCGCGCGCGGCGCGAAGGCCTGCGCGATTTCGGCGCCTGCATGGCGCCGATGACCGCGTTCCACATCCTGCAGGGCATCGAAACGCTGCACCTGCGCATGCCGCG
>CAZTSJ010000131.1:0-4556 GCA_964616875.1 uncultured Bordetella sp. | reverse complement strand
AAGTACCAAAAAGTGGCGAAGGTGGCCGGCGACAAGGAAGCGCAGCGCCTGGTCGCGGTGCTGGAGAAGGTACAGGCCGCGCTCGATCAAGGCCGGCCGCCGCGCGCCCTTGACTGGACCAAAGAGGAACGCGCAGTGCTCGACCCGCTTTTTCTTCTCACCATGAAGCCGACGCTCTACGTCGCCAACGTCGCCGAGCACGGCTTCATCGGCAATCCCAAGCTCGCCGCAATCGAGAAGTGCGCGGCCGAGGAAGGCGCGGGATCGGTCGCCATCAGCGCGGCGATCGAAGCGCAGATCGCCGACCTGCCCGACGAGGACAAGAAGGTATTTCTCGCCGACATGGGAATGCGGGAGCCGGGCCTGAACCGCTTGATCCGCGCCGGCTATGCGCTGCTGGGACTGGAGACCTTTTTCACTGCCGGGCCGAAGGAGGTCCACGCCTGGCAGTTGCACATCGGGCAGACCGCGTCCGAGGCGGCGGGCACGATCCACACCGATTTCGAGCGCGGCTTCATCCGTGCCGAAGTGATCGCCTGCGAAGACTACGTCGCCCTCGGCGGCGAGCAGGGGGCGAAGGACAAGGGCAAAATGCGCCTCGAGGGCAGGGACTACGCGGTGCGCGACGGCGACGTCATGCACTTTCGCTTCAACGTCTAGGCGGGGACTGCCCCCTCAGAACGACCAGACCTGCATGGTCCGGTGCAGTTCGGCAAGCTCGGTGTCCTTCATTGCCGGCAACTTCTTGCCGGCCGGATCGACCTTGTCGGCGAGCTCCAGCACCAGGCCGTTCATCGTCGCGACCCGACGCGCAAGCAATTCGGCGATGGCCGCGGCGATCTTGAGCGCTGCGCTCGAGGCTGCACCAAGCAGCGCGCGAAACGGCTGTGCCGGGACCCGCAGCACCTGCGAATCGACCAGCGCGCGGCCGGTCGCGGAGCGCGCATCCGAAGTGACCAGAGACATCTCGCCCAGGACGCCGCCGGGCCCCAGTCGCGCGAGCGAGCGCTCGCCGCGCGGGCCGCGTTTGGTGATGTCGATCTCGCCCGCCACCACGAGGTAAAGGCCGTCGCCGGGGTCGCCTTCGCGGAACAGGTCCTTGCCCGCGGCGAGGTCCTGGGTCTCGACGATGCCGGCAATGGCCTCCAGTTCCGCGTCCGTGAGCGCGCGGCACAGCGCCATGGTTTTCAATGCGGCAGCGGCCTGCTTTGGCATGGACAAAGTCTACTCCATGGCACGGCGCGGATTCGCATCCGGGAGCTCTCGCGGTATCATGGTCCCGACAGCGGGGCGACCTCAAAGGGAAACGCATATGGCGATCGAAATCGGCAATCGAACCAAGATCCTGGCCGGCGTGGTGCTGCTGGTTGCGCTCGGTGCACTGGCCTGGGTTTTCTTCCTTGAGGAATTCTTGAGCGAGCCGCCGCCGAAACCCGCGGCCGTCGCCAAGGCGGCGCCGAAACAGGCTGATGCTGCGAAGCCGGCCGCTGAAGCGCCGAAGGCGGGCGACACGGCCAAGGCGCCGGCCGCAGCACCCAAGCAGGGTGACGCGGCGAAGGCGCCGGGCGACGCGCCTAAGGCAGCGGCGGCCAAACCCGTTGCGAAGCCGATTCCCGCCAACCCGGACAAGTTGATCGCCGAGGTGATCGAGACCTCCGGCATCAAGGCGCAATTCCAGGCCTTCGGGCGCGAGGCGGCGCTGAAGGCTATGGGCGGTTTTTTTGACAGTCAGGGGGCGACTGAGTCGCGTGCCGTCGTCGATATGTTCGAGCGCATCTACGGGCCCGAGAAAATGAACGAGGAACTCGCCGCGAATCTGAAAAAGAACCTGGATGTCGAGCGCATGGGCCGCTTTCTCGAACTGCTGCGCCAGCCGATCGCGCTCAAGATGACCTCGCAGGAAGTGCGTGCCGTGACGCCGGAGGTGGTCAAGGAATTTCAGGAGAACTTCCGCAAGGATCCGCCGCCACCGGGCCGCGTCAAGCTGTTTCAGTCGCTCGACGACGTCACGCACACCTCGGAGGTCGCGTTCGACATGTCTTCGGTCATTGCAAGCAGCTTGGTCGATACCATGCTCGGGGAAATGCAGAAGAGCGGCAAGAACATCCCCAAGCTACTGCGCCAGTTCGTGGGCTCGCGGTTGCACGCGATGCGCGACCAGGCGCGCTCCCAGATCCGTTCGGTGCTCTATGTGACCTACCGCAACGCGAGCGACGAGGAGCTTGCCGAATACCTGAAGCTGCTGGACACGGACACCGGCCGCTGGGGCAGCGAAGCGCTCTCCAATGCCGTGCGCCCGGTCCTGATCAGCCGGGGCGGCGCTCTAGGCGTCGCGATCGGCAAGCTGGCCATGTCGAAGGGCACCGGCGCAATGGCCAAGGCTGCGGCCGCGTCGAAACCCGAGGCGCAGGAGGAGGAAAAGCCCGCCGAGAAGCCCACGGCGCCCGTGGCCGCCGCGCCCGCGGCGCCGGTGGAAGTGCCCGGATACCGGCGTGCGGCGAATATCCGCGATGTCTACTCCACCAAGTACAACGACGTGGTTACGGCGACCGTGATGCGGGACCGCGGCGCGGTCGCGGAACTGCTGGGCGACGGCAAGAACCCGAATGCGCGGCAGAAGGACGGCTCCACCGCGCTCATGATCGCCGCTGCCAACGGCGACACGGAGATTGCGACGCTGCTGCTCGCCAAGGGGGCGGACCCGAATCCGCGCGCCGGCCGGTTAAGCGCGTTGTCGATCGCGAAATCGCGCGGCAGCGCAGGCGCCGGCATGGTGCAGCTGCTCGAGCGCAGCGGCGCGAAGGACTGAGACCCCGCAACGTGCGCGTGCGCAGCCTCGTTGCCGGCGTCGCGCACTGCCTGGCGCTCGGCCTGCTGTGCATCGTGGGCGTCGCCGGTGCGGCCGAGTTGCCGATTTTCGACGCGCACCTGCATTACAGCCATGACGCCTGGGACCAGCTGCCGCCAAAACAGGCGATCGCGATCCTGCGCAAGGCGGGCCTGAAGCGCGCGCTGATATCGAGCTCCGGCGACGAAGGCCAGCAGCGGCTGTATGCCGAGGCGCCCGATCTGGTGATTCCCGAACTGCGGCCCTACCGCTCGCGCGGGGAAATCGGCTCCTGGTTCCGCGACCAGAGCGTGATCCCCTACCTCGAGGACCGGCTGAAGAAGTATCGCTACGCCGGGATCGGCGAATTTCACCTGTATGGTGCCGACGCCGATCTGCCGGTGCCGCGCCGCATGGTGCAGCTGGCCCGGCAACACAAGCTGTTCCTGCATGCGCACTCCGACGTGGACGCGGTCGAGCGGCTGTTCAAGCAGTGGCCCGAGGCGAGAATCCTCTGGGCGCATGCCGGTTTCGACCGGCCGGAGAAAGTGCGCGAAATGCTGCGCAAGCACCCGCACCTGTGGTGCGACCTCGCCTTTCGCACCGATCATGCGCGCGCCGGCAAGGTGGACCCGGACTGGCGCGCCGCGTTCCTCGAGTTCCCCGACCGCTTCATGGTCGGCACCGACTCCTATACGCCCGAGCGCTGGCACTACATCGGGGAGCACGCGAACTGGTCGCGCCAGTGGCTCGCCGATTTGCCGAACGAAGTTGCGGAGCGTATTGCGTGGAAAAACGGCGAAAGACTTTTCGGCGGCATGCTCGGCGGGCATTGATCGCGGCAGCGGCCGGCGCCATCTGCGCTGGCAGCGTGCAAGCCTGCGAACTGCCTGCCGGCACGCGCCTCGAGTCGCAGCGCTATGCGCTCAGCTATCGCACCATTCCCGCGCAGATCGCCGTGGGCGAGCAGTTCGTGCTCGAACTCGCGGCCTGTCCGAAAGCCGGCAGCGCGTTGCCCGGGTCCCCGAAGCTGGACGCGCACATGCCCGAACACAAGCACGGCATGAATTACAGCCCGAGCGTCAAACCCGTGGCCGGAGGGCGTTACCGTTCCGAGGGCTGGCTGTTCCACATGCCGGGGCGCTGGGAGTTCATCTTCGACCTGGGCGGCGAACGGCTCACCCACAGCGTGCGCATCGAGTGAAGTTTTTTTGTCTTTGCATTCTTGCCCTGCTTGCTTCGGCAGGTGCACAGGCGCAGGTGCTCGATTTCACTGCCGCAGAAACGCGCGCCATCCTGCGCCACGGACCCTGGCCCGCTCCCTGGTCACCGGATGCTTCGAACCGGGTATCAGCCCGTCCCGAGGCGATCGAATTCGGCGAGCGGCTGTTCTTCGAGCCGCGCCTGTCGCCCTCCGGCAAGGTGCTGTGCGCCACCTGCCACGTGCCGTTCCGCGGCTGGCAGGACGCGCGTGCGCGCGCTTTCGGCCTGGTGGAAGTTGACCGCAATACGCAAAGCATTCTCAACGTGCGCTACAACCGCTGGTTCGGCTGGGACGGGGCCGGCGATTCCCTGTGGGCGCAAAGCCTGCGCCCGATCCTGGATGCGCGCGAGATGGGCGGCAGCCAGTCCCAGGCTGCGGCGCTGGTGCGCGGCGATGCCGAACTCTCCTGCCGCTACGGCAAGACTTTCGGTGGGCCGCCGCCGGCCGACGACGCAGTCGTGCTCG
>CAZTSJ010000130.1:0-12699 GCA_964616875.1 uncultured Bordetella sp. | reverse complement strand
GCTCGCGCGCACGCCCGCGGGCCGCTGGGGCGATCCGGGCGATTTCGCCGGCATTGCGGTTTTCCTCGCGAGTTCCGCGTCTGATTTTCTTACCGGGACGGCGATCCCGGTTGACGGGGGCTACTCAGTGCAAGGCTGATGTTGGTAAGCGGTACATCACTCGATAATGTGGTCTGCCCGCAGCAGAACCAATTGCGGGATATTTAGCCCGATGGCCTTGGCCGTCTTGAGATTGATCACCAGTTCGAAGCGCGTCGGCTGATCGACGGGCAGATCGCCAGGTTTCGCTCCTTTGAGGATCTTGGCCACGTGCGCGGCCGCCCTTCGATACGAATCGTCCAGGCTACCGCCGTACGACATCAGGCCCCCGGCGTCGGCGAAGCGTCTGCTGAAGTGAATCGCGGGCAGGCGCCTGCTCGCGGCAAATTGAGCGATCCTGCCACTACTGGCAGTGAGGAACGGATCGGGTGCCACAAAGACCCCTTGAGCTCCGCTCGCACCGATCGCGGTAAACGCGGGCTCCAGGTTCTCGGGATTCGCCACGTCGAGTATGTCGACCTTCATTTTCAGGGTCCGCGCAGCCGCTTGAACCTCCCTCCTGAATTGCACGCTGTGCGGGTACGTCGGATTCAGGAGCACCGCGATATGCGACATGCCGGAAGCAGTTTCCTTGAGCAGTTGGAGGCATTTCCCGGTGAAACCCTCTCCGCCAATCCCAACGGTAGCACCGGTGATGTTACCTCCCGGGCGCGCGAGCGTCGCCACGATGCCCGAGCCGACCGGATCCAGCACGCCTCCGAACACGATGGGGACGGTAGTGGTCGCCTTTTTCGCAGCGCGCGCGCCGGGTGTCGAGCCGGCCAAGAGCACATCGACCTTCATGCCGAGCAACTCAGCGACAAGCACGGGAAGTCGTTCGAGGCGATCTTCCGCGAACCGCGTCTCAAGAACGAGGTTTCTCCCCTCGACGTAGCCCGCTTCCCTGAGTCCCTGGCGAAATGCATCCACCGACGTCCCCCCCGGTGACCCCGCCGAAACGAACCCGATTCGGTAGACACTCGCCGCCTGTTGCGCGTGGACGGCGGCCGGCGCAGCGAGAAGCAGAACGGCAGCGGCGATAAAGGCGACCATTCGAATCAAAGCTGCAGTTCCCACACGTCGGCGACGAGCCGCTTGCCGAAACTGCTGTGCTTTTCTCCCGTCGTCCTTCTTGATCTCAGGCGCTGGAATAGGCTCGTTTGTCTGAGCGACGCCTAGAGGCGGAACGATCAGCAGCAGGGCGGCGATGCGGTTCATGAAGCTCTCCTGCTTGGGGATTTCTCAGCGCGCGCGCTCTGCGTCTTCCGCCGCCAGCACCCAGGGCTTGATCTTCGCCAGGGCCTTTGCAAGTTCCGCCTTCGCGATTTCGGTATCGTAGTCGGCCTGCAGGCGCAGCCACCAACCATCTGAAAGGCCGAAGAACCGGCACAGCCGCAGATCGGTATCGGCGGTGATGGCACGATTGCCGGCGAGTATGTCGCCAATGCGCTGCGCGGGCACTCCGATCTCCTTCGCCAAACGGTAGTTGCTCATGCCCAGCGGTTTCAGGAACTCCTCCGCCAGCATCTCGCCAGGGGAAACGGGTTTCAGTTTTCTGCTCATGCCTGTCTCCGTCAGTGATAGTCCACGATCTCGACGTCTTCAGCGCCGGCGCCCTGCCAGCGAAAACAGATCCGGAACTGGTCGTTCACGCGAACGCTCCACTGTCCGGCGCGGTTGCCCTTCAGAAGCTCAAGTCGGTTCGCCGGGGGCGCGCGCATGTCCTCGATGCGCCGAGCCAGGTCCAGCTGCTTGAGCTTGCGAAGTGCTGGGCGCTCGATATTCGCGAATCGGGCGACGCGCCGAAGCCGAAACAGGACTGCGGTATCGGCGCACTTGAACATCCTGATCGCCACCGATGGATAGTAACGTGTGGCATGATTAACGTCAAATTTGCCCGCCAAGCAGAGCTCGAACCACGGCCAGGATCACAATTAGCGGGAATGTGCACTACAGCTTCAATTCCCATACCTCCGCCACTAGGTGTTTGCCGAAGCTGGAATGTTTCTGTTTTGATTTCAATTTGAAATTTTCAGATTTATAGATCGCTCGTGCGGCGTGGAGATGGCTCTGCGTCCAGAGCGCCATTTTCCGGTAGCCGGCCGCGCGCGCGAAGCGGATGCAGGCCCGCGTCAGGCGCTTGCCGAGGCCCTGCCCGCGCGCCCTGGGATGGATGATGAGCAGGCGAAGCTTCGACACCACGGAGGACTTCCGCACCAGAAAAATAGAACCCACGACTTCACCATCCATCTCCGCGATCCAGCAGCGTTCGAATTTCGGCTTGAAATCGCGCACGTACTCCGCGACGATCTGCGCCACCAGGGCTTCGAAGGTCCAGTCGTAGCCGAATTCCCTGGCGTAGAGCGCCCCGTGCATCTGCACCACGCGGCCCATGTCCCCCGCGCGCGGCGCCCTCAGCTTGATCACGGATCGCTAATCGGGAACGACGCCGGCGCGCTTCACCACCGGCCCCCACTTCTCGATCTCGGCCTTGACGTAGGCATAGAAGTCCTCCGGCGTCCCCTGCAGGACGGTCGCGCCGCGCCCGATGAGCTGCTCGCGGATTTTCGGGTCCGAAGTACTACGGTTGAGCGCCAGGTTGAGGCGCATCACGATCTCGCGCGACGTGCCGGCGGGCACCAGGAGGCCGAAATACGAGGTCACCTCGTAGCCCTTGAGTCCCGACTCGTCGAGCGTGGGCAGCTCCGGAAATACCGCCGTGCGCTTCAGGCTGGTCACCGCGAGGGCGCGCACCTTGCCCGTCTTGATCATCTCCACCTGCGGCGGCAGGTTGTCGAACATGAGTTGCGTATCGCCGCCGAGCAGCGCCGCGGTCGCGGGCCCCGCGCCGCGAAACGGGATGTGCACGATGAAGGTGCCGGTAGAGCCCTTGAACATTTCCATCGACATGTGCGGCGAGGTGCCGTAGCCGGGCGAGCCGTAGTTGAGCCTGCCGGGATTCTTCTTCACGTAGGCAACCAGCTCCTGCACGGTTTTCGCCGGCAGCGACGGATGCACCACCAGCACGTTGGGCACCGTGCCGTACTGGCCGACGTAGGCCAGATCGACGAGCGGCCGGTAGCTGAGCTTCGGGTAGATGTGCGGCGAAATTCCGAGCGACGGATTGCCGAGCAGGATCGTGTAGCCGTCGGGCGCGGCGCGCACCACGGCCTCGGCGCCGACATTGCCGCCGGCGCCGGAGCGGTTCTCGATCACGATCGAGCCGCCGAGTTCGGCCTGCAGCTTCGGCTGGATGATGCGCGCCACGAGATCGATCAGGCCGCCCGGCGGATACGGCACGATCAGGTTGATGGGCCGCGACGGGTAGGCCTGCGCCCACGCCGCCGTGGCGCATAGCGCCAGCAAGCACGCAATCATCGGATGCATCAGCTTCAGCATAGTCGTCTCTCCTTACGTTATTTTCGGCCCGGATAGCTCACCGCCATCCCGGCGCGCACGTCCTGCTGGATGCCGTATTGCGCGAACGGGTAGCGAAAGCCGTTCTTCGCCAGTGCTTCCATGCCCGCGATCGCTTTTTCCAGGTGTTCGGGCGGCAGCGCCATCAGCATCTCGTCATCGAGCACGCCGCCGTAGCGGCGCTCGGCGAAGCAGGGAATCGACAGGCTCGGCTCGCGCGTGCGCAGCGCCCTGCCCCAGGAATCGGCGCAGGCCGATTCGCCCACCACGCTCCAGTCAAAGCGCTTGTAGCCCGACCACTGCAAGCCATTGATGAAATACATCATCGCGCCCGGCGTGGCGTAAAAAAGGGCGATGTCTGGCGGATCGATGCGCCCCGAGGCGAGCGGCGCGACCGCGAGCGCCTTGTATTTGCCGGCCGGCACCACATTCATCGCCTTCTGGTGCGCTGCTGCATCCACCTGCGTTGCGAACCACACGCCCGTCATGTGCTGACCGGAAAACCATTTCTCGTCCTGCCCTCCCAGACCCACCACCGCGCGGCACTGGTCGCCCACCAGATCGTCGGTCGTGATCCCGACTGTCCATCCCAGCCGCGCCGCCTGCGCCACGATCTGATCCAGCGTGTGCACGGACTCCTTGGGCCGCCGGATCTTCGGAATCGCCTCCATCTCGGCAACGGTTTCGTAGAGCTTCATCCCGAACGGGATGGAACGCAGGCGCAGCAGGCCTTCGAGTTTCGCGACGAGCTCTTTCATGTTCCTAGGATATTCGTTTTCATTATTCGATTGTCCGATCGGCACGCAGCAGCATCGCCTTCGGCATGCTGACGCCGAGTGCCTTGGCGGCCTTGAGGTTGGCGATGAAATCGAATTTCCTCGCCTGCTCGATCGGCAGGTCGCCGGGTTTTTCGCCCTTGAGGATCTTGTCGACAAAGTAGGCGGCACGGCGCCATTGTTCGGCCCAGGTCACCCCGTAAGCCATCAGTCCGCCACTTTCAGTCAGCTCCAGGGGACCAATCGAAGGCAGGCGGTGCTTCGCGGCCAGCGCGGCAATCGCCGTGGCGTTGGTGGTAAACAGCGAGTTATCGCTGACCACCAGCCCCTGGATTTTCTTTTTGGCCCAGGCTGAAAATGCGCCGTCAAATTCGGCTGTCCCTCGCACCTCGATCGGGTGCAATTCCAGTTTCAACGCCTTGGCGGTGATCCCCATGGCTGCAAGTACATGAGTATTCGTCGTCGTGATTCCAGGCAGGAGAACGCCCACGCGTGTCATCGAAGGTTTGACCTCTTTCAGCAGCTCCAGGCGCTTGGCCATGAGCTCAAAATAGAAGAAAGTCGAGCCCGTGACGTTGCCACCCGGACGCGCGAGGCTGGCGGCAAAGCCCAGGGCAACCGGGTCGGCGCTGGTCGCCATCACGATCGGAATCGTCGTCGTCGCGCCCCGGGCGGCCACAACACCCGTTGCAAAGGTCACGATGACATCGACCTTCAAACCGACCAGTTCGGCTGCCAGGGCGGGGAGCCGGGCACTGTCGCCGTCCGCGTAGCGATACTCGATCTGCAGATTCTTGCCTTCGACGTGGCCCAGATTACGCAGTCCCGCCCGAAAGGCGTCGACTACCTCCGGTCCGCCTTTGGCTGAAGCAGAAACGGGGCTCAGGTAGCCGATCCGCGCAACGCGCGGCGCCTGCTGTGCCCGCGCCAATAGCGGCGACGCGCCAAGCGCGGCAAGGGCGAGAACGGTGTCACGTCTGTTCACCCGATCACCTCGTCCGCGCGCACCAGCAGCGATTGCGGGACCTTGATTCGCAAGGTCGTCGCGGTCTTTCGATTGATCACCATCACATAGTGCGTCGGCATTTCCACCGGTATGTCTGCGGGTTTGGCGCCGCGCAGGATGCGATCGATCTTGTTCACCGACTGCATGATCGAGGAGGTTATTTCGGGGCCGTAGGAGAACAGGCCTCCGGCCACAGCGAAATCCCGATTGTCGAACAAGCTCGGCAAACGGTTGGCGTTGGCGAAATCGACGATTTTCTGAATCTCGGGGCTGGTTATCGGATTCCGGGTCGTGTAGAAGGCCTGCGGACGCCGCGCCTGAATGGCTTTGAAGGCTCCGTCAAAGTCCTCCAGTTTGGCTACGTCAAACGCACGCAGCTCAAATCCCATTTTCTTCGCGGCCGCCTCCAATTGCGGCGTGGCGCTCGAATAGTAGCCGCCACCGAGTTTGGCACGCGCCGTGGGGACCGCCAGGTGCGCGACCCGAGCGGCGGCGGGCACGAGTTCCTTGACGAACGAAAGCAGCTTTACGTAGACCTCAACCCCTGCGCTCCACGCAACCCCCGTCACGTTCCTTCCAGGCCGCGCATACGAATCGACCAGCCCCATTTCAATCGGAAAGGTGGGTCCGAAGAATACGATCGGAATCGTTTTTGTGGCTTGAGCCGCGGCTAGCGCCGGCTGAGGGCCCACGGCGTAGATGACGTCGACTTGCTTGCGGACCAGGTCCACGGCGAGCACCGACAGCCGCTCTGCATTTTTTTCGGCAAACGCACGCTCGATGCGAATATTCTTGCCCTCGACCCAGCCAAGCTCCTTGAGCCTGATTGCAAACGGAGTCCGGTCCCACGCGTCCCCGGTCGGGGCCGACACCAAACTGAGAAAGCCCAACGTCGGTATTCGGGGCGAAGTCTGCGGCGTTGCGATGCGCGGGCCGGTAGCGGTACCCAGGGCCAGTAGCGCAAGCAAAGTGTCACGTCTGTTCATCTAATCTCCCTGACAGGTCGCTAGTCAGGCGCCAACTTCCTGTAATTGACCGGGTTTGACAGTACTGACAGCCAAAAGAATGGCGGCAGCGAGCGGGCGAAGGTGAACCATTCGATTGGAAACCGCGCGCACGACGATGACGCCAAACGGCAGGACGGAAATATTCTGCTGAAATTCGATATTGCGGTCGAGAGTAACGAATACGTCGCAGCGCCCGCGGGCGCGTCGCATCAGCTCGCCATTGAGCACACCGCTCCAGCCGAGTTCAACAACCGCACTGACATCATGGCCCCGCAATTCCGCAGCGAAGTCAAATGGGATGTTTTCATCAAGCAGAATGCGCATCAGCCACAAGAGAATCGCAGGCCAGCTCCAGCGCGGCTATCGCTTGCTCGCGCTTGACGGACGGAAATTGGTGCAAAAACTCATCGAGCGTCTCCCCGCCTTCGATGTAGTCGAATAGGGATCGAACGGGAACACGAGTGCCCACGAACACCGGCGTCCCGCCAAGGATACCGGGATGACGATGCGTAACGTGATTCGAATTGGTCATGTCATTGCTCTACGCTGTCAAAAGTATAGTCTCAGCCAGCCTTGGCGTCTAACGATTGGCGTCGTCCAAGCCCGGTCTAAAAAAGGGAGTATCCCCCATCAATGAGGAACGTATCGCCGGTGTGGTAGCCGCTCGCGTCGCTCACAAGATAGACCGCGATCGCGCCGAAGTCCCCGGGCTGTCCCCAGCGGCGCATCGGCACGCGCGGCAGCACCTTGTCGCGGAACTTGTCCCAGTTGAGCGCCTTCTCGGTCATCGCGGTCTCGATCCAGCCCGGCAGGATCGCGTTGGCGCGGATCCGGTGGCGCGCGAATTCCACCGCCAGGGCGCGCATCATCGAGATCAGGCCGCCCTTGGTCGCGGCGTAGTGCTCGCTGCGCGGCGTTCCCGAGATCGCGGCGAGGCTCGCGGTGCCCACCAGCGAACCGCCGTGGCCGCCCTCGCTCATGTGGCGCGCCGCGGCACGCAGCGTGTAGAACGCGCCGTCGAGATTCACGCGTGTGACGCGTTTCCACTCCTCGGTGCTCATTTGGGCGAAGGATTTGAGGTCGGAGCGCCCGCTCACGCCAGCATTGGCGAAACAGGCGTGCACCGGCCCCAGCGCGGCGACGGTTTCGGCGAAGCGCTGCTCCACTTCCCGCTCGTCGCCCACGTCGCAGTGCAGCGCGATCGCTTTCGCACCCAGCGCCTTGAGTTTCGCCAGTGCGGCCACGTTCTTGTCCGCGTTGGTGCCCCAGATGCAGATCGCCGCGCCCGCCTGCGCCAGCGCCTCGGCCATGCCCAGGCCGATGCCGCTGTTGCCGCCCGTGATGAGGGCTGATTTGCCGGTCAGATCGAACGCTTTGTAGGCCATGGGGGAGATGCCACCTTAGAATGTTGTGCAATATGAACGAAAAGTACGGTATCGGCCAGCCCGTTGCACGCTTCGAGGACCCGCGCCTGCTGCGCGGCGAGGGGCGCTACATCAACGACATCGTGGTGCCGGGCATGGCGCACCTCGCCTACCTGCGCTCGCCGCACGCGCGCGCCCGCATCGTCGCCATCGACGCCAGGGCGGCGCTCGCCGCACCTGGGGTGCTCGGCGTATTCACCGTCGAGGACCTGGAGCGCGACGGCGTCGGCAGCACGGCGCCCACCATCAAGCGCAACCGCGCCGACGGGAGGCCGATGTTCTGGCGCGCGCACCCGGGGCTTGCCAAGGGGATGGTGCGGCACGTGGGCGACCCGGTTGCCATCGTTGTCGCGCAGACGCTGCCGCAGGCGAAGGATGCCGCCGAGCTGGTGCAGATCGACTACGAAGCGCTGCCAATCACCGACCCGGTGTGGGACGAATGCCCCGACAACGTCAGCAACGTGTTCGACATCGGCAATCGCACCGCCACGGAAGCCGCGTTCGCGGCCGCGGCGCATGTGGTGAAACGCAGCTACAGCGTTTCGCGCGTCCACGCCCAGTGCATGGAACCGCGCGGCGCGATCGGCGAATGGGACCGGGGCGCGGGCCGCTACACCCTGCATTGCGACGTGCAGTACCCGCACCGCGTGCGCGAGGTGCTGGCGGGCGTGCTCAAGGTCGCCGAAAACCGGATTCGCGTCGTCAGCAACGACGTCGGCGGCGCCTTCGGCGCCAAGGGCTGGGCGCACCTCGAGCACCGCCACGTGCTGTGGCTCGCGCGCAAGCTCGGCTGCGCCGTGAAATGGACCTGCGACAGGAGCGAAGCGATCCTCGCCGACGAGCATGCGCGCGATGTGAGCGCCGAAATCGAGCTCGCCTTCGACGCCGGCCACGGCATCCTCGCGCTGCGCGCGCGCAACGTGAGCGCGCTGGGCGCCTACGTCTCCACCGACCGCAACCTGCTGCCGAGTTTCGCCAACCTGGGCTCGCTGGTAGGCATGTACACGATCCCCGCGGCGCACGTGACGGTCGCCGGCGTTTTCAGCCATACCCATTCGCTGGCGCCCTACCGCGGCAACGGCCGCCCCGAGGCCATCTACCTGCTCGAGCGCCTGATGGACGACGCGGCGCGCGAACTGGGCGTGGACCGCGTGGAGTTGCGCCGGCGGAACCTGATAAAAAGCTTTCCCCACAAGACCGCGATCAGCTTCACTTACGATTGCGGCGATTTCGAAAAGGGATTGGATAAGGCCCTTCAGCTTTCACGCTGGAATGATTTTGAAAAGAGAAAGGACGAATCAAAGGCACGCGGCAAACTGCGCGGCATCGGCCTGGCCAATGCGATCGAGCGCGCGGCGGCGCCGGGCATCGAATACGCCGAAGTGCGCTTCGAGCCCGGCGGCACGGCCACCCTCATGGTCGGCAGCAAGAGCCAGGGCCAGGGCCATGAAACCATCTACCGGCAGATCGCCGCCACGCGCCTGGGCCTCGCGCCCGAGGACTTGCGCGTCATCGAAGGCGATACCGACGCGGTCGCCTTCGGCGCGGGCAGCTTCGGCTCGCGCACCGTGGCGATCGGCGGCACCGCGCTCTGGCTGGCGGCGGACAAGGTGATCGCCAAGGGCAAGCGCATCGCCGCGCACCTGCTCGAGGCCGCCGAGGCCGACGTGAGCTTCGCCGCCGGGCGCTTCAGCATCGCCGGTACCGACCGCGGCCTGTCGCTGAAGGAAGTGGCGCGCGCTTCGTTCGCCTTCGCCGCGTTGCCTGCCGGCGTCGAGCCGGGCCTGTTCGAGAACGCCACGTTCTCGCCGCTGCAGGAGACCTTTCCCAACGGCACGCACGTGTGCGAGGTGGAAGTGGATCCGGACACCGGCAGCGTGGAACTCGCCAGCTACGTCGTGGTGGACGACGTCGGCACCGAAATCAACCCGCTCACGCTGCACGGCCAGGTGGCGGGCGGCATCGTGCAGGGACTCGGACAGATCCTGATGGAGAGAATCGTCTACGACCCCGAATCCGGGCAGCTCCTCACCGGCTCGTTCATGGACTACGCCATGCCGCGTGCGGGCGACCTGTGCGGCTTCGAGGTCGGCCACAACACGGTGCCGACCAAGCTCAATCCGCTGGGCGCCAAGGGCGCCGGCGAGGCCGGCACCGTCGGCGCGCTCGCCGCGGCGATGAACGCCATCGTCGATGCCCTGGGCACGGAGGAGATCGAAATGCCGACCACCGCCGAACGGGTCTGGCAGGCGCTGCGCCGAAAACCCTCGTGACGCGTTGAGAGATTGCAGTACCGCACAAACTCGGCCATCATCGCCGGCAAGGGAGGGGAAGCCATGGCAACAGTTGGAATGGTGTTCTGCCGCGGCTGCGGCAAGGAAATTCACGTCAAGGCGCCTGCCTGCCCGCACTGCGGCTTCGTCCAGGGACCTGAGGGCGCCTCGACCAAGGGGACGAAGAATCGCGGGGTCGCGGCGCTGCTCGCCTTCCTCCTCGGCGGCCTCGGCGTGCACCGCTTCTACCTCGGCCAGTGGTGGGGAATTTTCTACCTGCTGCTGGTCTGGACCCTGCTGCCGTGCGTGGTGGCGGTGATCGAGGCGATCGTGTTTTTGTGCACCGCGGACGAGAAATGGGACGCCAAATACAACGCCGGCAAGAATTCCGGCGGCGTATCGAGCACCATCGTCGTGGTCGCCGTGGTGGCGGGCGCCATGGGACTGTTCGTGTTCGTCGCCATGATCGGCATCGTCGCCGCGGTTGCGCTTCCGGCCTACCAGGACTACACGCGCCGCGCGCAGATCTCCGGGGCAATCATGGAACTCTCGTCGCACAAGGCGCAGTTCGATGCCCTGGTGACCAAGGGCGACCTGAGCAAGCGTCTCGACGAAGCCGGCATTGCGGTGAGGACTACGGTCCAGACCAACCTGAGCGGCGCCTACTACGATCCGGCGCAGAAAGTGCTGGTGGGCAAGCTGGCCGGCGGCTCGGCCGGCCGCAGCATCGGCCTGCGGCGCAACGCGGATGGGAGCTGGAGCTGCGGCAGCGTGGATCTGGAGAAAAAATATCTTCCCTCCTCGTGCCGGGAAGAGATGGCCTACGCTGGTGAAGAGGAGGCGGCCAAACTCCGCGCCGCGCCCAAATAAGGCGCGCCTTCAGGCGCCGGTAAACGCCGGCGCGCGCTTTTGCACGTAGTGCGCGACTCCCTCCTTGAAGTCCGCGCTGGCGAAGCTCTTCTGCATTTCGCCGTCGGCAAGCGCGAGCGCTGCGTTGAAGTCCTGGCACAGCGCCTTCCAGATCTGCGCCTTGATCACCGCGGTGGAGCGCGGCGACACGGTCTGCGCGAGCGTGCGCGCATAGGCCATGACTTCCTGCATGAAGGTGGCCTGCGGCAGCACCTTGTTCACCAGACCGATGCGTTCGGCTTCGGCCGCGCTCAGCTTGCGCGCCGAGAGCAGCAGGTCGAGCGCGTGCGACGGTCCGATGAGGCGCGGCAGCAGCCAGCTGATGCCGTGTTCGGCGATCAGGCCGCGCTGCGCGAAGGAGGTGGTGAGTTTCGCCTCGCTGCCGGCGAACCTGAGGTCGGCGTAGAGCGCGAGCACCAGTCCCAGACCCGCTGCCGGTCCGTTGAGCGCGGCAATGACCGGCTTGCGCGCCTGCAACAGGTAGCCGAAGCGGCCGCCGTAATGCGGCCCGACGTCGGGCCCGAGCCCGGAATAGAAATCGTGTTGCGCTTCCGGCGCCCCGGTCACCCTTGCTCCGCCGGGCGTGATGTTCTGCAGCAATTTCATGTCCGCGCCGGCGCAAAATCCGCGCCCCGCGCCTGTCAGCACGATGACGCGCACCGCCGCATCGGCCACCGCGTCCGCTACCGCGCGCTTCAGGCCCTGGCCCATCGCGGCGGTGAAGGCATTCAACGCATCGGGGCGATTCAGCGTCACCACGCCGACGCCGTCCTTCGCTTCGTAGATCACATCTTCATAGACGGCCATGGGACCTCCAATCGCAGTTCAGTTCGCGGTGATCTTCGCCTGCTTGACCACCCTAGCCCATGTGTCGGACTCGCGCTTGCCGAACGCGGCGAGCTCCTCTGGCGTGCCCGGCGCCGGCTCGACACCCTGCTTCGCGAGCAGCTCCCTTACCTCGGCCGTGCCGAGCGCCTTGACGATCTCCCGGTTGAGTCGCAGGACGATGTCCTTCGGCGTCTTCGCCGGCGCGTAGTAGGCGTACCAGTTGGTCGCCTGGTAGCCGGGGTAGAACTCGGCCACCGCGGGCACGTCGGGCATGAACTGATCGCGCTTGGGGCCGGTCACGGCCAGCGCCTTCGCCTTCCCCGCCCTGACGTGCGGGCCGGCGGCGACCGGCGTAGCCATGTAGGCCGAGATCTGCGCGCCGAGCATCGCCTGCATCGCCGGACCGCCTCCCTTGAAGGGCACGTGCACGAGGTCGACGCCCGCCATCATTTTCAGGAGCTCCCCCGCGAGGTGACCGGCGCCGCCGATGCCGGACGAGCCGTAGGTGTACTTGCCGGGGTTTTCTCTGACGAGCTTGATGAACTCGGCGAAGCTGTCCACCGGCACCGAAGGGTGCACGACGACGAGGTTGGGAAACACCACCGCCATGGTGATCGGCGCGAGGTCCCTGAGCGGGTCGTAGGTGAGCGGCAGCAGATGCTGGTTGACCGAGATCGCGCCGACGTTCGCCAGGTAAATCGTGTAGCCGTCGGGCGCGGCCTTTACCACGAGGTCCGTAGCGATGTTGCCGCCGGCGCCCGACTTGTTGTCGGTCAGGACCGGCTGGCCGAGCTGGTCGCCGAGCGTCTTCCCGATGATGCGAGAGACGGTGTCGGTGCCCCCGCCCGGCGCGAAGCCCACGACAGTCGTAATCGGCCGGACGGGATACTGCGCGTGCACCGGCACGGCAAGGAATATCAAAACGGAAAACAAAATCATCTGCATATCAGTCCGCCTTAACGCGCGGCGCCGATGCGCTGG
>CAZTSJ010000129.1:0-12770 GCA_964616875.1 uncultured Bordetella sp. | reverse complement strand
CGCGCACCACATGACCGCGCCCGCCGAGGACGGCGACGGCGCGTTTCGCTGCATGAGGAATGCGATACGCGACGCCGGCCTCACGGCTGACGGCATCGACTATATCAACGCGCACGGCACTTCCACGCCGCTGGGGGATCTTGCCGAGACGGTGGCGGTAAAGCGGTTGCTCGGCGATCGGGCGAAGAAGGTCGCCGTAAATTCGACCAAATCCATGACCGGCCATTTGCTGGGCGCGGCGGGCGGCATTGAGGCCATATTCAGCATCCTCGCGTTGCGCGACCAGGTTTCGCCGCCCACCATCAACCTGCAGAACCCGGATCCCCAGTGCGATCTGGACTACGTGCCGAACACGGCGCGCAAAATGAAGATCCGGACCGCGGTTTCGAACTCGTTCGGATTCGGCGGCACCAACGGCAGCCTGGTTTTCACCCCTGTTTGAACGAGCCCAGGCCGCGGCGGCTGGAGCTGTCGCCTTGCGTCTTCTTTGCAAGCACGGTGATGGCCGTGCACGCGACCGCGGCTGCCTGCTTCCTTGCAACTTTGTCAGGTTTGCCCGGCCTGGCATTGGCTATTCTCATGCTCGCTCTGGGCGCCGCCGCGGCCTGGGGGCACGCGCTGCTGCGTGGTTCACGCTCGCCCCGCGCCATCGAGATTGCAGCTTCGGGCTCGGCCGTAGTGATTCTTGCTGACGGCAAGGCGATCGCCGTGCGTCCCGTGCGAGGCATCGGCGTGACGCGCTATTGGGTGGCACTCAGGCCCGCCTCGATCGCCGGGCGCGCCGTGCTGGTCACGGTGGGCATGCTCGGGCCGGCGCAGATGCGCATCCTGAGACTATGGGCCCTCTGGGGCAGGATTCCGAGGCTGGCATGGTGGCCGGCGTGACGCCGGGACAGCCGATGCGCAGAACTATTTTCCCGGCCCACTGTCTGTCGCTGGTAAGGGTTTCGGGCAGGGGGTCCGGCGTCTGTGTCTGAACGCGGGGTTGACCAGCAACTGGTCGAACGCGCGCAGCGGGGCGACAAGCGGGCCTTCGAGTTGCTGGTGGAGAAGTATCAGCGCAAGCTTGCGCGGCTGGTTTCGCGCCTGGTCCGGGATCCTGGCGAAGTCGAAGACGTAACACAGGAAGCGTTCATCAAGGCTTATCGTGCGCTGCCTTCGTTTCGCGGCGACAGCGCTTTTTATACCTGGCTGTACCGGATCGGCATCAACACGGCCAAGAATTACCTGGTGGCGATGGGCAGGCGGGCGCCGACCTCCACCGGGGTCGACGCCGAGGAAGCGGAAGGGCAGGAGAACGCGGAGCTGTTGCAGGACATCAATACGCCGGAGAGTTTGCTGCTGACGAAGGAGATTGCGACGACGGTGAATGCGGCGATGCAGTCGCTGCCTGAGGAATTGCGCAGCGCAATCCAGCTGCGCGAGCTCGAAGGCATGAGCTACGAGGAAATCGCCAAGCTGATGGATTGCCCGATCGGCACCGTGCGCTCGAGGATCTTCAGGGCACGCGAGGCGATCGCGGAGCGCTTGAAGCCGCTGCTCGACATGGCGCCGGACAAGAGGTGGTGATGAAACAGAGAATCTCGGAACTGATGGATGGGGAACTGGAGCGGCGCGAGGCCGCCGGGCCGCTGGGCGCGCTGCGCGACGAAGGCGACGCGCGTGATGCCTGGCGCAGCTATCACCTGATCGGCGATGCGATGCGCGATACGCGCGTGCTTTCGGCGGGGTTTGCGGCCCGCGTCGCGGCCGGACTGGCGCAGGAGCCGACAGTGATGGCGCCGTCTCGCATTCGGGCAGAGCGTCCGCGCGCCGCTGTCTGGACGCTGGCGGCGGCAGCCAGCCTGGCAGTGGTTTTCGTTTCTGGTACTGTCTACGTGATGCAACAGACGGACGAAGCGCCAGCCGGGATGGCGGCGACCCAGGCGCCGAAGACGCCGGCAAATGAGGTCGCGCAGGTCCAGCCGCCGGAAACCGCGAATGACTATCTTTACGCCCACCAGGGCTATTCGCCGCGCAATTCGCTGCAGGGCGTGGCGCCCTATGTACGTACCGTGTCGGGCAAAGCAATGGTGCGCAAACAGTGAGCCGTACGCTCGGCGTCGCGCTGCTTTTGTGTTGCGGCCTGGCGCAGGCCCAGGCTCCGGCTGACGGCATGACGCTGCTGCGCCGGATATACGAAGCGACCGAGAAGCTGTCCTATTCCGGGACCTTCGTCTATCAGCAGGGCGAGCGCACCGAGACCTCGCGCATCACGCGCCTGGCCGGTCCGGGCGGCGGGATCGAGCGCGTGGAGGTGCTGGACGGCACGCCACGCGAGATCATCCGCACGCGCGATACGGTGCGCTGCTACCTGCCCGAGAGCCAGACCGTAAAAGTGGAGCGCAGGACCGACCCGCGCGCATTTCCGGCGATGCTGCCGGAACAGGTTTCCGAACTGGCGCGCAACTACACCATCTCGCGCGGCGAGCCGGTGCGCATCGCAGGCTACGATTGCGAAGCGGTGGTGCTGACGCCGAAGGACCAGCTGCGCTACGGCTACATGCTGTGGACCGACGTCAACACCGGCATGCTGCTCAAGGCGCGCACCTTCAATCACAAGGGCGAGACCGTGGATCAGTTTTCCTTTGCCCAGCTTGCCGTCGGCAACGTGCCGCGCGAGCGGATGAAGCCGCGGCACCAGGCGCAGAACTGGCGCGTAGAAGACGCCGCCGTTACGCACGCCGACCTGGGGCGCAGCGGCTGGACGATGGGCGCAGAGCTGCCGGGTTTCCGCAAGATCGTCGAGGTGACGCGCAAGCTGAGCGAGGCGCGGCCGGTCGGGCAGATGGTGTACTCGGACGGCCTGGCGGCGGTATCGGTGTTCATCGAGCCGGTGTCCGGCCGTGCCGAAACCGTGCGACCCGGTCCTTCCAGCCTCGGCGCATTCCAGATCTACACGCGCGAAGTGGCGAACCACATAGTGACGGTAGTTGGCGAGGCGCCCGCGGTGAGCGTGCAGCGCATCGCCACTGCGGTCGAATTCAGACAACCTAAATAAGGGGGATGGCGCATGAACTGGATCAGAAATCGGCTGGCGCTGCTGGCGTTTGCTTTTACTTTTGCCGGTGGCGCGCTCGCGCAGGGGCGCGAGCTGCCGGACTTCGTGAAACTGGTCGAGGACCAGGGCGCCGCGGTGGTGAACATCAGTACCACGCAGGCGGCGCGCCGGACGGCGGCGGTGCCGCAAATTCCCGGCGTCGAGGACGAGGAAGTGCAGGAGTTCTTCCGGCGCTTCATTCCACGCCAGCAGCCCGGCCCGCAGCAGGGTCCGCGCCCCGAGAGCCGCTCGCTCGGCTCGGGTTTCATCATTTCGGCCGACGGCTACATCCTCACCAATGCGCACGTCGTCGACGGCGCAGACGAAATCACGGTCAAGCTGACCGACAAACGCGAATACAGGGCGAAAGTCGTCGGCGCCGACAAGCGCACCGACGTGGCGCTGATCAAGATCGAACCCACGGGGGCGCTGCCGGCGGTGAAATTCGCCGATCCGAACCGCCTCAAGGTCGGCGAGTGGGTGGTCGCGATCGGCTCGCCGTTCGGCTTCGAGAACACCGTGACAGCGGGCATCGTGTCGGCCAAGGGCCGTTCGCTGCCGCAGGAGAATTTCGTGCCGTTCATCCAGACCGACGTCGCCATCAATCCGGGCAACTCGGGCGGGCCGCTGTTCAACATGCGTGGTGAAGTGGTCGGGGTGAATTCCCAGATCTACAGCCGCACCGGCGGCTTCATGGGCCTTTCGTTCGCGATCCCGATCGACGTCGCGCTGGATATCCAGAAGCAGCTGCGCGACAAGGGCCGCGTGTCGCGCGGCCGCATCGGCGTGGTGATCCAGGAGGTCAGCAGGGACCTCGCTACCTCCTTCGGCCTGGACCGGCCCCGCGGCGCGCTGGTCAATTCGGTTGAAAAAGGGAGCCCGGCGGACAAGGCGGGCGTCGAGGCGACGGACATCATCACGAAATTCGACGGCAAGCCAGTGGAGGCATCAAACGATCTGCCGCGCATCGTGGGCTCGACCCGTCCCGGAGCGACCGCCCAGCTCGAAGTCTGGCGCAAGGGCGCGGCACGGACTCTCAGCCTCACGGTGGGCGAACTGCAGGAAGAACGCGTCGCCGCGCGCGATACGCCGCGCGCGCAGAAGCCGGCCGAACTGGCCGCGAATCGCCTCGGCATCGTGGTGAGCGAGCTCTCGAGCAAGCAGAAGGAAGATTTGAAGCTCTCCAGCGGCCTGGTGGTAACGGAAGTCAAACCCGAGGCGCGTGCCGACGTGCGCCGCGGCGACGTGCTGCTGATGCTGGTGCACAAGGGGCAGCACACCGAACTCAGGTCGAGCGAACAGCTCAACCGCCTGCTGGCGGGCCTGGACAAGAATTCGGTGATCACGCTGCAGGTGCGCCGCGGCGAGGCGGTGGCGTTCGTGACGGTGAGCGGATTGACCGACAAGAGCTGAGCTAAAATAGCCGGCTACGGGCAGAGGGTGCCTCCGTACGGAGGCACCCTCTTTTCATATGCACCAGAGCCACATCCGAAACTTCTCCATCATCGCGCACATCGACCACGGCAAGTCGACGCTCGCGGACCGCTTCATCCAGATCTGCGGCGGGCTGTCGGACCGGGAAATGGCCGATCAGGTGCTCGACTCGATGGACCTCGAGCGTGAGCGCGGCATCACCATCAAGGCGCAGACCGCCGCGCTGGCCTACCAGTCGCGCAACGGCGAAACCTACCTGCTGAACCTGATCGACACCCCGGGGCATGTCGATTTCTCGTACGAAGTAAGCCGCTCGCTTGCGGCTTGCGAAGGGGCGATCCTGGTGGTGGACGCCTCGCAGGGCGTGGAGGCGCAGACTGTCGCCAATTGCTACACCGCGACCGAGCAGGGGGTCGAGGTAATCCCGGTGCTGAACAAGATCGACCTGCCCTCGGCCGACCCGGACAACGCGATCCAGGAAATCGAGGACGTGATCGGCATCCGCGCCCATGACGCCCTGCGCGTCAGCGCCAAAACCGGGGACGGGGTGCAGGACATTCTCGAAGCGGTGATAGCGCGCATTCCGGCGCCGCGCGGCGATCCCGAGGCGAATCTCAAGGCCCTCATCATCGATTCCTGGTTCGACAATTATGTCGGCGTGGTGATGCTGGTACGGGTGTTCGAGGGCACATTGCGGCCCAAGGACCGCATCGAGCTCATGAGCAGCGGCGCGGGCTATCTGTGCGAGCAGGTCGGCGTCTTCACGCCGAAGTCGAAGCAGAAGGACAGCCTGTACGCGGGCGAGGTGGGTTTCGTGGTGGCGGGAATCAAGGAACTGCGCGCGGCCAAGGTCGGCGACACCATCACGCGCGCGGACAAGCGGGCCACCGAGCCCCTGCCCGGCTTCAAGGAAATCAAGCCGCAGGTCTTCGCCGGGCTCTACCCGGTCGAATCGAACCAGTACGAAGCGATGCGCGAAGCGCTCGAGAAGCTGCACCTGAACGACTCCTCGCTGCACTACGAGCCGGAGATATCGCAGGCGCTCGGCTTCGGTTTCCGTTGCGGGTTCCTCGGCCTGCTGCACATGGACATCGTGCAGGAGCGCCTGGAGCGCGAGCACGAGGTGGCGCTCATCACCACCGCGCCTTCGGTGGTGTACGAAGTCCAGCTGCGCGACGGCAGCGTCGAGCAGGTGTCGAACCCCGCCAAGCTGCCGGAGCCGTCGAAAATCGAGGAAATCCGCGAACCCATCATCGCAACCACGATTTTCCTGCCGCAGGAATACGTCGGGCAGGTGATGACCCTGTGCCTGCAGAAGCGCGGCGTGCAGACCAACATGCATTATGCCGCGCGCCACGTGGTCCTGTCCTACGACCTGCCGCTGTCGGAAGTGGTGATGGATTTCTTCGACCGGCTCAAGTCCATCACGCGCGGCTACGGCTCGCTCGACTACGAATTCAAGCAGTACCGCGCCGCGGACGTGGCGCGGCTCGACGTGCTGGTCAATGGCGAGCGCGTGGACGCGCTCTCGGCCATGGTCCACAGGGAGACGGCGCAACTGCGCGGACGCGATCTGGTCTCGCGGCTGCGCAGCCTGATTCCGCGGCAGATGTTCGACATCGCCATCCAGGCCGCGATCGGCGCCAATATCATCGCGCGCGAGAACGTCAAGGCGCTGCGCAAGAACGTGATCGCCAAGTGCTACGGCGGCGACATCACGCGCAAGCGCAAGCTGCTGGAGAAGCAGAAAGAGGGCAAGAAGCGCATGAAACAGGTTGGCGCGGTGGAAATCCCGCAGGAGGCTTTTCTCGCCGTGCTGCAGACCGGCAGCAAGTAGCATGGCTACGTTCGGTTTTGCCGGGTTCCTGTTGCTTCTGCTTGTAATAACCGGAGCAGTCTGGCTGTTCGACAAGCAGTTGCTGAGAAAAAAGAGGCCGCAGGACGCCAAGCAGCCGTGGTGGGTCGAGTACTCGATCAGCTTCTTTCCGGTGATCCTGATCGTGTTTCTGCTGCGCTCCTTCCTGGTGGAGCCGTTCAAAATCCCCTCCGGGTCCATGATTCCGACGCTGCTGATCGGCGATTTCATCCTCGTCAACAAGTACACCTACGGCGTGCGCCTGCCCGTGGTCAACATCAAGATCGTCGACGTGGGCAGCCCGCAGCGCGGCGACGTGATGGTGTTCCGCTACCCGGCCGATCCGTCCCTGGACTACATCAAGCGGGTGGTGGCGCTGCCCGGCGACAGAATCGAGTACCGCAACAAGGAACTGCGTCTCAACGGCAAACTCGTGCCACGCAGGCAGATCAAGGACTACGAATCGAGGGAGCGCCTGCAGTACTTTCCGCGCTATCTCGAGAGTTTTAACGGCGCAGGGCACGAAATCATCGTCGAGAAGGAGGCGCCCGGTTTCGTCTCCCCGGGCATGAATTTCAGGCATTCCGGAAAGTGCGACTACAATAGCGGCGGCCTGGTCTGCACGGTGCCGTCCGGCCACTATTTCGTGATGGGCGACAACAGGGACAATTCGGCCGACAGCCGCGTCTGGGGATTCGTCCCGGAGGAGAATATCGTCGGCAAGGCATTTTTCATCTGGCTCAACCTGAATGAACTGGGACGCTTTGGCACGTTTCGCTGATCTGGCAACTATCGCAACCGGGATCCTGGGAGAATGCAGATGCGTAAAACTCAAACTGGCGTAAGCCTTCTCGGCCTGCTCCTCGTGTCGGTGGTGCTCGTCGCGTTCGCGATCGTCGGCATGAAGCTGGTTCCTTCGTATCTCGAATTCATGGCGGTGAAGAAGGTAGTCAAGGCCGTGGCGGGAGAGAAGGGCGGCGCTGCCACGGCGGCCGAGATCCGCAATTCCTACGCCTTGCGCGCATCGGTCGACGGCATCGAGTCGGTAAAGGCAACCGACCTCGAAATCACCAAAGACGGAGGCGCGCTCGTCATCGCCGTGCGCTACCGCAAGGAAATCCCGCTGGTCGCCAATACCGGCATCTACATCGACTTCGCCGCGACCTCCAAGTAATTGCCCGCCGGGCGCGACGGTGGCCCGCCACCCGGTCCTCGAGAGGCGCCTCGGCTACCGCTTCCAGGATTCCGCGCTTCTCACGCAGGCGCTCACGCATCGCAGCTTCGGTTCGCCGCATTACGAGCGCCTCGAGTTTCTCGGCGACAGCGTGCTCGGCTGCGCGGTGACTGAACTGCTGTTCCAGCGCCATGCGGAGCTGCCCGAGGGCAAGCTCTCGCGCATGCGCGCCGGACTGATCCGGGAGGAATCGCTGGCCCGCATCGCGCGCGAGCTCGGCATCGCGACCTTCCTGCGCCTGGACGAGAGCACCGCCCGCAACGAAGGCGCGGCACGCCCCTCGATCCTGGCCGATGCGCTCGAAGCGATCTATGGCGCGGTGTTTCTGGACGGCGGCTACGCCAGCGCGCGCGAGGTTATCGCGCGCACCTTCGGCACGGCGCTCTCGCAACTCGATCCGGAATCGGTGCAGAAGGACGCCAAAACGCGCCTGCAGGAAACCCTGCAAGCCAAGCGCCGCGCGAAGCCCCAGTACCGGGTCCTCGCCGAGACCGGTGCGAAGCAGAGCCTGACCTTCGAAGTGGAGTGCGCGGTGCACGAGCTCCAGCTCAAGGCGACGGGGAGCGGCAGCTCGCGCCAGCGTGCCGAGCAGCAGGCAGCCGGAAACCTGCTCAGGCTGCTGGAGTCATGAGCGGGGAATGAGCGCATTTCACTGCGGCAGGGTGGCGATCGCCGGCCGCCCCAACACCGGAAAATCGAGCCTGCTGAACAAACTGGTCGGGCACAAGCTCGCCATCGTCTCGCCCAAGGCCCAGACCACGCGCCACTCGGTGAACGGCATCCTGAGCGCCGAAAATTGCCAGTATGTGTTCGTCGACCTGCCGGGCTATCAGACCAAGCACGTGAACATCCTGAACCGCTCGCTGAATCGCCAGGCGACCGAGGGCGCGCGGGACTGCGACGCGGTGGTGTTCGTCGTCGAGGCGACCCGCTACGGCGCACCCGACCGCGAGGTTCTGGAACGCATTCCCCCGGCCCAGAGCGTGGTCGCGGCGGTGAACAAGATCGACCTGCTGCAGGATCAGCTGGAACTGCTGCCCTTCCTCGAGCGGCTGCAGAAAGAGCGTGAATTCGCGGCCATCGTGCCGGTCTCGGCGCGCAGCGGCAAAAATCTGCCCGAACTGCTGCGCGTGCTGGCGGAGCTGCTGCCCGAAGCTCCGGCGGCGTATCCCGCGGAACAGCTTACCGATCGCGACGAGCGCTTTTTCGCCGCCGAAATCCTGCGCGAAAAGCTGTTCCTCCTGCTCGGCGAGGAACTGCCGTACCGCTGTGACGTGTCGCTCGAGAGCTTCAAGGACGAGGCGCCGAAGGGCAGGGGTAAGGGCCTGCGGCGCATCGAGGCCACGATCTGGGTCGAGCGCGAGAGCCAGAAGCCGATCGTGATCGGCGTCAAGGGAGAGCTGCTTAAACGCGTTTCGACGGCGGCGCGCAAGGACATGGAGCGCCTCTTCGGCGGCAAGGTCTACCTCGGCGTCTGGGTGAAAGTGAAGCGCGACTGGACCGGGGATGAACGACTGTTGCGGCAACTCGGGTACCGTTAGGCCAACGCCATGAAGCGCCGCGCCGAGCACGAGCCCGGATTCGTCCTCCACGCCTACCCATACAAGGAGACGAGCCTGATCGTGGAAGTGTTCACGCGCGGGTTCGGCCGCGTGGGTCTGCTGGCGCGCGGCGCGCGCCGGCCACGCTCTACGATGCGCGGCGTGCTGCTTGCCTTTCATCCGCTGCAATTGACCTGGTCCGCGTCCACCGAGCTGGGTACCCTGATGTCCGCGGAGTGGGGTGGCGGGCAGGCTTCGCTCTCGGGTGTCGGCCTGATGTGCGGTTTCTACATCAACGAACTGCTGCTGCGCCTGCTGCCGCGCGATGATCCGCACGAGGCGTTGTTCGACGCGTACAGTGCCGCGCTCGCGCGGCTGGGCTCCAGTGCAGGCGCTGGCGCGCTGCGCGGCGCGGAGAATTCGGCCATCCTGCGCGGCTTCGAGCGCAGGATGCTCGCCGAACTCGGGTATGCTCCCGTGCTCGACCGGGACGCGGCAAACGGGGCACAGATCGAGGCGGCGAAGCACTATGCCTACGAGGCCGACCGCGGACCCGTCGAAACCCGGCGCACCGACGGAGATGCGGTGATCAGCGGCAGGACATTGCTCGACATGGCGGCGGACAACTATGACAACTCGCGCACGCGCGAGGAAGCGCGGCAGCTGATGCGCGCGCTGATTGCCGAGCGCCTCGGGGGCCAGATTCTGCACACGCGCGCCGTGCTTGCGGAGCTGCAGGACCTGTGATCGAACTCGGCGTCAACATCGACCACGTCGCCACCGTGCGCCAGGCTCGGCTCACGTATGAGCCCGACCCGGTCTGGGCCGCGGTGGAGGCGCACCTGGGCGGCGCGGACGGCATCACGGTGCACCTGCGCGAGGACCGGCGCCACATCCAGGACAGGGACGTCGCCCGGTTGAGGGAATTGACGCATATCAAGCTCAACCTCGAGATGGCGGCGACCGCCGAAATGGTCGCGATCGCGCGCCGCATCAAGCCGGAAATGGCGATGCTGGTGCCCGAAGGACGGCACGAAGTCACCACCGAAGGGGGCCTCGACGTATTCTCCCAGCAAAAGTCCTTGAAAAATAAGGTCGCCAAACTCAAGCACGCAGGCATCGTCGTGTCTGTATTCATCGATGCCGATATGCGGCAAGTCGAAGCCGCCAAGCGCATCGGCGTGTCGGTCTGCGAGGTGCATACCGGGCCCTACGCGCACGCCTTCCACGCCAAGGGGCGCGACGCCGAAAGTCCGGCAGTTGTTTTTCAGTTAAAAAAGATAAGAAAAGCCGGTGAGAGAATTCGCGCGCTCGGCATGCGGTTCAATGCCGGCCATGCCCTGAACTACTTCAACGTCGAGCCGGTGGCGCGCCTGCCCGGGGTCCGGGAACTGCATATCGGTCATGCCATCGTGTCGCGCGCGGTGTTCGTCGGCATGCGCGAGGCGGTAAGGGAGATGAAACGCCTGATTACTGGCGCAGCCCGATGATTTACGGCGTCGGCACCGATCTGATCGAAATCCAGCGCATCGACAGGGCGCTGAAGCGTTTCGGCGAGCGCTTCGCGCGGCGCATCCTGTGCGAGCCCGAGCTCAGGCGTTTCCGCGTTCACAAGCAGCCCGTTGCCTACCTGGCGAAGCGTTTTGCCGCCAAGGAAGCCTTCAGCAAGGCGCTCGGCACGGGAATCCATGCGCCGGCCAACTGGCACGGCGTCTGGGTCGAGAATCTCAAGTCGGGCAAGCCGGTACTGGAGTTTTCCCCGGCCTTGAAGCTCTTTCTCGAGAAGCGAAAAATCCAGGGCGCCCACCTGTCGCTGACCGACGAGCGGCAAATCGCCTCGGCGACCGTGATCCTGGAATGCGAAGGCTGAAAATCCCGCTGGGTCCGGTGGTTCTCGACCCGACCGGACCCGCGCTTACCGAGGACGATCGCAGGCGCCTGCGGCACCCGGCCGCCGGCGGCGTGATCCTGTTCGCGCACAATTTCGAGACCCCGGAGCAGTTGCACGCGCTCACCGAGGAGATCGCCGCTCTGCGGGAGCCGGAACTGCCGATCAGCGTCGACCATGAGGGCGGGCGCGTGCAGCGCTTTAGCGCGGGATTCACGACCATTGCGCCGATGCGCAGGCTCGGCGTGCTGTGGGACCGCGACCGCGAGTCGGCGCGGCGCGCCGCCAGGGCGGTGGGCACAGTGATCTCGGCCGAACTGGGCGCCCACGGCGTGGACTTCAGCTTCACCCCGGTGCTGGATCTGGACTTTGGTTCCAGCGCCGTAATCGGCCACCGGGCGTTCCATTACGATCCCAACGCGGTCGGCGCGCTCGCCGTGCAGCTCATAGAGGGGCTCGCCGCGGGCGGGATGGCAGCAGTCGGCAAGCATTTCCCGGGACACGGCTACGCGGCGGCGGATTCGCATACCGCGGTACCGTCAGACCCACGACCGTCGCAGGACATCCGCCGCAAGGATCTGCTGCCCTATCGCTCGGCGATCAAGGCCGGACTCGCGGCAGTGATGCCCGCGCACGTGATCTACCCCCAGGCCGACGCGGAACCCGCCGGTTATTCCAGCTACTGGCTGCAGGGCGTGCTGCGCGGAGAACTCGGCTTCGAGGGTCTGATCTTCAGCGACGACCTTGCCATGGAAGGGGCAAGCACGGCGGGAGGGATCCCCGAGCGGGCGAAAGCAGCGCTGGCTGCGGGTTGCGACATGGTCCTGCTTTGCCAGAATCCGCAAGGGCAGGGGAAGTTGCTCGATTCGCTCGCTGCAACGCCGGTTGCCGTTCCAGAAAGAATTGAAAAAATGCGCCGCCGCGGCGGGCGCGACCTGAGGAAGAGCGTCGCCTACCGGGAAGCGCTCGCGACTCTGGAGGAAATTCCCTAAGCACGCTCCATATAGGATCCGTCGTTCGTGCTGACCTTTATCTTCTCGCCGTTGTTGATGAACGGCGGCACCTGGACGATGAGGCCGGTTTCCGTGGTCGCGGGCTTGAAGGTATTGGTCGCGGTCGCGTTCCTGATGCCGGGCTCGGTATCGGTCACGGTCAGGTTGACCGACGGCGGCAGTTCGACGCCGATGGGGCGGGTATTGTGGAAATTCACCTGCACGTCCGAGTTCGGCAGCAGGTAGCCCGACTGGCCTTCCAGAAACTCGGCGGATAGGCGCAACTCCTCGTAATTCTCCTTGTCCATGAAGACGTAGGTGTCGCCGTCCTGGTAGGAGAACGTCATCTCGCGCGGATCGACGAATGCACGCTCGACCTTGTCCTCGGTGCGAAAGCGCTGATTGGTCTTGGTGCCGGCCTCGATGTCCTTCATCTCGACCTGCATGAAGGCGCCGCCGCGGCCGCCGACATGAACGTGATGGGACTTGAGGACGCGCCAGACGCGCTTGTCCCATTCGATCAGATTGCCGGCGCGAACTTCCGTTGCCAGGACTTTAGCCATTTCCCCACGCTGTCCGGAAAAAGGGCGTAAGTTTATCACTGTGGCCGCTATAATACGCAGACCAAGCGTCTGGCCTCGGAAACGTTCCGGAGCGTGTTTGAAGCCAACCGCAGGCATTTTGCCCGCCACCGATACACGCAGCCCCGATAGCCGCGTGAGACAATCGCTCGCGGCGACCCCAGGA
>CAZTSJ010000128.1:0-6993 GCA_964616875.1 uncultured Bordetella sp. | reverse complement strand
CTCCACCGTGCGCTGCTCTGCGGCCTGCTTGGGAACGTCGGCATGAAAGACGAACCGGACAACAACTACACCGGCGCGCGCGGCATCAAGTACTGGGTGCACCCGGGCTCGGGCACGAAGAAGCCTGGCAAGTGGATCATGGCCGCGGAGCTGGTGGAAACCACCCGGCTTTTCGCGCGCAACGTGGCGAGCGTGGATCCGCGCTGGATCGAGGAACTCGGCGCGCATCTCATCAAGCGCCACCGCGAGCGGCCGCACTGGGAGAAGGCGCGCGCCCAGGTGGTGGCCGCGGAGCGTGGCACGCTCTACGGCCTGCCGGTGTACGCCGACCGGCGCGTGCACTACGGGCCGATCGAGCCGAAGCTGTCGCGCGAGATCTTCCTGCGCTCGGCGCTGGTCGAGGGCGAATTCGAGACGCGGGCGCCGTCCGGGAGGGAAAACAGGGCCCCTCCCCCGTTTTTGGCGCACAACCAGCGGCTGCTGCAGGAGATCGAGCGGCTCGAGCACAAGTCGCGCCGGCCGGACATCCTGGTCGACGACGAACTCATCTACGCTTTCTACGACGCCCGGGTGCCCGAGGGCATCACCAATGGCGCCGATTTCGAGAAGTGGCACAAGGAGGCCGAACGCGCGCAGGGCAGCCTGCTGCAGCTGCGGCGCGAAGACCTGATGCGCCACGAGGCGGCGGGAATCACCACCGAGAATTTTCCGCACGACTTCCAGCTCGGGCCCAACCGGCTCGTGCTCGAGTATCACTTCGAGCCGCGTGCGCCGAAGGACGGCGTGACGCTGACGGTGCCGGTTGCGCTGCTCGATCAGGTGCCGGCGGCGCGCTGCGAATGGCTGGTGCCGGGACTGCTGAAGGAGAAAGTCCAGGGATACGCCAAGGGCATGCCGCAGCGCCTGCGCCACAAGCTGGGCCCGCTGGCGGAGTTCGCGCAGGCGTTTGCCGCGGCCGTAGCGCCTTCGGATACGCCGCTCGCCGCGGCGCTCGCGCGTTACATCCGCGCCGAGTTCAATCTCGAAGTACCTGCCGATGCCTTCCGGCCGGATTCGGCGCCGCTGCACCTGCAGATGAACTTCCGCATCGTGGACGAAGACGGCCGGCAACTGGCGATGGGCAGGAATCTGGTGGTTTTGAAAGGGGAATTTGGATTCAAGATTGAAAAAATCCTTGCAAACGAAAGTCAAACGCAAAACGCTGAACGCCATGAGCGCTGGACCTTCGGCGATCTCGAGGCAGTGATGGAGATCCGCAGTGGCGGACAGACGCTGGTCGGGTATCCGGCGCTGCTCGATCTGGGCGAGGGCGTCAGCCTGCAGGTGTTCGATTCACCGGAACGCGCGCGCGAAGTCCATCGCGCCGGGGTGCTGCGCCTGCTGGCGCTCGCTTTTCGCGACCGCTTGCGTGAAATCGACAAAGGTCTTGCGAAGGACATGGCGCTCATGTCCCTCCCGGCGCTAAGGGACGACATCATCCTGGCGGCGCTCGAGCGGACGTTCCTCGCCGAGTCGCTGCCGATGCAGCAGGCCGAGTTCGACCGGCGCGTGCAGGAAGGCCGCAGCCGGCTGAACCTCATCGCGCAGGAAATGCAGCGGCTCGCGGCGACCATCCTCGCCGAGTACGCCCAGGTGCAAAAGCGTATCGCCGCGATGCGCAAGGCCAGCCCGCAGGCGGCCGAGGACGTGAAGCAGCAAATTGAACGCCTCCTGCGGGACGGATTTCTCTCCCGTACCCCGTGGCAGCGCCTGCAGCACTTGCCGCGCTACCTCAAGGCCGCGGTCCTGCGGCTGGACAAGCTGCGCGCCGTGCCGGAAAAAAGCGCGGCGCGCGATGCGCAGTGCATGGCCGAGCTGGCGCCGCTGGAACAGGCGTTGCGCCGGGAACTAGCCGGGCGCGCGAAGCTGGGCGGGCCGCTGCGCGCGGCGGCCGAACTCGAACAATTCGGCTGGCTGCTGGAGGAACTGCGGGTGTCGCTGTTCGCGCAGGAGCTGAAGACCCCGGTGCCGGTCTCGGCCAAGCGTCTCGCAAAGCTGTGGCACAGTATGAGGAAATGAACTCCGTCCCCCGTTCGCTGATGATTGCGTTCGTCAACCTGCTGCATCCGCGCATGCTCTGGCTGATGATCTGGCCCATGCTGATCGCGGTTGCCATCTGGTCCACCGTGCTCCTGTTTACCGGCGCGCAGGTCGTCGCAACGCTGTCGAGCTGGATGCAGCAATGGATACAGAGCGGAACATTCTTCATGCGCTGGGATTTCAGCGACGCCGTCACGATTGCCGCGAAGATCCTGGTGTTTCTGGCCTTCATACCGCTGGTCTGGCTGACGGCGCTGCTGATCCTGAGCGTGTTCGGCATGCCGGCGATGGTCGAGCACGTGGCGCAGCGGAATTTTCCACAGCTTGCGCGCCGGCAGGGCGGCAGCTTTGCGGGCAGCGCCTGGAACGGGGTGGTTGCGCTCGCGGGCCTTGTCGGCCTCGGCCTGCTCTCGGTTCCGTTCTGGCTGGTGCCGCCGCTCTGGCCGCTGATTCCGGTAGCCATCATGGGTTGGCTGAACCAGCGCGTATTGCGCTACGACGCGCTCGCGGAGCACGCGACCGCAGACGAGATGAGGCAGATTTTCGCCGCGCGGCGCGGCACGCTCTACGCGCTGGGCGCGTTCCTCGCGCTGCTTGCCTACATACCCTTCGTCGGTTTCGTTGCCCCGGTGCTGTTCGGCCTCGCTTTCATACATTTCCTGCTCGCCGAGCTCGACGCGCGCCGCCAGGCTCCGATCGAGGGCGAGGCCGTTCGCCTCTAGGCCTGCGCTAGAGCGCTTTCACGGGCAGGTCCAGTCCCCGCACGGCGTCCACCACTTTCTTCAGCGCCGCGGGGCGGTGGAAACCGCTGCGCGAGGCGAGCGCAACGCGCCGCACCGGACAGGGCGCGGCGAATTCGACCGATTTCACCAGGGGGCTGAGGTGCCGCGCCGTGAGCGCGGTTGCCGGTAGCACCGAGACGCCCAGCCCCGAGGCCACCATGCTGCGCAGCGTTTCGAGCGAATTGCCCTGGCGGCCGGCTTCGGGCGGACGCGAGAATTCGTTGCAGGCGTCGAGCACCTGGTCGCGAAAGCAATGGCCCACCGGGAGCAGGAGCAGCTCGCCCGCGTCCAGCTCCTCCACCGCGACCGACTTCCTGCGCGCGAGCGCGTGCTTCGCCGGGGCGACGAAGCGAAACTTCTCTTCGTAAAGCGGCACCGCCTCGATGCCGGGACCTGCGTAGGGCAGGGCGAGGATCACGGCCTCCAGCTCACCCGCCTTCAGCATGCGGTCCAGGTTGGCCGTGGTGCTCTCTTCCACGTCGAGCGGCATCTCGGGCGCGCTGCGGCGCAGCGCCGCCACCAGCTGCGGCAGCAGGTAGGGCGCGATGGTGTGGATGATCCCCAGGCGCAGCACGCCCTTGAGCGGGTCGCGGCCCTGGCGCGCCACGGTTTTCACGCGCTCGGCTTCTTCCAGCGTGCGGCGCGCCTGCGCCACGATCCGTTCGCCGGCCTCGGTGAGAAACACGCCGCGCTTGCCACGCTCGAACAGCGTCACCCCGAGTTCCTCTTCGAGGTTCTTGACCGAGGCCGACAGGCTGGGCTGGCTGACGAAGCAACGTTCGGCCGCGCGGCCGAAATGGCGCGCTTCCGCCACGGCCACCACGTACCTGAGTTCCGTAAGAGTCATAGGCTATAGCTATTATAAGCATCCTGACAAAGTATTGGAATAGAGAGGATGGTGCCCATACAGTGTGGGCATACATCGTTTTAACCAATACAAAGGCAGCCCATGAACCGTGAAGGCCAGAACGTCCCGAATGTCGTATTTCGCACCCGTAGCGGCAATGACTGGAAGAATGTGACCAGCAGCGACATTTTCAAGCACCAGACCGTGGTGGTGTTTTCACTCCCCGGTGCGTTCACCCCGACCTGCTCCTCGACCCATCTGCCGCGCTACAACGAGCTCGCGCCCGCGTTCTTCGCCAACGGCGTGGATGCGCTCGTCTGCGTATCGGTGAATGACGCCTTCGTCATGAACGAGTGGGCGGCGGGCCAGGAATGCGACAACGTCACCATGTTGCCCGACGGCAACGGCGAGTTCACCGAGGCCATGGGCATGCTGGTGGACAAGGCCGAGCTCGGATTCGGCAAGCGCTCGTGGCGCTATTCAATGCTGGTGAAGGATGGCGAGGTCGAGAAGATGTTCATCGAGCCACAGAAGCCCGGCGACCCGTTCGAAGTATCGGACGCTGACACCATGCTCGCCTACGTTGCGCCGAAGGCGAAGAAGCCCGACCAGGTGGCAATCCTGACGCGCGAGGGCTGCGGCTACTGCACGCGGGCGAAGAAGCTGCTGACGGAGCTGGGCTATGACTATGCCGAAGTGTCGCTGGGCAACGCCAACCGCAGCCGGATCGTCGGCGCGATCACGGGCGCAGGCACCGTGCCGCAGGTGTTCGTGAATGGCCGGCGAATCGGCGGCTGGGACGAGCTCGAAAAATGGGCTAAAAAGGCGGCCTGATCGGCGCTTAGAATGCCGGCATGGCATTCGGCGCCCTGGTCATCGGCGATGAAATCCTGGTCGGCAAGCGCCAGGACAAGCACCTCTCGTTCATCATTCAGGCGCTCGCGCAGCGCGGCCTGCGCCTGGCCTGGTGTGAATACCACGGCGACGACCCGGAACGCCTGACCGCGGCGCTCAGGCGCAGCTTCGCCGCGGGCGACGTGGTGTTTTCGTTCGGCGGCATCGGCGCCACGCCCGACGATCACACGCGCCAGTGCGCCGCCGCCGCGCTCGGCGTCGGCCTTGCGCTGCATCCGGAGGCCGAGCGCGAGATCCGCGGCCGTTTCGGCGGCGAGACCACGCCGCAGCGCCTGAAAATGGGCGAGTTTCCCCTCGGCGCCGAGATCATTCCGAACCCGTTCAACCGCATTCCGGGGTTCCGTGTGCGGGAGCACTGGTTCGTGCCCGGTTTTCCGCAGATGGCCTGGCCGATGCTGGAGTGGGTGCTGGACACGAAATACCGAAGCCTTTTCGATCGCGACCGCTGGGCCGAGGCCTCGGTGATCGTCTACCTGCCCGAATCCACCATCGCGCCGCTGATGGAGGAGATCAACGCGAAGTACAAGGGCCTGAAGGCCTTCAGCCTGCCCAGCATGGGCGCGGACGCAGCCGATGCCTCGCGCCGCCACATCGAGCTTGGCGTGCGCGGCGTACCGGCGGAAGTCGAACCCGCGATCGCCGACATCCGGCGGGGAATCCAGGAGTTGGGCGGACGCTTCGAGGACAGAAGTACTTTGAGCACCTGAGGGGGATCGGATGAACAGGCGTAATGCGGTACTTGCACTTCTGGCGCTTGGCTCGGGAACGCCCCTCGGCCTGCAAGCCCAATCGGCGGAAAAGCTCTATCGGGTCGCCGTTATCAGTCCGTCCAGTTCGGTCTCCGAGATTGCGGACACTGCGAATCCCGTGAGGCGCGCAATACTGCAAGCGCTGAGGGAGCGCGGCTATGTGGAAGGCCGGAATCTGATCTACGATCCCCGCACGGCGGAAGGGGTAATGGAGCGGATACCCGACATCGTCGCCGACCTCGTCCGCCTCAAAACCGACGTGATCGTTGTTGGTTTCATCGGCATGGCGCAGATCGCAGCCAAGGTGACCACCACCATTCCGATATTCTCGACGGCCGGCGATCCGCTCGTGAGGGGGGTCGTGCAAAGCCTCAACAGGCCCGGCGGCAATATCAATGGAATCTTCGCCGCCGGGACCATCACCGTAGAGCAGAAGCGGCTGGAGCTGCTGCGCGAGTTGGTGCCGAACATGCGGCGCGTCGCCTTCGTTGCCAACCGTGAGTGGTGGGACGGTCTCTGGGGAAAGTCGTTGCGCGAAGCCGCGACAAAGCTCAATCTGCAGCCCGTGTACATCGAGAGCAAGGCCAGCGGCTTCGGCGAGGCGTTCGCCGCTGTGAGGCGGGAGAAGCCGGACGCGGTTTATTTCGAATCCAGTCCCACCGCATTCGCCCTGAGAGCGTCAATCGGCGAGTTCGCGGTCGCGAGCCGCATGCCGACCGCCTGCGGGCACCAGGAGGTCGTTGAGGCAGGCTGCCTGATGACTTACAACTTCACGACCGCCGAAACTTTTCGTACGATGGCCGATTTCATCGACCGGATTGCCAAAGGCGCCAAGGCGGGCGAGCTGCCGTTTCACCAGTACACCCGCTATGAATTGGCGGTCAACGCCAAGACCGCGAAGGCCATCGGCCTCAATATTCCGCAGTCGGTGCTGTTGCGCGCCGACCGGGTGATTGAATGAAATCTTCGAAATCACTCGTTATGTTTGTGGTGGCCGTTGCCGGAATCGCTGGCGCGGCCCTCGCGGCCAATGGCATCTCAGTCAAACGGGGCGAGGACGCGATGGTCTACGGCAATTGCGTGCCGAGCCTGGTGGCGGTGAACGCGTCGGCGCAGGCGATCGATTTCCTGCAGGTCGACGTAGTGGTGGCGCTACGCGGCGGGCAGGAGCGCACGGTGGAACTGCGCTCGCGCTACCGCGACGGCATCGCGCGGCCGATCGCCCCCGGCGCTACCGCGACCCTCAGCCAGCAGCTCGACCTGTCGGTGCTGCTGGGCGCGGCCTGCTCGGCGATCGCTTCGCGGCGCGTGGGGCGCACCATCTGCGACGCCGGTGGCAGGGACTGCTCGGCGGCAGTGACGGTACAGCCCTGATTGCGCGGCGACAGGCGAAAAAAAGCCCCGCGCCAGGCGGGGCTTTTCGTTACTGCTGTGCCTGAAAACTTAGGCGGCTTTCTTGGACTTGGTCATGCCCTTCACGGTCTCGGTCGCGGCGGCAACGTTGGCTTCCGCGATCTCGGTCGCCTGCTTGGTGACCTTGTTGAAGTTGTCGTAGGCCGAGTTCGCGGCGGCGAGCATCTGCTTGACCGCGCTCACGGCGACATCCGAGCCGGCCGGGGCG
>CAZTSJ010000127.1:0-7333 GCA_964616875.1 uncultured Bordetella sp. | reverse complement strand
GGTGGCGGCGTCGAAGGCCAGGCCTGAATCGGTCAGCATCGGATCGATTGGCAACGGCACGCTCGGCCACCTTCTGCTGGTGCAGGCGCAGCAGATGGGCGGCTTCAAGATCACGCACGTTCCCTTCGCCGGCGGCGGGCCGATGAACCAGAACATCCTCGGCGGCCAGATTGACATGGGCATCGGCTCGGTCGCGCTGCTCTCGCCGCAGGTGCGCGGCGGCAAGATGCGCGCGATCGCCACCACGGGCCACCAGCGCGCGCAAGCGCTGCCGGACGTGCCGACGCTGATCGAGCAAGGTTTCCCAGGCCTGACCGCGTACGCCTGGTGGGGTATCTACGCGCCTGCGGGCACGCCCAAGCCGATCATCGACCGGTTTCATGCGGAGCTGACCAACGTGCTCTCGCTGCCCGACGTGCGCAAGACGCTCTCCGAGGGCCTCGGCATGGACCTGAACGTGAGCACCCCGGAAGCGCTGCAGAAGTGGACGTTGGAGCAGCTGGCGCACTGGGGCAGGATAGTGAAGGACAGCGGTATCAAGTCGGACTGAGCCGGCGTTGGTCCACCCGCCGATTCCCCGCTGGGTCGGGATCGCGCTGCTGCTTGTGATCGCCACCGTTTTCGGCGGCAACCACATCGCCGCGCGCGTCGCTTTCGATCACGGCAGCAACGTCACGACCGCGGTAGCGTTCCGCTCCACCGGGACGGCGCTGATTGTCCTTGCTTTGCTTTTGTTCAATGGAATCTCCTTAAAAGTTTCGGGAGGAACGTTTGCGCGGTCGGTGCTCATCGGCCTGCTGATCGCGATCCAAAGCTATTGCCTGTACTCCGCGGTGGCGGTGATCCCGGTCGCGCTGGCGCTGCTCGTATTCCAGACTTTTCCGATGCTTCTCGCGCTGACCTCATGGGTCGCGGGCGGCGAGCGGCCGACGCGGCGTGTGCTGCTTGCCATGCCGGTGGCCCTGCTTGGTCTCGCGCTCGCGCTGGATGTCTGGGGCAAGAGCGGTGACATTGCCGGACGCTGGGCCGAGCTCGGCGTCGGTGTGCTCTGGGCGCTGGGCGCCTCGGTCTCGTTCGCCGTGGCGCTGTATCTCATGACCCGGTGGCTCGGCAGCATGGACGGGCGGCTGCGCAGTTTTCTGTCCATGTGCGTGGTGGCAGTGGTGACGCTCGCCGGCGGCACGCTCGCCGACGCCTTCGCCCTGCCGGTGGATCGCACCGGCTGGATCGCGATTGCGCTGCTGACGGTTTTCTACGCCATCGCCATCACTTCGGTGTTCGTGCTGCTGCCGCGCCTGGGCGCGGTCAACAACGCAGCGGTGCTCAATTTCGAGCCGATCGCGGTGCTGGGGCTCGCCTGGCTGATCCTCGGCCAGGCTGTGGCGCCGCTGCAGATCGCGGGCGCCTTCGTCGTCGTCGGCGCCATCGCCTGGATGGGGGCGGGCAAGCGATGAGCACACGGCTTTGTATCGTGCGCCACGGCGAGACCGCCTGGAATGCGGAGCATCGCGTGCAGGGGCAGCTCGACATTCCGCTGAACGATATCGGTTTGCGGCAGGCGCAGGCGGTAGGCGCGGCGCTGCTGGGCGAGCGCTTCGACGCGATCTACTCGAGCGACTTGGTGCGCGCTCGGCAGACTGGGGATCCGGTCGCGATTTCTCTTGCAAAAAAAATGATCCTGGAGAAAGACCTGCGCGAAAGGCACTACGGCATTTTCGAGCGGCTCACCTATGCCGAGGTGAAGGTCCGCTACCCTGATGACTACGCGCGCTTCGAGGCGCGCGAACCCGACTACGCGTTCCGCACCGGCGAGAGCCTGCGGGATTTTTCCGCCAGAAGCATTGCCGTCATTTCAAAGATCGTGAATCAAAATAATGGCAAGAGCATTCTCGTATTTACCCACGGCGGCGTGCTCGACAAGCTCTACCGCTTTATCACCGGCCTGCACCTGAGCGCCGAACGTAATTTCGGCATTCCCAACGCCGGCCTGAATCGCATCGAAGTGACACCCGCCGGCTGGCGGATCCGCGCCTGGGCCGACACCGCCCACCTCGAAAGCGCGCTCGACGACCTCAAGGAGTAACCTGCCATCGTCTCGATCCAAGGAGGAATGCAATGATCGTTACCGTGTTTCGTTCGCGAGTAAGGCCCGAAGTGCAGGAAGAGTACCTGCAGTGGGCCGGCCGCATGAGCGCTCTTGCGAAGGAGATGCCAGGGTACCTCTCGCACAAGGGTTTCGTTGCGGAGGACGGCGAGCGCGTCACCATCGTCGAGTTTGAGTCGGCGGAGGCGCAGCGGGCGTGGAGCGTGCTTCCGGCACACGTCGAGGCGAAGAAGAAGGGGCGGAAGGATTTCTACCTTGAGTACCGTGTCCAGGTCTGCGACGTGCTGCGCGACAGCGGCATGCCCGGAAAGCAATAATCAGCGCACGACCTTGAACAGGTTGTTGAAAGTGTCGGTCCAGGCGGAGAGGCCGGGGATCGGCTCGATGTCGTCGGCATTCTCGAAGCGCTTGTCGGCGAGCAGTTTGGCGTTGTCGGTCACCAGCACGTAGGCGGTGCCGGAGTATTTCTCCTCCGAGGGCTCGTCGTTGATGAGCAGCGCCTGCATGCCCTCGGCTTCCGCGACGAGTTTCAGCAGCGGCGCGAGATTGACGAAGCGGTTGGTGACGTTGTAGACCACCACGCCGCCGGGCGCGAGGTGGCGCTTGTAGGCCTGCAATGCTTCGCGCGTCAGCAGGTGGATCGGGATCGAGCCGCTGGAGAACGCGTCCACCGAGATCAGGTCGAAGCGCTGCGGCGCGTCGCGCTCCATGTTGAGGCGCCCGTCACCGGTGACGACCTCGATCTTCGCTTTCGAATCGGACAGGTAGTAGAACTGCTCGCGCGCGATCCGCACCACGTCCGGATCGCGTTCGTAGACGCGGAAGCTGTCCCCGGGCCTGCCCCAGGCCATGAACACGCCCACGCCCAGCCCGATGACGCCGACGCGGCGCGGCCCCTGGTCGTAGTACTCCAGCGCCTTGGCGATGCCCGAGCCCGGGCCGAAGTAGCTGATCGGCTGCGTGCGCAGGGCCGGATCGGTGTACTGCCAGCCGTGGTTGATGACGCCGTGCACCAGGGCGCGCGTCATCTGCTCGTCGCCGCCGCGGTCGTACTCCTTGACGCGCAGCGTGCCGTAGAAATTGCGCTTCATCACGATCGCGTTGCTGTGGATGTATTCGTAGTACTTGTAGCCGTGCCAGCCCACGATGGCGGTCACCGCGAGCGCTATCACCGGTGTCACGAGAAGAATTATTTTTTTCGAGGAAAATCCCGGTCCTGCCGGCAACGAGCGCCAACTGAGCACGGCCGCCAGCGCGCCGCAGACCACGAGCGCGAGCGGCAGTTCGATAAAAGTAGTGAAGATGCGCGGCGCGATGAGGCCGACGAACAGGCCGCCGGCGGCGCCACCGATGGAAATCATGAGGTAGAAGCGCGTCAGATACCTCGGCGCGGGGCGCATCGCGGCGAGCTCGCCGTGGCAGAACATGCAGGCGGCGAACAGTCCCGCGCTGTAGAGCGCGATCGAGTAGCGGATGTCCATCACGCCGAGGTTCTGGTACAGGAACCAGGACATGCCGAGCATGAGCGCGAACAGCACCGGCAATCCCCAGGCGCGGGCGTACCAGCCGCTTTTCGCACGCGCCCCGCCCACGTCGAAGACGAGGATGAAGGAGAGCAGGTACAGCACCAGCGGCACGATCCAGACGAAGGGCACCGAGGCCACGTTCTGCGTGATATGACTGGTGACGGCCAGCAGCATGAGCGAACCGAGCGCAGAGAGCGCCAGCCAGAGCAGGTAATCCGTGGCACGGGGGTTCGAAGCTTCTTTTTCTTGACTTGTTTTCTCTGATTCAAGATCTTTCATTGCCGCAGGATGCTTTGCCGCCAGCCACGCCGAAGCGGCGCACAGCACCGCGAACACCAGGTAAACCGCGCTCCAGGCCCAGGACTGGGCCTGCAGCGAAATCGCCGGCTCGATCAGCGGCGGATAGGCGATCAGCGCCAGCAGCGAGGCGAAGTTGGAGAGCGCAAACAGGCGGTACACGGTCGCGCTCGGGAAGCTGCGGGCGAACCAGGCCTGCACCAGCGGCCCGGTGGTCGAGAGCATGAAATAGGGCAGGCCGATGGTCGATGCGAGCAGCAGCAGGATGCGCGCGGTCGGCTCGGTGTCGGGCGCCGGCTTCCAGCTCTCGGCGGCAAGGATCGGCAGGAAGGCGAGGCTGGCCGCGAGCAACGCCGAGTGCACGATCGCCTGCGTGCGCGGCGCGCACTTGCGCACCAGCGCATCGGCGTAGGCGTAGCCGCCCAGCAGCAGCAGCTGGAAGAACACCATGCACACCGTCCAGACCGAGGCATTGCCGCCGAACCAGGGCAGGATCTGCTTGGCGATGATGGGCTGCACCAGGAACAGCAGAAACGCGCTGGTAAATACGGTGGTGGCGAAAAGCAGCATGCCTGGCGGAGTCCCGGTGGCGCGTGAAAAAGGCGTGAATCTATACGGCCAGCGGCGCTTCGTCCATGTTCGAAGTCTGTTCCCGCAGTTCCAGGATGCGATCCTGCCAGTAGCGCTGGGTGCCGAACCAGGGAAACGCGGCCGGAAACGCCGGATCTTCCCAGCGCCGCGCCAGCCAGGCCGAGTAGTGCACGAGGCGCAGCGTGCGCAGCGCCTCGATGAGGCCCAACTCTTCCTGGTTGAAGGCGTGGAACTGCCGGTAGCCCTGCACCAGGGCTTTGAGTTGCCGGGTGGCGGACTCCCGGTCCCCCGCCAGCAGCATCCAAAGATCCTGCACCGCGGGTCCCATGCGCGCGTCGTCCAGGTCCACGAAGTGGGGCCCATCGTGGGTCCAGAGAATATTCCCGGCATGGCAATCCCCGTGCAGTCGGATTGAACGGGGCGTGATTACCTTGAACAGATTTGCAACGCTTTCGAGCGCGAGGTCCGCTGTCGAGAGCCAGGCTTGGCGCAAATCCTCCGGCACCATGCCCGAGGCGAGCAGCCAGTTGCGCGGCTCGGTGCCGAAGGTCTCGAGGTTCAGCGCCGGGCGCAGCTTGAACGGCCGCACCGCGCCGACGGCATGGATGCGCCCGAGAAATCGCCCGATCCACTCCAGCACCTGCTCGTCCTCCAGTTCGGGCGAACGGCCGCCCCGGCGCGGAAAGACGGCGAAGCGGGAATCGGCGAACTGGTGCAGCGTCGCGCCTTTGATCTCGAGTGGCGCGACGACGGGAATCTCGCGGCCGGACAAATCCAGCGAAAACGCGTGGTCCTCGAGGATCTGCGCGTCGCTCCAGCGGTTCGGGCGGTAGAATTTTGCCACTACGTAAGATTCGTCTTCCAGGCTGATCTGGTAGACGCGGTTCTCGTAGCTGTTCAAGGCCAGCATGCGGCCGTCGCCGCGCAGGCCGATGCTCTCGAGCGCATCCAGCACCGCGTCCGGCGTCAGGCCTTCATATGGCTTCGAACTATTGCTTGCCACGCTTTCATTCTAGGGCCTGAGGCTTGACAATATGTCCCGTGCCTGACGACGCCAAAGACCTGGTCGAGATTTCCGAGCTGCATTTCTCCTACGGAGAGCTGCCGATCCTGCGCGGCCTGTCGCTCAAGATCCCGCGCGGCAAGGTGGTGGCGATCCTCGGCGGCAGCGGCAGCGGCAAATCCACGCTGCTCAAGCTGATCGGCGGCCAGTTGGCACCTGCGCGCGGCTGGATAAGGGTCGACGGCAAGCTGGTGCACAAGCTCCCCACCGACGAGCTCTACGCGCTGCGGCGCAAGATGGGCATGATGTTCCAGTCGAGCGGCCTCTTCACCGACCTGTCGGTGTTCGAGAACATCGCCTTCGCGATCCGCGAGCACTACGACCTGCCCGAGGAGCTGGTGCGCGCGCTGGTGCTCATGAAGCTCGATGCGGTCGGGCTGCGCGGCGCGCGCGACATGATGCCGACCGATCTTTCGGGCGGCATGTCGCGCCGCGTGGCGCTGGCGCGCGCCATTGCGACCGACCCGATGCTGGTGATGTACGACGAGCCCTTCGCCGGCCTCGATCCGATTTCGCTCAACGTGATCGCGACCCTGGTGCGCAAGTTGAACGACGCGCTCGGACTGACTTCGATCATCGTCACCTACGATGTCTCGGAATCGCTCAAGCTGGTGGATTACATCTACGTCATCGCGGAAGGCAAGCTGATGGGCGAGGGCACGCCCGATGCGCTGCTCGCCTCGGAAGATCCCTACCTGAAGCAGTTCCTCAAGGCGCTACCGGACGGCCCGGTGCGCTTTCACTTTCCCGCACCACCGATCAAACAGGCATTGAATATCGAATGATCACGCGCCGGAAGGTTCTGGTCGGATTCGGTCTGGGTGCCTTGTCGTCAGCGCTCCCATTGTTCGCCCAGCAGGGCAAGGTGTGGCGCCTCGGCGTGCTCGAGACGACGTCGAAAGATCTCAACAGCGCGAGCTACAACGCATTGCGCAAAGGACTGCGGGAACTGGGCTACGTCGAAGGCAAGAATCTGCTGATCGAATATCGCTCGGCCGACGGTCGCCAGGAAAAATTCGAGGCGCTGGCGAGCGAACTCGCGCGACTGAAGGTGGATGTCATCTTGACGCGGGGAACTCCGGCCACCCATGCGGCCAGCAAGCTCGACGGGAAAATTCCAGTCGTCACCGCGGCGTCCAGCACGATGGTGGAAAGCGGCTTTGCGAAATCCCTTTCACATCCCGGCGGAAAGGTCACTGGCCTCGACCCGTTTGCGATCGACCTGATCGCCAAGCGCGTTCAGTTGCTCAAGGAGGTCTTGCCAAAGATCACCCGGATTGGATTGCTGTTTGACATGGGCCACCCTCTCAGTCGGGCCACGTGGGAAGAAATGGCGACCAGCGCTCGTTCTCTGGGTGTTGATACGGAGCTCCTCGATTACCGCAAATCGGAAGAACTCCCGGCGGCATTCGACCTTGCCGTCAAACAGCGTGTCGGCGCGATCATCGTCGGGATCGGCGCCCTGTCGCAGGCAAATCGCGCCGCCATCGTGGCGCTGGCCGCGAGGCACCGGCTGCCGGCGATGTATGCGAGCAGGGAGTTCATCGACGCAGGCGGTTTGATCTCGTACGCCGCCAGCTATCCCGCGCTGTACTACCGCGCCGCAAGCTATGTGGACAGAATATTCAAAGGCGCAAAGCCGGGCGATCTGCCAATAGAGCGAGCCACCAAGTTCGAGTTGATTGTCAATTTAAAAGCCGCGAAGGCGCTTGGCGTGACGATTCCGCCCTCGGTGCGGCTTCGCGCGGACGA
>CAZTSJ010000126.1:0-12180 GCA_964616875.1 uncultured Bordetella sp. | reverse complement strand
CGAGCGCATCCCCAGCCCGACCACCGAGACCTTCGCCATGCGATCGTCGCCGGTGATCTCGCGGCACTTGATGGCCGGCTTGACCTGGTCGTTGAGCATGCGCATCGCCTTCTTCATGTCGGCGCGCGCGAGCGTGAAGGACAGGTCCGTGGTGCCGTCGTGGCCGACGTTCTGCACGATGACGTCGACGTTGATGCCGGCGTCGGCGATCGGCCCGAGGATCGCGTAGGCGATGCCCGGTTTGTCCGGCACGCCGTGCACGGTGATCTTGGCCTCGTCGCGCTGCATCGCAACGCCCGAGACGACTGCTTTTTCCATGGCCATGTGCGGGTCATCCTCGAAAGTGATGAGCGTGCCCGAGCGCGCCTCCTGCGCCACCGGAATTTTCGGGTCGGTGAGGCTGGAGAGCACGCGCGTCGGCACCTTGAACTTGCCGGCGAACTCGACCGAGCGGATCTGCAGCACCTTGGAGCCGGCGCTCGCCATCTCGATCATTTCCTCGAAGCTGATGGTCGAGAGGCGCCGCGCCTCGGGCACGATGCGCGGATCGTCGGTGTAGACGCCATCGACATCGGTGTAGATCTGGCACTCATCCGCCCCCAGCGCGGCTGCCAGCGCCACCGCCGAGGTATCCGAACCGCCGCGGCCGAGCGTGGTGATGTTGCCGGCCTCGTCCACGCCCTGGAAGCCGGCGACCACGGCGACGCAGCCGTTCTCCAGGTCCTGGCGCAGGCGCACCTCGTCGATCGAAATGATGCGCGCCCGGGTAAACGCGGAATCGGTCAGCACCTTCACCTGCCAGCCGGTGTAGCTGCGCGCCTTGACCCCGAGCGCAAGCAGCGCCATCGCCAGCAGGCCGACGGCCACCTGCTCGCCAGTCGAGGCAACGACATCCAGTTCGCGCGGGTCGGGATGCTCCTGCACCCCGGTCGCGAGCGACAGCAACCGGTTGGTTTCCCCCGACATCGCCGAAGGCACCACCACGATGCGGTGGCCGGCCGACTGCCACTTGGCGACGCGCCAAGCAACGCTGCGGATGCGCTCGATGGAGCCAACCGAGGTGCCGCCGAATTTCTGCACGATCAAGGCCATGCGGGAGGGGGAAGGTGGACGTGGCGGAGAGTGAGGGATTCGAACCCCCGAGCCCTTGCGGGCTAACGGTTTTCAAGACCGCCGCATTCGACCGCTCTGCCAACTCTCCTTGAAATAATGCGGTAACACCCCCATTCTAACCTGTTGTTGGACATGGGTTTTCGATTGAAACTTTAATCCCGTTCAATGGTCTTATACTAGCGTCAACTTTAGGAGGCACGGATGCAACCCGAACTGCAATCAGTCAACACCGGCTACGGCGAAGTAGCGGCCGCGCCCGAGTCGCAGAAAGTTCTGCGCAATACCTATTTGCTGCTTGCGCTGACGATGGTGCCCACCTTCGCCGGCGCCTGGTTCGGCATGGCGACGGCTTCGCTCATCACCGGCAGCCCGATCATGAGTTTCTTCCTCATGCTTGGCGCCGTGATCGGCCTGCAATTCGGCATCGTCCACTTCCGCAACAGCGTGATCGGCATCGGCCTGCTGCTGCTCATGACAGGTCTGCTGGGCTGGTTCCTCGGTCCGCTGCTCAACTACGCGCTGACGATGCAGAACGGCATGCAGCTGGTCGGCTTCGCGGCGGCCGGCACCGGGGTGATCTTCTTCACCATGGGCACGATCGCCACCGTCACCAAGCGCGATTTCAGCTTCATGGGCAAGTTCCTCTTCGTCGGCATGATCGCGGTGCTGTGCGCGGCGGTGGCGAACCTGTTCCTGCAGATGCCGCTGTTCGGGCTCGTGATCTCGAGCCTGGTGCTGGTGATCTTCTCGCTCTACCTGCTGCACGACCTGTCGCGGATCGTGACCGGCGGCGAGACCAACTACGTCATGGCGACCACGGGCGTGTACCTGAGCCTCTTTAACATCTTCACCAGCCTGGTGCAGATCCTGCTCGCCCTCTTCGGCGAGAAAGACTGAAGCTCTTGTGAGTTGCAAAAAAGGCGCCTTCGGGCGCCTTTTTTTTGCCGCTACTTGATATCTTCGAGTTTGACGCCTCGACCTGCACGGAAGCTGGCGCGAGCCTGCTCGACGCGCTGCAAGAACCGCGGATCGTTCTCGAGACGGTAGTCGAACCAGTCATCTTCCGACTTGAAGCCGATCAGCACGCCGGCCGGCTTGCCATGGCGTGTAATTACGACCTCCTGCGTCTCCGCTTCCCGAAGAAAGCGCGACAGGTCGTCTTTGACCTCCGAGAGCGGCACTTCCTTCATTTTGGATTTCCGAACTGCGCCAACCATGACTCGGCCTCCGGTTTAGGCACGATCGCCAGTACCTCGACGGTCGAACCCGAAACATCGTAGAACACACGGACCCCCTCGACGCGGAGCCTGTACTGCGGTCGCGCGATGCCGCGCAAGCGCTTGATTCGGCTACGGCTAGTCTTGGTCGGTTCGCCCCTCAAATGCGTTTCGACGGCTGCCTTTACCGTTGTCCGAATTCCCGCCTTCAGCTTCCGCAGGTCTTCTACGGCCTCCGGAGCCAGAACTATCTCGAACCGCATTCTGGCCAGATTATAGCCAGAATAAAGGTCATCGGATAGTGCGCTCAAATGTTCATTCATAAGAAGTATTGCGGCCTATGATGGGACTGATCGAGAAAATCAGCATCTCGATCAATGAGTTGAGGAATCCACGGACGTGATATATGGCGCGCCGGGACACAACTGGCTGAATTGACGGGTCTTCGCCGAAAAGACTGGACGGACGGATTAATTACGCTCGAAGAGCGCGATTGATTCGACGTGCGCGGTATGGGGAAACATGTTGACCACGCCCGCGACCGATAGCTGGAAGCCTTTCTGGTGCACGAGAACGTCCGCATCGCGTGCCAGGGTGGCGGGGTCGCAGGAGACATAGACGATGCGGCGCGGCCAGTCCCCGGGCAGCGAGTGGACGAGGCTGATCGCGCCTTCGCGCGGCGGATCGAGGAGGAATTTTTCGAAGCGGCCGTAGTGCGCGAGGTTGGGCTTGAAGAGATCCGCGACTTCAAACTGCGCCACCAGCTTGTTCGCCGCGGCGTTCTCGCGCGCGCGATCGACCAGCTGCGCGCTGCCTTCGAAGCCGATGACGTCGGCGCCGCGCGTAGCGAGCGGCAGGGAGAAGTTGCCGATGCCGCAGAAGAGGTCCGCGACGCGCTCGCCCGGCTGCGGGTCGAGCAGGCGCAGGGCGCGCGAAACCAGCAGGCGGTTGACCGCGGGGTTGACCTGCGTGAAGTCGCCCGGCTGGAAGGCGATCCGCACGCCGAATTCCGGCAGGTCGTAGAAAAGAGCGTCATGCACGTCGGGGTGAAACGGCGCCGCGGTCTCCGGCCCTGCGGGCTGGAGCCAGGCGTGGATCGCATGCCTGTCGGCGAAGGCGCGCAGCAGCGCATTGTCGCCTTCCGACAGCGGCAGCAGATTGCGGAACAGCAGCACCGTCGCGGCTTCCCCCACCGCGACCTCGACCTGCGGCACGCGGTCGCGAATCGAGAGAGACGAGATCAGCGATCGCAATTCCGGAATAAGAGCGGAGATCCTTGGCGGCAAAACGTCGCAACTGCGCATATCGGCGACGTAGGTGGATTTCCGTTCGCGGAAACCCACCAACGCGCCGCCCTTGCCTTCGACGTAGCGCACCGACAGGCGCGCCCGGTGCCGGTAGCCCCACTCCTCGCCGTGGATCGGCGCCAGCATCGCATCCGCCCTGACCTTGCCGATGCGCGCCAGGTTGTCCTCGAGCCCGCGCTGCTTGGCGGCCACCTGGGTGCGCGCGTCCACGTGCTGGGTGGCGCAGCCGCCGCAGACGCCGAAGTGCGGGCAGCGCGGCACGCGCCGCGAGGCCGAGCTGCGCAGGATCTCGGTTACACGCGCGCGGTCGTACTTCGGCTTGGTTTCGAGCAGGCGCGCTTCGACCAATTCGCCCGTGAGCGCGCCTTCGACAAACACGACCTTGCCCGCATTGCGCGCGACGCCGCGGCCGGCGGCATCGAGCGCGTCGATCTCAAGCTTCATTCCAGAGCTGCAGGAATTCGCGCCAGTGCGGCCTGTCGAGGTCTTTCAGGTGATTTCGCAGAAGCTGAATTTCCTTCTTGTGCGATTCCTTCGAGAACACTCCCCGCAGAAGCTGGTAGCGAAGGTACAGAAGGTAGGTGTTCGCCGTGTCTGCTTCGCAGTAGTCGCGGATTTTCGCCATGCCGCCGGCGAGCCAGGTCTCCCACACCATGGCGCCACCGATGCCGATCTTGCCCGGCAATCCCGCCAGTTGCGCCACGTCGTCCAGCGGCGCGTTGTTGCGCGGCTGGTACATCGCCAGCACGTCCATCAGGTCCAAATGCCGGCTGTGGTAGCGCGACAGGTAGTTGTTGTAGCGGAAGTCGCGGTTCTCGTCGCCGGTCTCCCAGAACGTCGGCGCCGTGACGCCGTGGATCAGCGCGCGATAGTTGAGGACCGGAAGGTCAAATCCGCCGCCGTTCCAGGAGACGATCTGCGGGACGAATTTTTCAATGCCTTCGTAGAAGCGCTGGATGATTTCCGCTTCCTCCCCTTCCAGCGAAAACACCTTGACGCCCTCGTCGCTGCGCAGCACGCAGGAAATGACGACCACCCGCTGCAGCTGCGGCGGCAGGAAGTCGCTGCCGGTCTGCGTGCGGCGCCGCTGGAAGGCGATCTCGGCGACCTCGCGGTCGGGCAGGTCCGCGGGAAGTTCGTGCAGCCGCCGGATGCCGGCGACGTCCGGAATTGTTTCTATGTCAAAGGCAAGAACCGGCGTCAATCTGGAAATACACCAGTCGATAGATATCTGTCGCCGCGGTCGCAGATGATGGTGACGATGAGCGCGTCTTTCAGCTCGCTGGAAATCCGCAGCGCGACCGCTACAGCGCCGCCAGAGGAAATGCCGGCGAAGATGCCCTCCTCGCGCGCCAGGCGGCGCGCCATCTCCTCGGCGTCGGCCTGGCTGACGTACTCGAGCCGGTCGACGCGCCCCTTGTCGTAGATTTTCGGCAGGTAGGCTTCCGGCCACTTGCGGATGCCGGGAATCTGCGCGCCCTCCTCCGGCTGGCAGCCGACGATCTGGATCTTCGGGTTTTTCTCCTTGAAGTAGCGCGAGCAGCCCATGATGGTGCCGGTGGTGCCCATCGAGGAAACGAAGTGCGTGATCTTGCCGCCGGTGTCGCGCCAGATCTCCGGTCCCGTGGTCTCGTAGTGCGCGAGCGGGTTGTCGGGATTGGCGAACTGGTCGAGCATGATGCCCTTTTTCTCCTTCACCATCTTCTCCGCGAGGTCGCGCGCCGCCTCCATGCCGCCTTTTTGCGGCGTGAGGATGATCTCGGCGCCGAAGGCGCGCATGGTCTGGCGGCGCTCGACGGACAGGTGCTCGGGCATGATCAGCACCATCCTGTAGCCGCGGATCGCGGCGGCCATGGCGAGCGCGATACCGGTATTGCCCGAGGTAGGCTCGATCAGGACGTCACCTTGCTTGATCGTGCCGCGTTCCTCGGCGCGCCGCACCATCGATATTGCGGGACGGTCCTTCACCGAGCCGGCCGGATTGTTGCCTTCCAGCTTGGCGAGGATGATGTTCTTGTTTTTTTCAATACCGGCATTCAAGCGCTGCAGCCGCACAAGCGGCGTATCGCCGATGAAATCCTCGATCGTCTGGTTCATGCTTTGAGCAATTCGCGCACGTAATCGGCGACCCCGTCTTCGACCGTCCGGAAGCCGCCCTCGTAGCCCGCCGCGCGCAGCCGCGCGAGGTCCGCCTGGGTATAGCTCTGGTACCTGCCGACCAGCAGGGGAGGGAACTGGATGTATTCGATGAAATTTTTCTGCATCAATTCATCGACGGAGAATTCCGAGCCGTTCAGCGTGTTGATCACGGCGGCAGCGACGTCGTTGAAGGTCTGCGCGCGCCCGGTGCCGCAGTTGAAGATGCCCGAGACGGCGCGGTTCTCCAGCAGCCAGAGATTGACGCTGACGACGTCGTCGACGTGCACGAAATCGCGCTGCTGCGCGCCGTCCTCGTAACCGTCCGAACCCACGAAGAGCTTGACGCGGCCCTCGGCCCGGAACTGGTGGAAGGCGTGGAACGCGACCGAGGCCATGCGCCCCTTGTGCGCCTCGTTCGGTCCGTAGACGTTGAAGTAACGCAAGCCGGCGACCTGGGTAGTACGGCTTTCTATTTTTTTTCTTACATATTGATCAAAAAGAAATTTCGAGTACGCGTACACGTTCAGCGGATCCTCGTTCTCGCGCGCCTCGCCGAATTCCTTGCCGGGCCCGTAAACGGCCGCCGACGAGGCGTAGATGAACGGCACTTCCTCGTCCTGGCACCAGTCGAACAGCGCCTTGGAATAGGCATAGTTGTTCTCCATCATGTAGCGGCCGTCCGGCTCCATGGTGTCGGAACACGCGCCCTGGTGCAGGATCGCCTCGATGCCGCCGTCCAGCCTGCCGGTTTCGAGCTGGGTCAGGAACTCGCGCTTGTCGAGGTAGTCCTCGATCTCGACGCCGGCGAGGTTCTTCGCCTTGGCGCCGTTCTCGAGGTCGTCCACCGCGAGTATCTCGGTGATGCCGGCATGATTGAGGCCGGCGACCAGCCGCGAGCCGATGAAACCTGCCGCACCCGTGACGACGTAAGGCATCGCTTAGCCGAAAAGTTCTTTCCTGCTGATCGCCGCGGTGCCGATCTTTCCGACCACGATGCCGCCCGCGCGATTGGCCAGCCGCACCGCCAGCTCCAGCCGCGCCCCTGCCGCCAGCATGGTGCCGAGCGTGGCGATCACGGTGTCTCCGGCACCGCTGACATCGTATACCTCGCGTTCCTCGGACTTGACGTGCACCGCGCCGCGCCCGGTGTAGAGCGTCACCCCGTCCTTGCCGCGCGTCAGCAGCAGCGCCTGCAGCGCCAGTTTCCTGCGCAGCCGCTGCGCCCGGCGCTCGAGATCGGCCTCGTTCTTCCAGCGCCCGACCACTTCGCGCAATTCGGCCTGGTTCGGCGTCACGACGTGGGCGCCCTTGTAGCGCGAGTAGTCGTCGCCCTTGGGATCGACCAGCACCTGCTTGCCCGCTTCGCGCGCCAGCCTGATCATGCGCGCGATGTGCGTCAGCCCGCCCTTGCCGTAGTCGGACAGGATCACCACGTCGCAGGCCGGCAGCGCCTTCGCGAAGTCGGCGAGTTTCGAGGCCAGCACTTCGCGCGACGGTTGTGTTTCGAAATCCAGCCGCAGCAGCTGCTGCTGGCGCGCGACGACGCGCAGTTTTACCGTGGTGCGGATTTTCGGGTCGCGGTGAAAGCTCGCGCGTATGCCCTTGGCGGCCACCAGCCGCTGCAGCAGGTCGCCGTTCTCGTCGCGGCCGATGACCGAGAGCAACTGGGTGCGCGCCCCCAGTGCCGCACAGTTGTGCGCGACGTTGGCCGCGCCACCGAGGCGCACTTCCTCCCTGCCGATCAGCACCACTGGCACGGGCGCCTCGGGCGAAATCCGCGACGCATCGCCAAACCAGTAGCGGTCCAGCATGACGTCGCCGACCACCAGCACGCGGGCCTTTTTCGTGTTTGGAAACTTCACTGCTTTCTTCCGATCGGGAAATATTCAAAACCCAGCGAGCGCACCATGGCTGGATCGTACAGGTTCCGGCCGTCGAATATCGCCGGCGTCTTCAGGTTTTTTTTCAAGGCAGAAAAATCAGGCGACCTGAACTCCGCCCACTCCGTAACGATTGCAAGCGCGTCGCAATCCTTCAGAGCCTCTGCTGCCGAATGCGCCATTTCCACACCTGAAATATCAGGTCTTGCCACAGGATCGTAGGCGCGGACCCGCGCCCCTGCCGCCAGCAGATCAGCGATCAAGGTCAGGCTGGGCGCCTCGCGCATGTCGTCGGTATTCGGTTTGAAAGCCAGGCCCCAGATCGCGAACCTCCTGCCCTTCAGGTCCGCACCGAAGCGCGCCTTGATCTTGTCGCCGAGCAGGTGCTTCTGCGCCTCGTTGGCCTGCTCCACCGCGGCGACCACGCGCAGCTTGCGCCCGGCCTCCTCGGCGATGCGCTGCAGCGCCTTCACGTCCTTCGGGAAACAGGAGCCGCCGAAACCCGCACCCGGGTAGAGGAAATGCGTGCCGATGCGCGGATCGGCGCCGATGCCGCGGCGCACTTCCTCGATGTCGGCGCCCAGGACCTCGGCGAGGTTGGCCAGTTCATTCATGAACGAGATGCGCGTCGCGAGCATGGCGTTGGCGGCGTACTTGGCGAGCTCGGCCGAGCGCACGCTCATGAGCATGAGCCGGTCGTGTTTGCGCTGGAACGGCGCGTAGAGCTCGCGCAGCAGCGCGGTTGCGCGCTCATCCCCGGAGCCGACGATGATGCGGTCGGGCCGCATGAAGTCCTCCACCGCCGCGCCCTCTTTGAGGAATTCCGGGTTCGAGACGACACTGAATTGAATTTTCTTTTTTCTCTCGTTCAATACACCCGAAATAACTTCAGAAACCTTGTCCGCCGTTCCCACCGGCACGGTCGATTTGTTCACAATGACCCGATAATCGTCCATATGCCGGCCGATCGCGCTCGCCGCCGCGAGCACGTGGCGCAGGTCCGCCGCGCCGTCCTCCCCGGGCGGCGTGCCGACCGCGATCAGCTGCAGCACGCCGTGCGCCACGCCGGCGGCGACGTCGGTCGAAAAGCGCAGGCGCCCGGAATCGCGATTGCGCCGCACGATCGGTTCCAGGCCCGGCTCGTAGATCGGAATCTTGCCCGCATCAAGCGCGCGCACCTTGGCGGCGTCCAGGTCCAGGCACAGCACCTGGTTGCCCATGTCCGCAAGGCAGGCGCCCGACACGAGGCCCACATAGCCGGTGCCGACGACGGTTATTTTCATGGTGTCAGGTCGAACTCTTCGCTGCGCCGCGGCGGATAGGTTTCCCAGCCGCCGCAGGCCGGGCACAGCCAGTGGAACTGGCGCGCCTTGAAGCCGCAGTTCTCGCAGCGGTAGCGCGCGAGGCGCCGCGTATGGCTGTGCACGAGGTTGCGCACCAGTTCGAGGTCGCGCCGGCGCTCCGGGTTCGCCGCGCCGACGATTTGCGCCTCGAGCAGGCGATCGAGGCCCAGCAGCGTCGGATTGCGCCGCAGTTCGTCGCGCACCAGCTTGTAGGCGGCTTCCGCGCCCTTGGATTCGAGCGTGGACTGGAACACCGCATCGAGCAGGTCGAGCGACGGATAGCGCTCCAGGTAGCCGGTCAGCAGCGTGAGGCCCTCCTCGAGCCGCCCCACCTCGCGGTGCGCCTCGAGCAGGCGCTGCGCCACGAGCGCGAGGAAAGCGGGGTTCTGCGATTCGATGCGCTTCCAGTGCTCGATGGCACGGTCCACGCTGCCGTAGGCGCGTTCCAGGTCGCCCAGCTGCAGGCTCGCGCGCACGCTCTTGCGGTTCGCCTCGAGCGCCGCTTCGAGGTGGCGGCGCGCGGTATCCGGGCGCGAATGCGTCGCTTCGGTCGCCGCGAGCTCGCACAGAAAATGCGAACTCTCCTTTGAATGCGATTTCCCGGTTTCGGTTTCAAGCCGTTTCGCCATCCCCGTGGCCTTATGCCATTCCTTTTCCTGTTGGAAAATCTCAAGCAGGAACTTGCGTGCCTCGCCTGCCTGCGGCCCGTCGGAAAGTTTTTGGAAGACTTCTTCGGCGCGATCGAGGATGCCGGCCTTGAGGTAGTCCTGGCCGAGCGCAAAGAGCGCCGCGGCGCGCTGCTCTGGGGCGAGGTCGGCGCGTTCCAGCAGGTGCTGGTGCATGCGGATGGCGCGGTCATACTCGCCGCGGCGGCGAAACAGGCTGCCAAGCGCGAAATGCAGCTCGACAGTCTCCGGATCCACCTTCACCACCTCGATGAAGGCCTCGATCGCCTTGTCGGGCTGCTCGTTGAGCAGGAAGTTGAGCCCCTTGAAGTAGGAGGTCGGCAGTGCGCGCGAATCCTTCACGAGGTGCTTGATGTCGATGCGCGCGGCGAGCCAGCCCAGGCCGAAGAAAATCGGGAAGCCGAGCAGCCACCAGTACTCGAACTCCATCAGCCTTCCGCGGCCGGGGGCTGCGAGGCGACCACGGCATCGACGACGGGCCGTGAGGTCTCGAGGCGCCGCAGCCGGGCGATTTCCCTGCGCTGCGCGAAAAAGGTGCCGAGCATGGCGATCAGACCCAGCACCGCGCCGGCGGCGAAAAAAGCGAGCAGCAGCGCCGCCAGCGGCGCCTGCCAGGCGAGGTCGAAGTAGAAGCGCAGCGTGACCGGGTCGGTATTGCGCGCTGCCAGCGCGAGCAGGACCACGAACAGGGCGAAGCGGATCGCCCAGGCAAGGTAGCTCATGTCACTGCCGCGAGAACGCGGCTAGGGGGACGCCTGGCGGCGCGCCGGCATGACCATCGTCGCGTCGGGATCGAGCGCGTCGACGCGCTCGCGCAACTCCTTGCCGGCCTTGAAGTGCGGCACATATTTTTCCGGTACGTGCACCTTCTCGCCGGATTTCGGATTGCGGCCGACGCGCGGCGGCCGGTAGTTCAGGCCGAAGCTGCCGAAACCGCGGATCTCGATGCGATGCCCGTTGAGCAGCGCATGCGTCATCGCGTCCAGAATCATCTTCACCGCGTATTCGGCGTCTTTCGCCACCAGCTGCGGGTAACGCTGCGCCAGCCGCGCGATCAATTCCGACTTCGTCATGGCGACACCCTCCACGTAGCGTCAGGACAGCCCGGTTATTCCGGAGTGTCGGAACCGCTCTTGTCGAGCTTGGCCCGCAACAGCGCCCCGAGGTTGGTGCTGCCCGCCGCGCTGGCCGCGTTCTCGCTGCGCAGCTGCTTCATCGAGTCGGTTTCCTCGGCCATATCCTTCGCCTTTACGGACAGGTTGATCGAGCGGTTCTTGCGGTCGACGTTGATGATCATCGCGGTCAGCTTGTCGCCTTCCTTGAGTACCTTGGAGAGGTCCTCCACCCGGTCGCGCGAGAATTCCGATGCGCGCAGGTAGCCCTCGGCGCCGCCGATGTCGATCACCGCACCCTTGGCATCCACCGACTTGACCGCGCCCGTGACCACGCTGTTCTTTTCGTGGCCGGCGATGAAATTGGTGAACGGGTCGCCCTCGAGCTGCTTGATGCCGAGCGAGATGCGCTCGCGCTCGACGTCGATCGAGAGCACCACGGTCTCCACTTCGTCGCCCTTCTTGAAGTTCTTGACCGCTTCCTCGCCCGTCAGGCTCCACGACAGGTCCGAGAGGTGCACCAGGCCGTCGATGCCGCCCGCGAGGCCGACGAAGACGCCGAAATCGGTGATCGACTTGATCTGGCCCTTGACGCGGTCGCCTTTCTTGAACTCGCGCGCGAAATCGTCCCAGGGATTCGGCAGGCACTGCTTCATGCCGAGCGAAATCCGGCGCCGCTCCTCGTCGATCTCGAGGATCATGACTTCGACTTCGTCGCCCACCTGCACCACCTTGGAGGGGTGCACGTTCTTGTTGGTCCAGTCCATCTCGGAGACGTGCACCAGGCCCTCGATGCCCGCCTCGACTTCGACGAAGGCGCCGTAGTCGGTGAGGTTGGTGACCTTGCCGAACAGGCGCGTGCCCTGCGGATAGCGCCGCGAGATCCCGACCCAGGGATCTTCGCCCAGTTGCTTCAGGCCCAGCGACACGCGGTTCTTCTCGGCGTCGAACTTGAGCACCTTGGCGGTGACCTCGTCGCCGACGTTCACCACCTCGGTCGGATGCTTGACGCGCCGCCAGGCGAGGTCGGTGATGTGCAGCAGGCCGTCGATGCCGCCCAGGTCCACGAACGCGCCGTAGTCGGTAATGTTCTTGACGATGCCCTTGACCACCGCGCCCTCGGAAAGCGTCGCGAGCAGGTGCTCGCGCTCGGCGCCCGCGGTCTCCTCGAGCACCGCGCGCCGCGACACGACCACGTTGTTCCTCTTGCGATCGAGCTTGATCACCTTGAACAGCATCGTCTTGCCCTCGAAGGGCGTGGTGTCCTTGACCGGGCGCAGGTCGACCAGCGAGCCGGGCAGGAACGCGCGGATGCTCTTCGCCATCACGGTGAGGCCGCCTTTCACCTTGCCGGTGATGACGCCCTCGATCTTCTCGCCGGTC
>CAZTSJ010000125.1:0-2044 GCA_964616875.1 uncultured Bordetella sp. | reverse complement strand
TCCCAGAGTTTCCACCAGGTGGCGCTGCGCCCGCCCTTGCCGGTGAGGTAGCGGCTCTGCGGGAAGTTCTTGTGCATGACGCGGTCGGCCGCGTCGCGCAGGTCGGTCATGCCGAGCGAATCGTAGGCCCTGACCATGATGTACACCGCTTCCTCCAGCGCCGGCGCCTGCGGATAGTTCTGCACCGCGCTCTGGGCGCGGTTCGCCGCCGCGACGTAGGCGCCGCGCTTCATGTAGTAGCGCGCCACATGGACTTCGTACTGCGCCAGCGCATTGACGAGGTAGCGCATGCGGGCATGCGCATCCTCGGTGTACTTCGAATCCGGGAAACGGGTCGACAGTTCCTTGAAGGCTTCAAAAGCCTCGCGCGTGCCCTTCGAGTCCCGCTCGGTCATGTCCGGGCTGTCGATGAAGCTCAGGATGCCCGTTTGCTCGTTGAAGTTGATCAGGCCCTTGAGGTAGTAGGCATAGTCGACGTTGGCGTGGTTCGGATAGAGCTTGATGAAGCGGTCCGCGGCCGCGAGCGCCGAGGCGCGCTCGTTGTTTTTCCAGTAGCAATAGGAGACATCCAGCCGCGCCTGCTGCGCGAAGCGGCCATAGGGATAGCGCGCTTCCATCTTCTCGAGCAGCTTGATGGCCTTTTCCCAGTTGCGCCCGCCCATCGCGTCCTTGGCTTCGCCGTAGAGTTTCTGCGCCGACCAGCCGATGGTTTCGTCGCTTTCCTTGGGCAGCAGGCCGCAGCCCGATAGCAGGAGCGACGCAGCGGCTGCGAGCGACATCAGAGCAAGTAAACTTCGTTGCATGGGGAAAAATTATACCGCCGAGGAAGAATTTGAATGGGAGGACGCAACACTCTCGGCGGCGGTGCCCGCGGAATTCGGCGGACTGCGGATGGACCTCGCGCTGGCCAAATTGTTCCCGCAGTACTCGCGCAACCGCCTTCAGGCATGGCTGAAATCCGGCCATATCCTGGTCGACGGCGAGCAGCTGGAAGGAAGTGCCAAGGCCACCGGCGGCGAAACCATCGAGATCGCGCCTCCGCCGGCGGCCGATGTCGCCGCGCCCAGGGCGCAGCGCATGGCGCTTGCCATCGTGTTCGAGGATGCCGACCTGATCGTGATCGACAAGCCGGTCGGGCTCGTCGTTCATCCCGGCGCCGGCAATCCGGACCACACGCTGCTCAACGGCTTGCTCGCGCATGCGCCGAGCTTGCGCAAAGTGCCGCGCGCGGGCATCGTGCACCGCCTGGACAAGGACACCAGCGGCCTGCTGGTGGTGGCGAAGAATCTCACCGCGCAGGCGCACCTCGCGGCGCAGCTTGCGGCGCGCACCGTGAAGCGCAGCTATCTCGCGCTGGTGCATGGCGCGCCGCCGGCGCAGGGGACGATCGATGCGCCGATAGGGCGCGACCCGCGCGCGCGCACACGCATGGCGGTGAGCGCGGGCGGCAGGCAAGCGCGCACCTCTTACAAGGTGCTCGAGCGCTTCGGCAAACTGGCGTTGCTGGAATGCCGTCTCGAAACCGGCCGCACGCACCAGATCCGCGTGCATCTGCAGCACATCAAGTGTCCGATCGTGGGCGACACGGTTTACCGCCGTGGCGCGAAGCCGGTCGAGATGCGTGACTTGGTGTTCGGGCGCCAGGCGCTGCACGCGGCGGCGCTGGAGCTTTCGCACCCGCGCAGCGGCAAGCACATGAGCTGGAGCGCTCCTTTGCCCGCCGACATGAAAAAACTGATCGCCGGTTTGCGGCGCGCAGTTTCCCGCACAGTCGCCCGTGCCGGCTGAACTGATCGTTCCGGATTGGCCGGCGCCGGCTCGCGTACGCGGCCTGGTGAGCACGCGTGCGCTGGGCGACATGCAGAGCGCCGAAGCTCGCGCAGGCCTGCGGCAACATTTGCCGGGCGAGCCGAAATGGCTCAAGCAGGTTCACGGCACCGGTGTCGTCGAAGCCGCGGGCGCGTTGGCCTGGGCGGCCGCCGACGCTTCGTACACCCGCGAAGAAAATACCGTCTGTGCGGTGATGATCGCCGATTGCATGCCG
>CAZTSJ010000124.1:0-6868 GCA_964616875.1 uncultured Bordetella sp. | reverse complement strand
CCAGCATCCACAGCAGGAAGGTCGAATACAGCTTGGGCGAGTTGAGCAGCTTGTCGGCGGCGAGAATATTGACCACGCCGCGGCCGCGCTCGTCGGTCTGCATCAGGTCGGCGATGTCGAGCATCGGCTCGCCGAAGAACTTGTCCGCGCCCTGGCTCTCGATCGCCAGCAGGCCGCGCTGGATCGCGCCGATCGACGCGGCCGAGGCATTTCCGTATTGCGTCGTGAACCGGCTGGCGTTCTCGCCGACGTACTGCAGCATCGCGCGCAGGTCCTTCGCGTCGAGCAGCAGCAGGCCGTTATCGTCCGCGATCCGGAATACCAGGCTCAGCACGCCCGCCTGCGTCTCGTTCAGATTGAGCATGCGCGCGAGCAGCAGCGGGCCCATGTCGGAGATGGTGGCGCGCACCGGGTGGCCGTTCTTGCCGAATACGTCCCAGAACGCGACCGGGCAGGCGGCGTAGGCGAGCTCGAGCTTCAGGCTTTTCGCGCGTTCGGCGACCTTGGCGTTGCCGCCGCCCGCTTTCGCCAGACCCGAGAGGTCGCCTTTCACGTCGGCCATGAACACCGGCACGCCGATCGATGAAAGCTGCTGCGCGATGGCCTGCAGCGTCACGGTTTTGCCGGTGCCGGTGGCGCCGGTGATCAGGCCGTGGCGGTTGGCCAGCGCCGGCAGCACGAAAAGTCCGGTCTTGCCGGTTTTCGCTATGAGGAGTGGCGCGGCCATGACGGTAAAATTATCGCATGGCCGGACACAGCAAATGGGCGAACATCAAGCACCGCAAGGCCGCGGCGGATGCGAAAAAGGGCAAAGTTTTCACGCGCCTGATCAAGGAAATCACCGTGGCGGCGCGCATGGGCGGCGGCGATCCGGCTTCCAATCCGCGTCTGCGCATGATGCTCGACAAGGCGCGCGACGCCAACATGACCAAGGACAGCGTGATGCGCGCCATCCAGCGCGGCACAGGCGAGCTCGAAGGCGTGGCCTACGAGGAAATCCGCTACGAGGGCTACGGCGCCGCCGGCGCCGCGGTGCTGGTCGAGTGCCTGACGGATAACCGCACCCGCACCGTCGCCGAGGTGCGCCACGCCTTTGCCAAGCATGGCGGCAACATGGGCGCCGATGGCACGGTGGCGTATCTGTTCAAGCATTGCGGACAATTCGTGTTCGCGCCCGGCGCAAGCGAAGACAAGATCATGGAAACGGCCCTGGACGCCGGCGCCGAGGACGTGGTTACGAACCCGGACGGCTCCATCGAAGTGCTCTGCGGACCCGCAGATTTCGACAAGGTCAAGGCCGGACTGGAGAAAACTGTGCTCAAGCCCGATGCTGCGGAGGTGACGATGAAGCCTTTGTCCGAGACCGTGCTCGCCGGCAAGGACGCGGAGAAAATGCGCAGCCTGCTTGAGGCGCTGGACGAGCTCGACGACGTCCAGAACGTCTACACGACCGCCGTATTTGACGAGTGAGAATTCTCGGCATCGATCCCGGCCTGCGCATCACCGGTTTCGGCGTCATCGAGTATACCGGCGGCAAGCTCCGCTACATCACCAGTGGTTGTGTTAAATCCGGCACAGGTGATCTGGCGGCTCGACTCAAGAGCATTCTGGAAGGAATTTCAGAAGTCATCGCCTCTAGCCGCCCGCAGGAGGTGGCGATCGAGAAGGTGTTCGTCAACGTCAACCCGCAATCGACGTTGCTGCTCGGCCAGGCGCGCGGCACCGCGATCTGCGCCGCCGTGATCGCGGGCCTGCCGGTCGCGGAGTACACTGCGCTGCAGGTCAAGCAAGCCGTGGTCGGCAAGGGCCACGCAAAAAAAGAACAGGTGCAGCACATGGTCAGAAGGCTGCTCGCACTGCCCGGAGATCCCAGCCCCGATGCCGCCGATGCGCTCGCCTGCGCGATCTGCCACGCGCACGGGGGACAGATGGGGGGCTTTTCGACCAAAGGTCTTTCTTTTCGAAAAGGCCGCTTGAAGTGATCGGTCGTCTGTCGGGAAAGTTGCTGGCGAAGAATCCTCCGCAGGTCCTGCTCGAAGTGGCCGGGGTCGGCTACGAAATCGACGTGCCGATGAGCACCTTCTACAATCTCCCGGCGACCGGCGAAGCTGTCACGTTGCACATGCACCTCGTCGTGCGCGAGGACGCGCATGTGCTGTACGGCTTCGCCACGCTAGAGGAACGCTCGGTGTTCCGCAAGTTGATCCGCATCTCTGGCGTCGGCGCACGCACCGCGCTTTCGGTGCTCTCCGGGCTGTCGGTGGCGGACCTCGCGCAGGCGGTGACGCTGCAGGACACTGCTCGCCTCACCAAGGTCCCGGGCATCGGCAAAAAGACGGCCGAGCGACTGCTGCTGGAATTGAAAGGCAAGCTCACCAGCACGCTAGCGGCGGACTCAAAATCCGCTGGCGGCAACGATGTGCTCAACGCCCTGCTCGGCTTGGGGTACAGCGAGAAAGAGGCGTTCGCCGCGGTCAAGGGCCTGCCCGCGGGGCTCGCGCTGACCGAGGGAATCCGGGCTGCGCTCAAGGCTCTGGCAAAATCCTGACGTGGCAGTAGAAACCGACCGTCTCATCTCCGCCAAGCCCTCCTCGGTGCAGGAGGAGCAGATCGAGCGCAGTTTGCGCCCAGCGACGCTGGCCGAATACGTCGGCCAGGACAAGATCCGCGGCCAGTTCGAAATTTTCATCCAGGCGGCCAGGGGCAGGAGCGAGGCGCTCGACCATGTGCTCCTCTTCGGCCCGCCGGGCCTGGGAAAGACCACGCTCGCCCATATCCTCGCCAAGGAAATGGGCGTCAACCTGCGCTCGACCTCCGGGCCGGTGCTGGAGCGCCCGGGAGACTTGGCGGCGATCCTCACCAACCTCGAGCCGAAGGACGTGTTGTTCATCGACGAGATCCACCGCCTGTCGCCAATCGTCGAGGAGATCCTCTATCCGGCGCTGGAGGACTACCAGATCGACATCATGATCGGCGAGGGGCCCGCGGCGCGCTCGATCAAGCTCGACCTGCCGCCGTTCACGCTGGTGGGTGCGACCACGCGCGCAGGCATGTTGACCAATCCCTTGCGCGACCGCTTCGGCATCGTCGCGCGGCTCGAGTTCTATGGCCGGGATGATTTGGCGACGATAGTGCGCCGTTCTTCCCAGCTTTTGAACATAGAAATTGAAAATGAAGGAGCAAGCGAGGTTGCGCGGCGTTCGCGCGGCACGCCAAGAATCGCCAACCGCCTGCTGCGCCGCGTGCGCGACTACGCGCAGGTCAAGGCCGACGGCCGGATTTCCAAGCCGGTGGCCGATGCGGCGCTGAAGATGCTCGACGTCGATGCCCTTGGCCTCGATCTCATGGATCGCAAGCTCCTGCTCGCGGTGATCGAGAAGTTCTCCGGTGGCCCGGTCGGGCTGGAGAACCTGGCGCACGTCATCGGCGAGGAAGCCGACACCATCGAAGACGTGCTGGAGCCCTATCTCATCCAGTGCGGCTACCTGCAGCGCACACCTCGCGGCCGCATGGCGACCCTCAGCGCCTACCGACATTTCGGCATCACGGCCCCGGCCGGGGCGCGGGATCTGCTGTCGCAGCCTGACCCGAAACTGCCTTGACCACGTTTACATTTCCCGTGCGAGTCTATTACGAGGACACCGACTGCGGAGGCGTGGTCTACTACGCCAACTACCTGCGCTATTTCGAGCGCGCGCGCAGCGAATGGTTGCGCAGCCTGGGCGTGAACCAGGAGCGCCTCGCCGCTGTCGAAGGGATCGGGTTCGTGGTGGCGCGCGCAGAAATCGACTTCAAGGAGGGGGCGCGTCTGGATGATCTGCTCGACGTGACGGTAAAAATGGTCGAAAAGAAAAAAACCTACCTCTGGCTGGAGCAGGAAGCGCGCCTTGCCGACGGCAAGCTGTGCGCGAAGGCGCGCATCCAGGCCGCATGCGTGCGGCACGCAGACATGAGACCGCAGCCGATCCCGGCCACGTTCTCGGCGAGGATCGCCGCATGACCGTGACGCAGGACCTGGATCTCTGGACGCTCATCGCCAGCGCCTCCTTCGTCGTGAAGGCGGTGATGCTGCTGCTGCTCGCGGTGTCGTTCATGTCCTGGATGTTCATCTTCCGCAAGTGGATGACGATCCGCAGCGCGCGCGCCCAGACCGAGCAATTCGAGCGCGAGTTCTGGAGCGGCAACGACATCAATTCTCTCTACCAGGGCTCGGTCAACAACCGCCACAGCATCGGCAGCCTGGAGCGCATTTTCGAAGCAGGCTACCGGGAGTTCACCAAGCTGCGCGCGCAGCGGGGGACGGATGCCTCAACCATGGTGGACGGCGCGCGCCGCGCGATGCGCGCCACCTACCAGCGCGAGATGGACCACCTCGAGAGTCACCTCTCGTTCCTCGCCTCGACCGGCTCGGTGAGCCCTTATGTGGGCCTGTTTGGCACGGTGTGGGGAATCATGCATTCGTTCCGCAGCCTGGCGAACGTGCAGCAGGCGACGCTGGCGCAGGTGGCGCCCGGAATCGCCGAGGCGCTGATCGCCACCGCGATCGGTCTGTTTGCGGCGATTCCGGCGGTGGTGGCCTACAACCGCTATTCGCACGACATCGACCGGCTCGCGATCCGCTTCGAGAGCTTCATGGAGGAATTCTCCAATGTGCTGCAGCGCCAGACGGTCGTGAGAACGTGACAACCAGGCGGACCTGATGGCGAGGCTGCATTCCAAGCGCGGCGCGATGCACGAGATCAACGTCGTGCCCTACGTCGACGTGATGCTGGTGCTGCTGGTGATTTTCATGGTTACCGCGCCGCTCGTGACCCCGGGAGTGATCGACCTGCCTTCGGTCGGCAAGGCCGGCCAGCCCAAGCTCGTGCCGCTCGAGGTGGTGATCAAGGAAGACCGCAGCCTGTCGGTGCGCGAGCGCGATGCAGCGGGAAAGATCGTCAGCGACCGGCCTGTCGAGCGCGGTGATTTCCCGAGGATATTCAAGGACCCCAAGACGCCGGTGCTGGTCGCGGGGGACAAGAACGTGCGCTACGAAGCGGTGCTCCAGGTGATGGACGACCTGCGCGCGCAGGGCGTGGAACGCGTCGGATTGCAAGTGAAACCCAGGCAATGAACGCCGCCGCGGCCTCGGGTTCCGCGATGTTCGACGAGCGGGTTGATCCGGGCCGGATAGCGTCCTTCCTGCTGGCGGCGGCGATGCACGTGGCGCTGTTCGCGGTGCTGGTGTTCGGGGTGCGCTGGCAGAACCGGCCGCCCGAAGCCGTGGTGGTGGAGTTGTGGAACGAGCCGGTTCCCGCTGTGGTCCAGGTCGAGCCCAAGCCCGCGCCGCCTCCGGTAGTTGCCAAGCCAGAACCGGTGGTCGCAAAGCCGGAAATAGCGGAAAAAGCGCCGCCGCCCAAAGTTGCGAAGGCCGAACCGAAGCCCAAGCCGGAACCGCCCAAGGCCGCCCCGCGACCGCGCGACGAGGAAGCGCAACGCCAGCTTCGCGAGCAGGCGCAGCGCGAGCAGAACGCGATGGCCATCGACCGCGAGCAGCAGCAGCTCAGGGAGCAGCTGGCGCGCGACACGGATGCGGCGCGCAGGCGCGGGCTGGCCGACTACGAGTCGAAGATTCGCAACAAGGTGCGCGGCAACATCGTGCTGCCGCCGGACATCCAGGGCAATCCTGAGGCGCATTTCCTCGTCGTGCAGCTGCCGACCGGCGAAGTATTGTCGACCAAGCTCGTGAAATCGAGCGGCCACCGCGGTTACGACGACGCGGTGGAGCGCGCGATTCTGAAATCTTCGCCGTTGCCCAGGCCCGACAAGGCGGAACTCTTCAGCCGCGAACTCAGGCTCACGTTCCGGCCGAAGGAGAAGGACTGAAATATAATCAAAGCATGACGCAGCTGCTCGCGGCATTCCTGACGTGCTTCGCCACCGCCGCGGCGGCGCAACTCTCGATCGAGATCACCGGCGCCGGCGCGCAGCGCATCCCGATCGCGATCGTGCCGTTTGCAGGCGAAGGCGCGTTCGTACAGGGAAATGCGTCGGGAATCTCCTCCATCGTACGGGCGGACCTGGAGCGTAGTGGCCTGTTTCGCACGCTCGAAGTGCCGCCGCTAAATCCGCCGGCCACCGAGACTTCGCAGGTCAACTACGCCGAGTGGAAATCGCGCCTGGCCGATGCGCTGGTGCTGGGCTCGGTCGCCGCGCGGCCCGACGGGCGCTTCGAGGTGCGCTTCAAGCTGTTCGATACGGTGAAAGGGCAGGACCTCTCGGGCGTCGCCTACACGCTCTCGCGCGAGCAGCTGCGCTCTGCGGCGCACCGCATAGCGGACTGGATTTACGAGAAATTGACCGGTGAAAAGGGCGTGTTCGATACGCGTATCGCTTACGTCGTGAAGCGCGGGTCGAAATTCGAACTGCAGATTTCGGACGCTGACGGCGTGGGCGAACAAGCCTTGCTGGTTTCGTTTGAACCAATCATTTCTCCTGCGTGGTCGCCGGATGGCAAGAAGCTTGCCTATGTTTCGTTTCAACAGAAGAAACCCGTTGTGTATATTCAAGAAATTGCGACGGGGAAGCAATCTGTCGCCGCCAATTTCAAGGGCTCGAACTCGGCGCCGACCTGGTCGCCGGACGGCACGCGGCTCGCGGTTTCGCTCTCGCGCGACGGCGGCTCGCAGATCTACCTCGTGAACCCCGATGGCAGCAACGTGCGGCGCATTTCGCAATCCGGCGGCATCGATACGGAACCGGTATTCTCTCCCGATGCTCAAAGCATCTACTTCACATCGGACCGGGGCGGCAGCCCGCAGATTTACCGGATGCCGGCCGGCGGCGGCGAGGCACAACGGGTGACGTTCGAGGGAAGCTACAACGTTTC
>CAZTSJ010000123.1:0-6470 GCA_964616875.1 uncultured Bordetella sp. | reverse complement strand
ATGCTTTTCCTGGTTCTCCTGGTCCTTGTGAGGGTTCCACTCGAACCGCGCCTTCACCATAAAGAAAGACTAGCACGGATATGGCTGACTAGCCATACGACAATATGGCCTGCGCGGTGTGCGATTTGCGCTCTCTAACGTGTGAGTTCAGCCGCGTGCGGAGGCCGCAGGCCGGAGCACGTCGGCTGGAACGAAAGGTTAGGCAGCACTGCCGCAGCCGCGAAACGCTAGTGCCGTGCCACAAAGATGCAGTTCTGCGGCCGTGGGGAGTCGAGCATTGACACCTGACCAAAGCCAGCGTTAGCCAGGTACTTCCGTGCGGTTTGCTCTCCCCAGACCGTTCCGAGCCCCTCGCCATCGAGGGCGAGCGAAACTGGCATGCAATGCATCAAGCTGAAGCCGTAGTACATCGGCGCGAACGGGTTGTTGACGTTCTCCTCAACGTTGCTGCTGAACTTGAACTCGATCATCAAGAACGTTCCGCTCGGCGCTAGCGCTCGGCAGGCGCCGCGTAGAACTTCAGCCGGCGCGCGTTGATCGTGGACAGCATCAAAGGCGGTGATGAGATCGAACTTCGGATCGGCCGGCAACGCGGCCACGTCAACTACCTGGAAAAACACGTTCGAGAGCCCCATCGCTTGGGCCTCTTCCCGCCCACGCGCTATCGCGTCCTCTGCAAAGTCGTATCCAGTGAACCGCGACATCGGGAACTCGCGCGCAAGGATGTTCATGGCATGCCCAGTACCGCAGCCGATGTCTAGGACGCTGATGCCCGACTTCAGTGCCTCAGGGAGAGCCGGAACGGCGCCGATGAATCCTGTCACCAAGAGGTTGTCATAGATCCGACGCCAGGAGTCGTCCATGCACTGGGTGAAGACCGGGCGGTACGCGGAGTAGGCAATTCCCCCACCATCTCGGAAACAAGCGACCAAACGCTGTAGATGTGATCCGAAGTGATTGATCATCCGACTCGTTGGAGCCGTGTTGGTGTGCGCGTTCCCCGTCAGCAATGCCGCGTGTTCTTCAGGCAGGCGGTACTCCTGACTCTTCGCGTCGTAGACAAAGATGCCGCTGGTGACCATTGCCGCAACCCACTCACGAACATAGCGCTCTTTCAGCCCCGCCCGTTCGGCGAGAGCGTGGCTGGTCGCGGCTCCCAACTTCGCAGCTTCGAAAAGGCCCACCTGGTAGCCCAGGTCGATGAGCTTCGTAAGGATGCCGCCGGTGTAGATCTCAAGGAGCTTGGCACCAAATTGCTTGACCAGATCGGGATTGGGCATGTTTCCCTCCACAGTGCTTGACGGGCTGACCACCAGGGCGATTGTGACTCTGACGCAACCAGGAGTCTCTTGAGTAAGGTTCACCCGGCGGATCCGACACGGCGTGTCTGTGCTGCCTAACGTTCAATCATAAGAAGTATTGCGGCCTATCTATTGCGGCCTATCTCTAACTAGCCAGTGTTAACGCCGTATATCATGGCATGGCGATGCAGAAAGCCGAGCAATATCAGTTGTCTTGGCTTTCAGCGTCGACGATATCCGGCATCGCGGGGCACAAGCACCTGATTTGCAATCGATTGGGCGAGTGCCCACGCGTACACTTGCCGCCGGATAGCGGAGCACTGGAGAACGCATGTTCGAGACGACGATCGCGGGAAGCTTGCCCAAGCCCGCCTGGCTGGCGGAAACGGACAAGCTGTGGCCCGCATGGCGCGCCGAGGGCGCGGAGCTGGCGCGGGTGAAACGCGACGCGACGCTCTTGTGGCTGAAGGAGCAGGAGGCCGCGGGCATCGACATCGTCACCGACGGCGAGCAGTCGCGCCAGCACTTCGTGCACGGCTTCCTCGAATTCGTCGAGGGCATCGACTTCGAGCACAAGGTCAAGATGGGTATCCGCAACAACCGCTACGACGCCATGGTGCCGGTGGTGGTGGGGCCGCTGCGGCTGAAGGGGCGCGTGCATCAGACCGAGGCTCTGATCATGCGCAATCATTCAAAAAAGAAAATAAAAATCACGCTGCCGGGACCCATGACCATCGTCGATACGATTGCCGACCGGCACTACGGCGACAAGGTCAAGCTGGCGATGGCTTTCGCCGGACTGCTCAACCAGGAAGCGCGCGCGCTGGAGAAGGACGGCGTGGACACGATCCAGTTCGACGAGCCGGCGTTCAACGTCTACATGGCGGAGGTCACCAAATGGGGCATCGACGCGCTGCATGTCGCGATCAAGGGCCTGCGGAAGGTGAAGACCGCGGTGCACATCTGCTACGGCTACGGCATCAAGGCGAACCTGGACTGGAAAGAGACGCTGGGCGGCGAGTGGCGCCAGTACGAGCAGATTTTCCCGGCGCTGGCGAAGAGCAGGCTGGACCAGATATCGCTCGAGTGCATCCACTCAAAAGTGCCGGTCGAACTGCTGAAACTCCTCAAGGGCAAAGATGTTCTACTGGGTGTCATTGATGTGGCGAACGACCGGATCGAAACACCAAAGGAAATTCTCGGGGTAATAGCCAAGGCATTGCAGTTCGTGCCGAAAAAGCACCTCTTCCCCTGCACCAACTGCGGCATGGCGCCGATGAACCGCGAGATCGCGATCGCGAAGCTCAAAGCGCTCGCCGCGGGCGCGGCGCTGGCGAGAAAGCGCTATCGCTAGGCAGGAACTGCGCCGCGTACTTCCTGCAGGAATGCGAGCAGCAGTCGCTTCACCTCGCCGGGCTGCTCCTGCTGCACCCAGTGCCCGGCGCCGTCCACGAAATGCACGCCGGCTAGCCGGGTGCAGGCGCGGCGCATTTTCTCCAGGGCACCGGGCCGCTGGTAGGGTCCCCAATCGCTCGCGCCGGCGATGAAGCAGGACGGCACGTCGATCTTGCGGCGGTGCAAAGATTCGAGTTCGGGCGCGAAGCCGTCGCCGGTCGCGCAGCGGTACCACTGCAGTCCGCCCTGGAATCCAGTGCGCTCGTACTCCGCGCTGTAGACGCGCAGTTCGTCTTCGGGGAGCCATGTGCAGGCGGCAATCGCGGCGGCCGATGGCATCTGCGGCGCCACTGTTTCGGCCATTTCCTTGGCAAGATCCATGATGTAGTAGTCGGGCAGTTGCGCAAGTTCCGTGGCCGACCATGACTTGAGCAAATAGGGCTGGTTCTGTTTCCAGTCCGCGCTCTTGTAGTGGTAGTAGGCGCGCAGGAAAGCGTGCACGCCCTGGGGGCAATGGTGCATGTCGCCGTTGGCCGCGCGCGTCGAGTAGTACCACTGGTAATGCTTGCGCGGGCGTGCGAGCGCGGCGAGTTCGTCGTGGACGCGATCGACGGTTCTGTTGGCCGGCGGCGCCGGCGGCCCCGCGAAGGGCGCGCTCATCAATGCCACCGAGCGGAACACATCCGGGCGCGTGAGCGCGCACCAGGCCGCCACCGGAGAGCCGAAATCGTGGCCCACTACCGCATCCACGGTGAGGTAGCCGAGCGCCGCGACGAGCGCCAGCGCGTCCTGCACCAGATTCAGCGGACGGAATGAGCCGAGGTCGCCGTCGTAGCGGGCGTCCCAGCCCGTCGTACGGCCATAGCCCCGCTGGTCGGGGGCAACCACGTGATATCCGGCCGCCGCCAGCGGCAGCATCACTTTTCGCCAGCTATAGGCGAGTTCCGGAAAGCCGTGGAGCAGCAGAACAAGGGGCTTGTCCGGGGGTTCGAAGCCCGCCTCCAGCACATGCATGCTCAGGCCGTTGATTTCCGGCACGAAGCGCGAGCGGATCCCGGCAGGCAGGTTTATTTCGAAACTCATTCGGAGTACCCTTCGCAGTCCCTTTTTCGTTCCCCAACAAGGCTACCCCATGTATCCCAACACCCAGCTTTTCATCGACGGCGCCTGGTGCGCCGCCGCCTCCGGCCGCACCCTGCCCGTGATGAACCCTGCCACGGGCAAGCAGATCGGCACGCTCGCGCATGCCGAGCAGGCGGACCTCGACCGCGCGCTGGAGGCCGCGCGCAAGGGCTTCGCCGTCTGGCGGAAGATTTCCGCCTTCGAGCGCTCGAAAATCATGCGCAAGGCCGCCAACCTGATGCGCGAGCGCGTCGAGCTGATCGCGCCGCTCATGACCATGGAACAGGGCAAGACGTTGGCGGAGGCGAAGATGGAGATCATGGGCGGCGCCGATACCATCGACTGGTTCGCCGAAGAGGCGCGCCGCGCCTACGGCCGCGTGATCCCGGCGCGCACCGAAGGCGTCTACCAGCTCGTGATCAAGGAGCCGGTGGGCCCGGTGGCCGCGTTCACGCCGTGGAATTTCCCCATCAACCAGATCGTGCGCAAGCTTTCCGCGTCGCTCGCGGCCGGCTGCTCGATCATCGTCAAGGCGCCCGAAGAGACGCCCGCTTCTCCCGCCGAACTGATCCGCGCCTATGCCGATGCCGGCGTTCCGGCCGGCGTCATCGGCCTGGTGTACGGCGACCCGGCCACCATCTCGAGCTACCTGATCCCGCATCCGGTGATCCGCAAAATGTCCTTCACCGGTTCGACGGTGGTGGGCAAGCAGCTCGCGGCGTTGGCTGGTGCGCACATGAAGCGCATCACCATGGAACTGGGCGGCCACGCGCCGGTGATCGTGTTCGACGACGCCGACGTCGATGTCGCCGCCAGGACCATGGCGGGCAGCAAATTCCGCAACGCCGGACAGGTGTGCGTCTCGCCGACTCGCTTCCTGGTGCAGGAAGGCATCTTCAACAAGTTCGTCGACAAATTCGTCGAGGCGACCAAGGCGCTCAAGGTCGGCAACGGGCTGGAAGCGAGTTCCACCATGGGCGCGCTCGCCAATCCGCGCCGCTCGCGCGCGATGCAGGTCAACGTCGAGGACGCGCAGAAGCACGGCGGCAAGCTGCGCGCCGGCGGCCACCGCATCGGCGAGGAAGGCAATTTTTTCGAGCCTACGGTGATCACCGAAGTGCCCAACGATGCGCAGGCGATGAACGTCGAGCCTTTCGGCCCGATGGCGATGATCAACCCGTTTAAGGGTTTCGATGACGCCGTGCGCGAAGCCAACCGCCTGCCGTTCGGCCTTGCAGCTTATGCGTGGACGCGTTCGGCGAAAACCGCCAACGCAATCGCCTCGCAGGTCGAGACCGGCATGATGACCATCAACCACCTCGGGCTTGCGCTGCCCGAGGTGCCCTTCGGCGGGGTCAAGGATTCCGGCTATGGGTCGGAGGGCGGCAGCGAAGCGATCGAGGCCTACCTGAACCCAAAATTCGTTTCGCAGGCAGGGCTGTAGAAGCCGCGCTCGCCCCGTTTCGCGTCCGCAGTTTCCGCTTCCAGTGGCCTGCGGACCTTGCCACGTCCTGGGCCTTCGAAATGGAGACCCTGATCCTGGGCTGGTACGTGCTCGTCACCACGGGCTCGGTGCAGCAGCTGGTCATCTTCGGCGCGCTCGCCTGGATGGGAACCCTGTTTTCGCCCTTTTTCGGCGTCGCGGGAGACCGCATCGGCGTTCGCGCCCTGCTTTGCGCCACGCGCGGCATCTATGTGCTGCTCGCGGCGGTGTTGATGTTCCTGACGTTGAACGACGCGCTCGCGCCCTGGCATGTGTTCGTGATCGCGGCGATCGCCGGCCTGCTGCGGCCCTCCGACATGGCGATGCGCCACGTCCTGGTGGGACAGACCATACGTCCGGAGCTGCTGATGGGGGCGCTCGGCATCTCGCGCACCACCTCCGACACGGCGAGGATCGCGGGCGCGCTCGCCGGCACGGGCGGCGTGGCGCTGATCGGCATGGGCCCGGCTTACGCCGTGGTTACCGCAGTGTATGTCGCGGCATTCCTGCTCTCGCTGGGCGTCGCGGGCCCATCTGCGCGCGCAGCGGACGACAAGCCGGCGCCGGCGGCGAAGCCGATCGCCAGCGTGATCCAGGCGCTGCACTATGTCTGGAGCAAGCCCGACCTGCTTGGCGCACTGAGCATCGCGTTTCTGGTCAACCTCCTCGCCTTTCCGATTTTCCTCGGCCTGCTGCCCTACGTCGCCAGGGATGTCTATGAAATCGGCCAGTCGGGCCTCGGTTACCTCGCTGCGGCGTTCTCCGCTGGCGCGCTGGCCGGTTCGCTGCTGCTGGGGGCCAACCGCCTGCGGCTGCGGGCCGGGCGCGCCATGCTGTGGGCCGCCGCCGCGTGGTTCGTCGCGATCCTGCTGTTCGGGCAGACGCGGTCCATGGCGCTGGGACTAGGCCTGCTCTTTTTTGCGGGTTTCGTGCAGAGCCTCTGCATGACGCCCCTGGCTGGCGTCATGCTGCGCTCCTCCAGCGACGAGATGCGCGGCCGCGTGATGGGCCTGCGCATGCTCGCCATCTGGGGCCTGCCACTCGGATTGCTCGCCGCCGGGCCGCTCATCGCGCGCCTGGGTTATGCCGCTTCCACCGTGATCTACGCCGGCCTGGGCCTCGCGGCGACGATCGCCATCGGCTACCGCTGGCGCCACGCGCTCTGGCAC
>CAZTSJ010000122.1:0-11005 GCA_964616875.1 uncultured Bordetella sp. | reverse complement strand
GAAACCGCGGTTCGGATCGCCATTTTCCGCGCTACGTTCGGCACGTAGTCCAGATCGCACAGGGGATCCGGGTTCTGCAAATTGATGGTGGGCGGGGAAATCTGGTCGCGCAACGCAAGGATGCTGAACACGGCCTCCACGCCACCCGCGGCGCCCAACAGATGGCCGGTCATCGATTTGGTCGAATTCACCGCGACGTCCTTCGCCCGGTCCCCGAGCAGACGCTTTACCGCCACGGTCTCGGCGATGTCGCCGAGCTGCGTCGAGGTGCCGTGGGCGTTGATGTAATCGATCGTATCGATGCCGAGGCCGGCGTCGCGCATCGCGTTGGCCATGCAGCGGAAAGCGCCGTCGCCATCTTCGGCCGGCGCGGTCATGTGATAGGCGTCCGAGGAGACGCCGTAGCCGGCCAGTTCGCAGTAGATCCGCGCGCCGCGCCGCTTCGCGTGCTCGAACTCCTCGAGCACCAGCGCGCCGGCGCCCTCGCCCAGCACGAACCCGTCGCGTTCCTTGTCCCAGGGACGGCTCGCGCCCGCGGGATCGTCGTTGCGCGTCGACAGTGCGCGCGCAGACGCGAAACCGCCCATCGCAAGCTCGGTGACGGTCGCTTCGGCGCCGCCCGCGATCATGACGTCGGTTTCTCCGTAGCGGATCGACTTGGCCGCCTCGCCGATGCAATGCGTCGAAGTCGTGCAGGCGGTGACGATCGCGAGGTTCGGCCCCTTGGTGCCCAGCATGATCGACAGGTTGCCGGCGATCATGTTGATGATGGTGCCGGGGATGAAGAAGGGTGAAATGCGCCGCGGACCGCTCTTGAGCAGTTCGTCGTGCATGTCCTCGATCAGCGGCAGGCCGCCGATCCCGGAGCCGAAAATGATGCCGCAGCGCTCGGCCGCCTCGGCAGCCACCGCGTTGCCCGAATCCTTCCAGGCCTGCAGGCCGGCCGCCATGCCGAAATGGATGAACCGGTCCATGCGGCGCGCTTCCTTGGCCGAGAGGTATTGCGAGATCTCGAAGGCCTTCACTTCGCCGGCGATCTGGCAGGCGAGGCGCGACGGATCGAACCGGGTGACGCGGGTGATGCCGGATTTACCGGCTAGTACGTTTTGCCAGGCTTCCTGGACGGTGTTTCCCACCGGGCTGACGACGCCCAGCCCGGTAACGACAACTCGGCGGCGCTGCACAGTGTTGCGCGGTCAGGCCTTGGCGTGCGACTTGACGTAGTCGATGGCCAGCTGGACGGTGGTGATCTTCTCCGCATCCTCGTCCGGAATCTCGGTCTCGAATTCCTCCTCGAGGGCCATGACGAGCTCGACCGTGTCGAGGGAGTCCGCGCCCAGGTCGTCCACGAACGAAGACTCGTTCTTGATCTCGGCTTCGTTGACGCCGAGCTGTTCGGCGATGATTTTTTTTACGCGTTGCTCGACATTGTCCATCCTGCGCTCCTTGCCTGTGTGGATCTGAAAAAATCAGCTTCTGCGGGGCCGTATTTTACCGGAATCAGGAAAGGTACATTCCGCCGTTGACGTGCAGCACCGTGCCCGTGATGTAGGCAGCCGCGGGAGACGCCAGATAGGCGACCGCGGCGGCGACATCCTCGGGCAGGCCGAGCCGGCCGAGCGGGATTTGTGCCAGCAGCGCCTGCCTTTGTTCCTCGGACAGCGCGCGGGTCATGTCCGTGTCGATGAATCCGGGCGCCACGCAATTGACGGTGATGTTGCGGCTGCCCAGCTCGCGCGCGAGGGATTTCGCCATGCCCACGACGCCCGCCTTGGCCGCGGCGTAGTTGGCCTGGCCCGGATTGCCCGCAGCGCCGACCACGGAGGTGATGTTGATGATGCGGCCCCAGCGCGCTTTCATCATGCCGCGCATTACCGCGCGCGAAAGACGGAACACCGGCCGCAGGTTGGTTTCCATTACCTCATCCCAATCCGCGTCCTTCATCCGCAGTGCGAGGTTGTCGCGCGTAACGCCGGCATTGTTCACCAGGATCGCGATGTCGCCGAGTTCCTTCTGGATCGAGGCGATGAGCGCGTCGCTCTGCGCCGCATCTTTGACGTTCAGCACTTTTCCAATCAAGCCGCCCTGCGAGATGTTGTTCGCGCCCTCAGGCGTCGTCGCGGTGCCGACCACCCGGGCGCCCTCCTTTGCTAGCTCCAGCGCAATGGCGCGGCCGATGCCGCGCGAGGCGCCCGTGACCAGCGCAACTTTGCCTTCCAGCATGCTCAGCCCCCCTTGATCGTCGCTAGCGCCGCTTCGAGCGTGGCACGGTCCGCTGCCGCGATTCCCTGCAACCTGGGATCGATGCGCTTCACCAGCCCGGCGAGCACCTTGCCCGGCCCGCACTCCACTACGTGCGTCACGCCCTGCGCCGCCATGGCGCGGATGATTTCGACCCAGCGCACCGGCGCAGCGGCCTGACGAACCAGTGCGCTCTTGATTTTGACTGGTTCGATTTCTGTTTTTACATCGACGTTGTTTATAACAGGCAAAGAAGGAGAAACGAAAACCACATTCTTCAAAAACCCATCCAGCTTGTCCGCCGCGGGTTGCATGAGGCTGCTGTGGAAGGGCGCGCTTACCGGCAGCGGCATGGCGCGCTTGGCGCCGCGTGCCTTGCAGGTTTCGATGGCGCGCGCCACCGCGCTCTTGTGCCCCGCGATCACGACCTGTCCGGGCGCATTGAAGTTGACCGCTTGCACCACTTCTCCCTGCGCCGCCTCTTCGCACGCCGCTCGCGCGCCGTCCTCGTCCAGCCCGAGGATCGCGGCCATCGCGCCCTGCCCTTCGGGCACCGCTGCCTGCATCGCCTGCGCGCGGAAGCGCACCAGCGGCAGCGCATCGGCGAATTTCAGTGCGCCCGCGGCCACCAGCGCCGAATACTCTCCGAGGCTGTGGCCGGCGACGATCGCTGGCGCGGGGCCACCGAGCGCGCGCCAGGCGCGGTAGGCGGCGATCGCGGCCGTCACCATGGCGGGCTGCGTGTTGACGGTCAGGTTGAGCTGGTCTGCCGGTCCTTCGTCAAGAATTTTTACGAAACCGCCACCAAGCACGGCAACAGCTTCCGCGCGCACCGCGTCGACGTCGGGCAATCCCGAATAAGCGCTGAGCATGCCAACCGATTGCGAACCTTGCCCCGGAAACACCATCGCGAGTTTCATCACATCGTCACCAGCGACGCGCCCCAGGTAAAGCCGCCGCCCACTCCCTGCAGCATGACCTTGTGGCCGCTGCGGATCTTTCCCGCGCGCACGTATTCGTCCAGTGCGAGCGGCACCGAAGCTGCCGACGTGTTGGCGTGATGGCCCACCGTGACTACCAGCCGCTCGCGCGGCAGGCCAATGCGCTTCGCGGTCGCCTCCAGAATACGCACGTTGGCCTGGTGCGGGATCAGCCAGTCGATGTCCTCGAGCTTTATCCCCGCCGCCGCCGCCGCTTCGCGCGCCGATTCATCGAGAACTTTGACTGCAAGCTTGAAAACTTCCTTGCCCTGCATCTGCAAAAACGGCGAGCCGATGATCCTGCCGCCGCTGACGTTGCCCGGCACCGAGAGAATGCCGACCTGGCTGCCGTCCGCATGCAGGACGGAAGCATGCACGCCAGGTTGCGCGCCCGCGGCGAGCACCACGGCCCCGGCGCCATCGCCGAACAGCACCGCAGTGCCGCGATCGTTCCAGTCGAGGATGCGCGAGAAGACTTCCGCGCCCACGATCAGGGCTTTTTTCGCCAATCTGTTTTTAATCATGCTGTCCGCCGTCGCCAGCGCATAAACGAAGCCGCTGCAGACTGCCTGCACGTCGAACGCGGCGCAGCCCTTCACGCCGAGCTTCGCCTGCAGCAGGCAGGCGGTGCTGGGAAAGATGAAATCCGGCGTCGAAGTGGCGACCACGATGAGGTCGATATCGGCGGCCTTGACGCCCGCCGCCTCCAGGGCGCGGCGGCTGGCTTCCAGCGCCAAGTCGCTCGAGGCCTGCGCCGGCTCGGCAACGTGCCGCTGCCGGATGCCGGTGCGCTCCCGGATCCAGGCGTCGCTGGTGTCGAGCTTTTTCGACAGCTCTTCGTTGGTGAGCACGCGCGACGGCAGGTAGCTGCCGGTGCCGACAATGCGGGAAAAAATCATGCCGCGCCCGGCCGCTGTGCCGCGGTCTGCAAGGCGGCCATCCGCTGCGTGATGCGCGCAACGACGTCGTTGCTGACTTCCTCCGCGGCGCGTCTGAGCGCCTGGCCGAAGGCGTACTTGTCCGCCGAGCCGTGGCTTTTGACGACGACGCCGCGCAGGCCGACCAGGCTGGCGCCGTTGTAGCGGCCCGGGTCCATGCGCTCGCGCAGCGCGTTGAGCACCGGCGCGGCGGCGAGCGCGGAAAGCTTGCGCAGCGCATTGCGGGAAAACTCCTGCCGCAGGAAGGCGACGATCATTTTCGCCACGCCCTCCGAGGCCTTGAGCACCGCGTTGCCGACAAAGCCGTCGCAGACCACCACGTCAGTGGTGCCCTTGAAAATGTCGTCGCCCTCGACATTGCCATAGAAGTTCAGCCCGCTCGCGCGCAGCAGATCCCCCGCCTGGCGCACCGTGTCGTTGCCCTTGATGTCCTCGACGCCGATGTTGAGCAGGCCGACGCTGGGACGCTCGTTGTGTTCGAGTGCCGCGACCAGCATCGCACCCATGACGCCGAACTGCATCAGCTGTTCCGGTGTGCAGTCCACGTTGGCGCCCAGATCGAGCACCGTGGTGTAGCCGCCGCGCACGTTCGGCAGCACCGTGGCGATCGCGGGACGGTCGATGCCGGGCAGGGTCTTCAAGACGAAGCGCGAGATCGCCATCAGCGCGCCGGTATTGCCGGCACTGACGCAGGCGTGCGCTACGCCGCTTTTGACCAGGTTCACCGCGATCCGCATCGAGGAATTCTTCTTGAAGCGCAGCGCCTGCACCGGGGGCTCGTCCATCGCCACCATTTCGGCGGCGTGTTGCACCCGCAGCGTCGGGCCCGGGCGCGCGCCGTGGGCCGCCAGTTCACGTTCGATCGCCACAACGGGACCTACCAGCACGACCGATACATCGCCGCGCGCGCGTGCGAACTCGAGCGCGGCGGGAACCGTGACATGGGGGCCATGGTCGCCCCCCATGCAGTCGACTGCTACGGTGATGTCCACCGAGCAGAACGGGCGCGGTTACTCGTCCTTGCCTTTGGCGACTTTTTTGCCGCGGTAGTAGCCCGTCGGGCTGATGTGGTGGCGCAGGTGCGTCTCGCCGGTGGTCGGCTCGACGGCGAGCGGCGGCACGCCGAGCGAATCGTGCGAGCGGTGCATGCCGCGCCGGGAAGGCGATTTCTTGTTCTGCTGGACTGCCATGTTCGACTCCTCGAAATTAAAGTTTCAATGCTTCGTGCCGCCCACCAGGCCGCGCAATGCGGCGAACGGCGAGCGCTTTTCATCCAGCGCCTGCGGCTCCCCGCCCGCGCAACGCACATGCCGCAGCACCAGCGGAATCGCAAGCAACAACTCATCCTCGACCAGATCGCGCACCGGCATTTCGCGTCCGGCGACGATCCCCTCCGGCCCTGCGGCAGCCAGCGGCTCCGCGTCCAGCTCGGCTTGCGTCGCCGCAAGTTGCAACGACACGTCGATGTGCAGCGGGAACTCAAGGGCGCCCAGGCAACGCTGGCACACGAACTGCAATTCGCCGCTAACCTTGAGCCTGAGCGCCGGCCGCCCCAGTTCCTCGGGCACGCCCAGCAACTCGAACCGGACCGTACCCTTGTTCGTGCACAGCGCATCGCGCAAGCGCACGAACCCGGCCACCGGCAATGCCCCCTGCAATTTCGAGCCGGTCCTCGCGAATTCAAGGCCGTCGATGACCGGCTGGTGCGACATACCGGGCGAATGGTATCATCCTGAAAAATCCCTGTCAAAACAAAGCTCTGTCAAAACTAAGCCCACCTCTGCCCCAGCCTCTCGTGCTGGCCTCGACCTCGAGGTATCGCCGGGAGCTGCTGGAGCGTCTGGGCCTGCCCTTCGAGTGCGCCGACCCGCAGTCTGATGAATCGCCACTTGCGGGCGAGGCCGCGGGCGATACGGCGCTACGGCTTGCCGAAGCTAAAGCGCGCGCCGTGGCGCCGCGTTTCCCGCAAGCCCTGGTGATCGGCGCCGACCAGGTGGCGTCCTGCGAAGGCTTGCGCCTCGACAAGCCGGGCAACCACGACAACGCGCGGCGGCAGCTGACGGCAATGAGCGGCAAGCGCGCCCATTTCGACACCGCCGTGGTGCTATTGAATACCGCATCGGGAAAACTGGGCGCGCGGCTCGTCGGCTGCACAGTCACGTTCCGCATGCTGGGCGCGCTGCAGATCGAACGCTACCTGCGCCAGGAGCAACCCTATGACTGCGCCGGCAGCGCGAAAGTCGAGGGGCTCGGCATCGCGTTGATCGAGCGCATCGAAACAGAGGACCCGACCTCCCTCATCGGCTTGCCCCTGATCGCGCTCACGGAACTGCTCGCGCAAGCCGGCGCTCCCGTACTGGGCTGATGGCGGGCATTCTCTACGTTATTCCGACTCCGCTCGGCGGCGCGGCAGTCGACGCTCTGCCTGCGAGCGCCTTGAAGATGGTAAAGACGCTGCAGTACTTCGTCGTCGAGAACGCCAAAAGTGCGCGAGCATTCCTGAAGGATGTAGGAATGCCCTGTGCCATGCAGGATCTCGAGATCTCGGTGCTTGAAGTTGACGTCTCAAGACATGTGAAAAAGCTTCAAGCAGGCCATGCCATCGGTTTGCTCTCCGAGGCGGGGTGCCCGGCAATCGCAGACCCGGGGGCCGCGCTGGTGGAAGCCGCCCAACGCGAAGGCATCCGTGTCGTACCGTTGGTCGGTCCCTCGTCGATCGTGCTGACTTTGATGGCCTCCGGGCTGGAAGGCCAGCGCTTCGCGTTCTGCGGCTACCTGCCGCGTGACGCGGAGCAACGCAAGCGGCGCATCAAGGAACTCGAGGCCCGTTCGCGGCGCGAACGCGAGACGCAGATCTTCATCGAAACGCCCTACCGGAACGACGTGCTGCTGGCTGCCTTGCTGGAAGGCTTGTCCGAAAAAACCCTGCTGTGCGTCGCCACGGATCTCACGTTACCGAGTGAGGAAGTAAGAACCCAGCCCATCTCGCAATGGCGCAACGCGCGCCACACGATCGGCAAACGGCCGACCGTGTTCCTGCTCCTGTCAGTGAATCGCTAGCCCCGAGCGGGCGGCAAACTCGAGCAGCGAACCCATCGCGCCGGCGCCGAAGCGGCGGGCGAATTTCTCGGCGATGTTCTCTTTCTGCGTGTAGTCGACGATGTCCTCGGCCTTGATCACTTCGCGCGCCACGTAATCCAGGCCGCCGACCGCATCCGCCAGCCCCAGTTCGATGCTCTTCGCGCCGCTCCAGATCAGTCCGGAGAACATGTCCGGGGTTTCCTTGAGCCGCTTGCCGCGGCCTTCGCGCACCGCGGTGATGAATTGCTGGTGGATCTCGCCGATCAGCTCGACTGCGATCTGCTTGTGCGATTCCTCCAGCGGCAGGAACGGATCGAGCAGCGCCTTGTTCTTGCCGGCGGTAATCAGCCGGCGCTCGACGCCGAGTTTTTCCATCAGCCCGACGACGCCGAAATTGTCCATGCGCACGCCGATCGAACCCACGATGCTGCCCTTGGCGACGTAGATCATGTCGGCAGCCGCGGCGACGTAGTAGCCACCGGAAGCGCACAGGTCCTCCACCACCACGTAGAGCGGGATGGCCGGGTGCTTCAGGCGCAGGCGCTTCATCTCGTCATAGATGTTCTGCGACTGCACGGGACTGCCACCCGGCGAGTTGATGCGCAGCACCACGCCTTGCGTGTTCTTGTCCTTGAAGGCCGATTGCAGCGCAACGGCCACCTTTTCCGCGCTCGCATCGGTTCCCGGGCCGATGATGCCGTTGATTTCGACCAGCGCCGTGTGCCGTCCGCCCTTCGAATCACCGCCACCCTTCCAGTCCACGGCGAGCACGATGACGACCGTGATGTAGGCGAACGTGAGCAATTTCCAGAAAATGCCCCAGAGGCGCGCGCGCCGCTGCTCCTTGAGCGCTTCGGTGGCGAGTTTCTCGATCAACCCGCGTTCCCACTGTCCGTCGTTGTCAGCCATCGTCGATTCCCTTGAAGTAGACCTTGCCGTCCCGTTCTTCCATCTGGAGGGACACGAGCGGGGTTTTGCCGCAGGGCCCGCCGAGACATTTGCCGCTCGATGCGGAATACGTCGCACCGTGCGTCGAGCATATCAAATCGTGTCCCAGCAGGTCGAAGACTTCGCCCTCACGCCAGTCGAGCTCCATCGGCATGTGGCCGCAGCGGTTGAGGTAGCCGTGAACCCGCTGTTCGAACCGGACCACGAACGCAGGCGCATTCTCGCCGAAATATTCCACCTCGAAGCGCACAGACTTGCCGCCGTTGAGCAGCGCTGCGGAGTCGCAGATCAGGCGTTCGTCGTCAGCCACTGTCGCAATTCCCCTACACTGCCGACGCAGGCGCGCGGCTGCCAGGCGCGCAAGGATTCGATCGAGTGCGCACCGTAGCCGACCGCCACCGCGTCCACCCCGGCGCTCCTGGCCATGCCCAGATCATGGGAAGTATCGCCGACCATCAGCATGTCCGCGGGGTCGAGCCGCAATTCGCGCATCAATTCCAGCAGCATCATCGGATCGGGCTTCGAGCGCGTCTCGTCGCCGCAGCGCGAGGCCGCGAACAGCGGCCCGATGCCACTCGCCTCAAAAGCGCGCTCGAGCCCGCGCCGCGGCTTGCCGGTCGCAATCGCGAGCTGGTGTCCGCGCTCCTTCAGTTCAGCAAGCAGTTCGGGCACGCCTGGAAACAGGCTCAGCGAATCCTCGCGCTCGAGGAAATAGCCGCGATAGAGCGCGAGGAAATCCGGGTAGCGCTCCTGGGACAGCGCCGGCAGGGCATGGCGCAACGAATCGTTCAGCCCCAGGCCGATGACGTGGCTCGCGGTCTCGCGGTCGGGCACCGGCAGCGCCATGTCGCGCGCCGCCTGCTGGATGCAATCGGCGATCACCGCCGCCGAATCGAACAGCGTGCCGTCCCAGTCGAAGACGATCAGCGAATAGTTCTTTCTTGAGCTCAAGTTTCTGCGGCCGGAAACGCCGCCTGCACCAGCTCATCCCCGTAGAAGCGCCGGCACAATTCGCGCCGCCGCTCGCTTTCGCTGAGACCCGGGTCAAGGGAGGAGCGCACGATCTGCTGCGCGGTTTCGAACATTTGCAGCGCCATGAGTGCGCGCTCCGAGCCGGTCATCGCCGCATAGCGCGCCTTGAGGAAGGCCTCGATCGCGGGGCTGGTGTCATTCATTCGCCCTCCTCAGGCGTCCCACGGATTCATGACTTTGATGCCGCAATCGTCGTAGTCGCCAACGTTGCGGGTCGCGACCGCGGCGCGGGCCGTGCGTGTGATCGCGGCGATCTGCGCATCGAAATTCGAAATCGGCCGACCTGATCGGCGACGCTGGGCGGCGATTTGCGCATAGGCGCGCGCGGCATCGCTGCCAAAAGGCAGCACTCGTCCGCCGAAATCCTTGTCGAACATCGACTCGGCCGCTGCCTCGAGCGCGGCACGTCGCTTACCGGCGGGCAGCAGCAGGATACCGTGCAGTACTTCCGCCTGCGTGATGCTCGTCGTGTACAGCGTCGTTGCCTGCTGGTCTGCGATCCAGCGCGCCACCGCGGCGTCCGGCGCGGACTTCATCAGTTCCGAGACGACGTTGGTATCGAGGACGATCACTTGCGCGCGGTCTTGCCCGCCCGCGGCGGCTCGCGCATTGGTTCGCGCGAAGGAAGAGCGAGATCGACGCCGCCGAGCGGCCGGAAGCGCGCGCCGATCGCCGCGGCAAGGTCGCGCGGCGCGGCATCGTTTTCCGCGAGTGCTGTACGCAGGATGTTGCGCGCCTCCTCTTCCATCGAGCGCTGCCGGTGCGCCGCCCGCACGCGCAGGCGGGCCTTGGTATGGGCGTCGAGATTGCGGATGGTGATGCTGGCCATGGCGGGTTCCTATGCAATCAATGATGGCATTGTAATCAACGCAGCCGTACCCTGCAACCCGATTACTCGATCACCCGGTCGGCGCGCAGCAGGATCGTGCCAGGAATTTTGATGCCGAGCGCCTTGGCGGTCTTCAGGTTGATCCACAGTCCGAAGCGCGTTGGCTGCTCGATCGGGAGGTCGCCTGACTTCGCCCCCTTGAGAATCTTGTCGACAAACACGGGCGCGCGCGCGTACAGAGCGCGGACCTCGACCGCGAAAGCCATCAACCCGCCGGCTACGACGTCATCGGTGTAGCCGTGCATCGTGGGCAGCTTGGTCTGCGCAGCGAAAGCGATGACGCGCCGGCGGTGAAGGATAAACAGGGCGTGGTTGAGCACCATCATCGCGTGCGGCTTGTCCTTCGCAATGCGCTCGAGCGCGGACTCGAGTTCTTCGGGTCGCGTCGCTCCGGTCGTCGGCAGCAGCGTTACGCCCTTGTCGGCCGCGACGCGCTCCAGCGCCTGGCGATCGTCCGCGTAATTCGGTTGAGCCGGATTGCCGAGCAAGGCGATGCGCCTGGCATTCGGGAATGCCTCGATGAGTAGCGCCAGCGCTTTGGCGGAAAACCCGGGTATGTTCAAGGTCGATCCCGTCAGATTGCGTCCGGGGCGCGCGAGGCTCACCGCGAGACCCAATCCGACCGGATCGCCCACGTGAATCGCCACGATGGGGATCGTCGCGGTCGCCCGAAACGCCGCGACCGCTTCGGTGGATCCGGTGACGACGATCAACTGGACGCCGGCCGCGACGAGTTCACGCGCCAACTGCGGAAAGCGCGCAGGCGTTCCCTCGGCGTAGCGGAATTCATAGGCGACATTGCGGCCCTCCTCGTAGCCGAGCTTGCGCATGGCTTCGAAGAAGGCCGGCCAAAGCAGCTCATCCTTCGCTTTCGGGCTGTATCTGCCGGAGAGCGT
>CAZTSJ010000121.1:0-4280 GCA_964616875.1 uncultured Bordetella sp. | reverse complement strand
GGTCCTCGGTGGGCAGCTGCATGGTCACCCCGAGCGCGCGGCCGCGCGGAATGATGGTTACTTTGTGCACCGGGTCGGTCTTCGGCAGCAGCTTGGCGACAACCACGTGGCCGGACTCATGGTAGGCGGTGTTCCTGCGCTCTTCCTCGGGCATCACCAGCGAGCGCCGCTCGGCGCCCATGATGACCTTGTCCTTGGCCATCTCGAAATCGTCCATGTCCACCAGGCGCTTGTTCTTGCGCGCGGCGAACAGAGCCGCTTCGTTGACGAGGTTCGCGAGGTCCGCGCCCGAGAAGCCCGGCGTGCCGCGCGCGATGATGTCGGCCTTGACGTCGGGCGCGAGCGGCACTTTGCGCATGTGCACCAGCAGGATCTGCTCGCGGCCGCGGATGTCGGGCAGCGGCACCACCACCTGGCGGTCGAAGCGGCCGGGACGCATCAGCGCCGGATCGAGAACATCGGGCCGGTTGGTCGCCGCGATCACGATCACGCCGACGTTGGCCTCGAAGCCGTCCATTTCCACCAGCAGCTGGTTGAGGGTCTGCTCGCGCTCGTCGTTGCCGCCGCCCAGGCCCGCGCCGCGCTGCCGGCCGACCGCGTCGATTTCGTCGATGAACACGATACAAGGAGAATGCTTCTTGGCCTGCTCGAACATGTCGCGCACGCGGGCCGCGCCGACGCCGACGAACATCTCGACGAAGTCCGAGCCCGAAATGGAGAAGAACGGCACTTTTGCCTCGCCCGCGATGGCGCGCGCGAGCAGGGTTTTGCCCGTGCCCGGGTTGCCGACCATGAGCACCCCGCGCGGGATGCGCCCGCCGAGTTTCTGGAACTTGGACGGATCGCGCAGGAAGTCCACCAGTTCCGAGACTTCCTCCTTCGCTTCCTCGCAGCCCGCGACGTCCGCGAAGGTGACGGTATTGGTCGATTCGTCGAGCATGCGCGCCTTCGACTTGCCGAAGCTGAACGCGCCGCCGCGCCCGCCGCCCTGCATCTGGCGCATGAAGAAGATCCAGACCCCGATCAGCAGCAGCATCGGGAACCACGAGACGAAGATGTTCATGAGGAGCGAGGGTTCCTCCTCGGGCTTGGCTTCGACCTTGACGCCATACTTGAGCAGGTCGGATACGAGCCAGATGTCGCCCGGCGAATAGCTCACCACGCTCTTGCCCTCGGTGGTCGTCGCCTTGAGCTGGCGGCCCTCGATCGTCACCTTGGCGATGCGTCCGGCCTTCACCTCGTCCAGGAACTGCGAATACTCCATCGGCGAGCGCACCGCCTGACGGGTATTGAACTGTTGGAACACAGTCATCAGCACCAGCCCGATGACGAGCCAGATGACCAGGTTCTTGAGCATGTTATTCAATGACTTGCTCCTTCATCGAGGGACTATTGTATGCCCTTAAGACCGCGCCCGAGCAGGTACGTTTCCCGTGATGCCTCGCGCGAAGCCGCCGGCTTGAGCGTCCTGACCTCGCGAAAGACATCTTTCATCTCCTTCAGCACGCCGGTGAACTCCGCTCCCTGAAACACTTTTACAAGAAAAACGCCCCCGGGCTTCAACCACGAGCGGCAAAACCCGATCGCCATCCGCACCAGTTCCGCTGCCCGCGCCTGGTCCGCGGAGGCAATGCCGGAGATGTTCGGAGACAGGTCGGACAGAACCACGTCCGCCCTGCTTCCTCCCAGGGCCCCGGCCAGCTGCGCCTGGACTTCCGGCTCGCGGCAATCCCCGCGCAGCACCATCACCCCGGACATGGGGGCGATTTCGAGCAGATCAAGCGCGATCACCCTGCCCCCGGGCGCGACCTTCCCGGCCGCCACCTGGGACCAGCCGCCGGGCGCGGCGCCCAGGTCCACGACCCTGGCGCCCGGCACCAGCAACCGCTCGCGGGTATTGATTTCGATCAGCTTGTACGCGGCGCGCGAGCGGTAGCCCTCGGCGCGCGCTTTGCGCACGAAGGGGTCTTTGACGTGGCGCTGCAACCATTTGTTGCTCGATTTGGTCCGCGCCATCAAGGCTGAGCGGGAGAAATGGGCACCGTAAAAGCAAACGTCGAGCCTTGTCCGAGGGCGCTCTCGAGGCGGATCGTGCCGCCGTGCAATTCGACGAACTTCTTCACCAGGGCGAGGCCGAGACCCGTGCCTTCCGCCTTGCGGGCGCTGTCGTGCCCGACCTGCCGGAACTCCTCGAAGACGAGCGCCTGATCTTGCGGCGCGATACCCGCCCCGGTGTCCGCCACAGACACCTCGACGACCTGGCCGGTGATTCTCGCGCCCACCCGTACGCTGCCCCCTTCGGGCGTGAACTTCACCGCGTTGGAAAGGAGATTCAGCATCACCTGCTTCACTTTGCGCTCGTCGGCCCGAATGATCCCGACGTCTGCGGCGACGTCAAGGCCGAGCGCGATGCCGTGGCGCATCGCGCGCTCGCGCACCAGAGTGATCGCGTTCTCGAGCGCCGCCGGCAGGTGGAAGTCTGAAAGTTCAATCTCCATCCGCCCGGCCTCGATCTTCGACAGGTCGAGGATGTCGTTGATGAGCGAGAGCAGGTGCTTTCCAGACATGTGGATGTCGTTCACGTAATCGGCCTGCTTCTCGTTCAGTGCCCCGAACATCCCGTCCTTGAGTACCTCGGAGAAGCCGATCACGGCGTTGAGCGGCGTGCGCAGCTCGTGCGACATGTTGGCGAGGAACTCGGACTTGTGCCGGTTGGCGGTCTCGAGCTGCCGATACAGGCGTCCCAGCTCGTCGCTCATGCGGTTCAGATTCGCCGCCAGCGCGCCCAGCTCGTCGCGATTGGAAACCTCCACGTGCCGCGAAAAGTTGCCGGCGGAGATCTCATCGAAGCGCAAGGCCATCTGCCTTACCGGATGAATGAGGGACAACGAGAGCGAGTAACCCAGGCCGAGCGCAAGCAGCAGGCCGCCGGCCACGAAACCGATCACGATGCGCCGCGACTGGTGGAAATCTTCCTGGCTCTCGTCGACGCGCGCCAGCATGTCTGCCTCGGCCTTGTTCACCAGTTCGTTGGTGAGGCGCTCAAGGCGGTCGGCGAGCGGGCCGGCGCGCCCGATCTGCGCCGCGCGCCCTTCGGTGACCTTGCCGGCGCGGACCAGCTCGACCACTTCGGTGACCACCGCAATGAAGGACTCGTAGTCCTTGCGCACGCGGGCCATGATCTCGACCTCGTCCTGTGCCACGAATTGCAGTCGGTCGAGGTCGTAGCCGAACTGGTTGAGCTGGCGCAGCGTCGCATCGAGCGTGCGCTCGTCGGGAACGACCAGCGCGGAGGCGACGCTGTAGAGCTGCGCGGTGGTGCCGTGCTGGAGCTGGCGATAAGCGGCGATCTTGCGCTGGATCTTCACCAGGTCCTCGGCGCGCTGGTTGACCGCGCCGAGCTCGAAGAGCCCCACCGTACCGATGATGACGAGCAACCCCGCGATGACGAGGAACGCGGCGAGGAGCTTGGCGAAAATCGAAAGCGGCGCCCGTGCAATTACATCGGGCGGCCAGCGCAGCAGTTCTCTGATCACTCGCGCAGCAGGGCGCGCAGGTCCCTGAGCATTTCGTCCGGGTCGAATCGGTAGCCGAGATACTGCACGCGCAGCATGCCCTTGCGGTCGATCAACGAGGTAAGAAACAGATGGTCAACATCGCCGGGCTTGAGACGCTTGGCGAACGCGCCGTAGCGTCTGGTCACATCCTGAATCTCGGCGCTCGAACCGGTCAGAAAGCTCCAGCCGGCGTGATTCGCATCAAACTTGTCTGCATATGCCTTTAGGACTGCAGGCGTGTCGATCTCGGGCTCAACGGTGATCGAGGCGAAGCGCACGCGCGGCCCGAAGTCGGCGCCGAGCTGGCGCTGCAACACGGCCATTTTCGCCGTCAAAATCGGGCAGGTGTCCTTGCAGGTCGCGTAGATGAACGTGACTGCGAGCACCTTGCCGCGCTGGTCCGCGAGGGCGACGCGACTCCCCGACTGATCGGTAAGTGCGAAATCGGGCGCCGCGCCCACAGTGGGCAACCGGCCTTTCGCTTTGGATTCGTGGCCCCCGGCGTGCAGGGCGCACGCGGCGAGCATTGCGAACAAACCTACCCGCTGGCGCCACGCAGCAGGCATCACGCCTTCAGCTCCTTCTTCAACTCGTTGAAGAAGCGCCAGTCAGTCCCCTGCGCGAGCAGCTTCTGCGGGTTACCTTTGATCATGCCGACCTCGCGCAGGCGCAGGCCCCAGAAGCGCATCGTGTCTTCGGCCCGGTAATCCCGCCACTTGCGGT
>CAZTSJ010000120.1:0-2906 GCA_964616875.1 uncultured Bordetella sp. | reverse complement strand
TCCGTTGAACACCAGCGCCTTGCCAAACTTGCCCAGCGTCGTCCACGTCGCCGCGCTCAGCGTGCCGTTGTTGCCGTAGCCCGAGGCATCCGCAATCGCCGTGCCGCTTCCTTCGTCAAACCCGTAGGCCGCAACCAACCCGTTGACCGCTTGTGCGCGAGCCGTGGTCACCGGATATCCGGACAGCCACATGGTGATCGCAATCACGAATGCGGCGACGGCGCGAAGTAAGGTCACAATTCTTCCGCCCCCTGAACGGAGAATGCGAAAATCGACTTCCTCAAATTGAATAGTGCGCTCGCCGCGCCCATCGAATCAAGGCCGCGGACGCCGACAATTTTCCTGTCATCAGCCCATTGCGATGTTCCCAATACCCGACTGTAGCGTAAGCACCTCGCAATAAAGCGAATTCAATAACACTCTATGACAACTCATCGGTCCACAACGCGCTCAGGGGCGAGCGCGGGCAGCCGTAGGCACGGCTTCGGGCGATGTCGGGTAGGGGATGACGAATGACAGCACCGTGCCCGGATGCGGGACTCCGCTAAGTACTACACTTGTGCAGCCGCCGCTATGCGGCAAATTTCTGTCAGGCGACCCCGCTCCCGATCATCCAAACCCTTGGGATCGAAGCGATAGCGTTGGTGCAGCCGTAACGCCTCGCCGTACCTCCCTGCCGCCACGCGCTCGAGCCACGCCGTGAGTGTCTCCCCCGCGCCGCGCGGCGGCAGGGCAGTCATCAGCCCATAGAACTCGGAATCTTCGCCGGGATAGCGGCGTGGCGCGCCGCCAATGTCCGCACCCGCGCCCCGCAGCAACCGCTTCCCGCGCAGCAACCGCCACGCGAGGATCGCCACCAGCACCGCCAGCACGGCCCACCAGGCGTCGCTCGCCTGCAGTTCCTCGCGCTGGCTCCAGCGGTAGGCCGCCCAGCGCAGGAAGTCGGCAACTTTCTCCCAGGCCGGCGCCAGGCGGTTTGTTTCCTCGCCGAACCAGTCCGGCGGCGTGGGATCGAGGTCGATCCAGCGCCCGTCCACCCAGGCGCGCGTCCAGGCGTGGGCGTGCCGCGCGCGCACGATGTAGGCGCCTTCGAGCGCACTGTGCTCCATCACGGAGTAACCGGTGGCATAGCGTGCCGGGATTCCCGCTGCGCGCAGCAGCAGCACGGCGGACGCCGCGAAGTATTCGCAGTGCCCGCTCTTCGTGCGCGTCATGAAATCGGCGAGCGGCGTCACGCCGGCGGGCGGCGGCGCTTCGCGCCAGAGCGAATACTTGAACCCTGCGAAGTGCTGCATCACGCGCCCCACCACTTGCTCCGGCGGCATGCCTGATAGCCCGAACTCCAGTGCGAGGCGGCTGAAGGTCTCGCGCTCCTGCACCGGCAACTGGTCGTCGTCCTGCGCCGGCAGATCGTAATAGGCGATCGCGCTGCCGAACTCGGCGCCGTACTGGATCCAGTCGCCCTCCGCCGCGGCCTGCAGGACGCCGAGGCCGGTACGGGTTGCTTCCGTCACCGCGAGGCCGGTCACGCGAGTGACGCCCGAGGGCAGCGCGAGCAGCATGCGCCGTTGGTCCACGCGCTGCGCGATCCTCACGTGGCGGTCGCCTTTGTCCGAGGCCAGGGTCCAGGTGGCGCCGCCATCCCCGGCCTGCAGGTCGCCGCGCGTCGTGCGACGCCCGACCCAGGTGGTGCCGACGTAGGCGTTATAGCTCGCGCGGTGCAGCAGGCGCGTGTGCGCGACGTCCTGCGGCGCGCCGTAGACGCGCGCCACGATCGCGTCGCGCAGCTTCAGCCGCCCGATGGTGCCGATGTCGGTCATGCCGCGCGTGGGATCGGATTCGACGCGGCGCATGTGCCATTCGGCGATCCATTCGCCGATCCGTGTCTGCAGCTCGATGGCGCCGAGCTGCCCGCCGTAGCCCAGGCCCGCGCCGGCGGCGAAAAGGAGCGCCCATGCAGCCAGGCTCGCATGCCGCGGACGCAAGGCGTAGAGCGCCCACGCGGCGAGCAGCACGGCGCCAGCGTAGTAGCCGCGCGCCTGTGGATTGCCCACGCCCGCCGCGATGACGCACAGGGCCACGTACACGCCGGCCGTGTCGATCATCGGCACCTTGAGCTGGGGATCGCGCTGCTTCATCTTGCGCAGGTAGCGGAATAGCGCAGTGAGCGGCACGCGGTCGGTCGGGCCGAGGCGTTGCGCGAGCAGGATCGGCGAGAGGATTGCCGGCAGCCACTGCACGGCGCCGATCACGCCCTGCGCCACGCCGCGGTTGGCGGCGAGCACCACCGCCGAGCCGACGAAGAACACCGTGCACAGGTCCGAGATGCGCGCGTAGTCGGCGTCCTCCAGCGCGAAGCGCAGACGCACCCAGCGCGGCGCTTCCACCAGCAACGCGAGTGGCGCGGCGAGCACGAGGTTGCCGCCCTGCCAGCCCCAGAACAGCAGTGCCGCGCCGACGAGGAAGGGCGGCAGTGTCATCGCAGCACCGTGCGCTCGCCGACGAGGAAGGGCGGCAGCGTCATCGCAGCACCGTGCGCTCGAGCCGCGCGAGGCCAGCCTCCACGGCGCCGGGGTGGACGACGAGCAGCCAGGCGGGAGTTTCGCGCGGCGTGTCCTCGGGCGCGCAGACGAGGATTGCGCGCACTTCGACGCCGTTCGCCGCGAGGCGCTCGGCGAGGGCGCGGCGCGCATCGTCCCAACCCACCAGCACCAGGATGCAGCTGGAGAGTTGCGCGCACTGGGCTAGCACCGCGCGCCCCAGGCGTTCGAAGCCCGCGGGTTCGCTCGCCCCGACCCCGGCCAGGGTCTCGAGCATCTGCTCGGCGTGCAATTGGCCGCGGCCCACGGTGCTGTGGTGCACTTCGTTCCCCACGAACAAGAGATCCAGCAGGCACTCCTGCGTCT
>CAZTSJ010000119.1:0-2553 GCA_964616875.1 uncultured Bordetella sp. | reverse complement strand
GGTGAGCTTGCCCGGCGCGATCAGCACGCCGCCCGCGTGCATGCCGACGTTGCGCGCGAGACCCTCAAGCTTCCCGGCCAGTTCCAGCAGGTCGCGCACCTCTTCCTCTTTCTTCTCGCGCTGCGCGAGCAGCGGCTCCATCGCGCGCGCGTCGGCGAGGGTGATGGTCTTGCCGGCCTGCACCGGGATCAGTTTCGCGATCTGGTCGCAGAAGTTGTAGCCCAGATCCAGCACCCGGCCGGTATCGCGCAGCACGGCGCGCGCCGCCATGGTGCCGAAAGTGGCGATCTGCGACACCGAATCCTCGCCGTACTTGTTGCGCACGTAGCCGATCACCCGGTCGCGCCCGTCCTGGCAGAAGTCGATGTCGAAGTCGGGCATCGAGACGCGCTCGGGGTTGAGGAAACGCTCGAACAGGAGGTCGTACTTGAGCGGATCGAGGTCCGTGATTCCCAGCGCATAGGCCACCAGCGAACCCGCGCCCGAACCGCGCCCCGGCCCGACCGGAACGCCATTGGCGCGCGCCCAATTGATGAAATCCGCCACGATCAGGAAGTAACCCGCATAGCCCATCTGCGCGATGGTCTTGATCTCGAACGCGAGGCGCTCGCGGTAGCGCGGGATCGCGTCGTCCTTCAGCTTCAGTTTCTCGATTCTTCTCGCCAGCCCCTGCTGGGCTTCGCTGTCCAGGAACGCATCAAGGGAAACCCCCTGCGGCGTGGGAAATGCCGGCAGGCGGTTCTTGCCTAGTTCGATTTCGAGGTTGCAGCGGCGCGCGATCTCGAGCGCGTTCTCCAATGCCTGCGGCACGTCGGCGAACAGCTGCGCCATCTGCGCCTGCGTCTTGAAATACTGTTCCGGGGTGAAGAGCTTCGGCCGGCGCTGGTCTCCCAGTATGTAACCGCCGGAAATGCACACGCGCGCCTCGTGGGCCTTGAAATCGCCGGCCGAGCTGAACTGGACCGGGTGGGTCGCCACCACCGGCAGGCGCAGCTTCACCGCGAGCGCGAGCGTGGCACCAACCAGCTGCTCGGAGTGCGGCACGCCGGCGCGCTGCACTTCGAGGTAATAGCGCCCGGGAAAGAGCCTGGACCAGGCCGCGGCGAGCTTTTCGGCTGCCGCGGCATTGCCGCCCGCGAGCGCGTGGCCGACGTCGCCCCCCGCGAACCCGGAGAGGACGATGAGCCCCTCGGTATCGCGCTCCTTGAACCAGCTCATCGCGATCTCGGCGCGCGCGCGATGCTGGTTCTTGAGCCAGGCGCGCGAGAGCAGCTCGGACAAACGCAGGAATCCGGCGCGCGAACTGCACAGCAGCAGCGCGCGAAACGGCTTGTCGCGATCGCCGTCGTTCTGGATCCAGCAATCGACGCCGACGATGGGCTTGATGCCCGCGGTGCGCGCCGCGACGTAGAACTTCACCATCCCGAACACGTTGCTCGCGTCGGTGAGCGCCAGCGCCGGCATGCCGTCGGCTTTCGCCTGCGCCACCGCGTCGTCGATGCGGACGATGCCGTCCGTCACCGAGTATTCGCTGTGCATCCTCAGGTGTACGAAGCGTGGAGCAGGCATGGGAGTCGGCAAAAGTTTACCATCGGCGCATGCGTACTCCGGCACTGATTGCGCTGTTCGCCGGCGCCACCTGCATCGCGCTGTCGCCGATCTGGGTGCGCGTCTCCGACATCGGCCCCACTGCGAGCGCATTCTGGCGCGTCGCACTCGCGGTGCCCTTGCTCTGGATGCTATTTGCTTTCAATTCCAAGGGCAGGAAAACTCTCGACAAAGGCCAATACCTGCCGCTGCTCGCCGCCGGGATCGCGTTCGCCGGCGACCTTGTCTTCTGGCACTGGTCGATCCAGTACACATCGGTCGCCAACTCCACGCTGCTCGCGAACCTCGCCTCCATCTTTGTCACTCTCGCGGCGTGGGTGCTATGGAAGCAGCGGCCCAGCGGCCTGTTCCTCGCTGGTCTCGCCGCGGCGTTGCTCGGCGTGGGTCTGCTGCTGCGAGCGAGCTTCGCCGGGTTTTCCGGCACGGCGCCCGGCGCGCTGCTCGGTGACGGCCTTGGCATCGTGACCGCGATGTTCTATGCCTGGTACCTGCTGTCAGTGAAGGGACTGCGCGACAGCGGCACAGGCACGCTGCAACTGATGGCGGTGACCACGACCATCACCGCGCTCATCCTCCTGCCCGTCGCCATCGCCTCCGGAGAGGCGCTGTTGCCCGAAGGCACAAACGGGTGGCTGGTACTCCTGGGTCTGGCATGGATTTCGCATTCGGGGGGTCAGGGCCTCATCGCCTACGCGCTTGCGCACCTGCCGGCAGGATTCTCTTCCGTGGGACTGCTGTTCCAGCCGGTGATGGCGGCACTGTTCGCGTGGGTGCTGCTCGGCGAGCCGTTGGTTGCGCTGCAGGTCGCCGGCGGCGCAGTGGTGCTTGCGGGCATTTATCTTGCGCGCAGAGGTTCGAGCCAGTGATACCATAAATTTCTATGAGCACGAATATGAACGATGCCTCGCCGATGGACGAAGTCACCGACCTCATCGCCAGCATCGA
>CAZTSJ010000118.1:0-2432 GCA_964616875.1 uncultured Bordetella sp. | reverse complement strand
CGGGTCGACCTGGCGCGAGGTCGAATCGAGCGGGTCCACCGCGGGATAGATGCCCAGCGAGGCGATGTCGCGCGACAGCACGACGGTCGCATCAAGGTGGCCGAAGGTGGTGGCGGGCGACGGGTCGGTCAGGTCGTCCGCAGGCACGTATACGGCCTGGATCGAAGTGATCGAGCCGACTTTGGTCGAGGTGATGCGCTCCTGCAGGCGGCCCATTTCTTCCGCCAGCGTCGGCTGATAGCCCACCGCCGAGGGCATGCGGCCGAGCAGCGCCGACACTTCGGTGCCGGCCAGCGTAAAGCGGTAGATGTTATCGACGAAGAACAGGATGTCGCGGCCTTCGTCGCGGAAGCTCTCGGCCATGGTGAGGCCGGTGAGCGCCACGCGCAGGCGGTTGCCGGGCGGCTCGTTCATCTGGCCGAACACCATCGCCACTTTCGATTCAGGCAGGTTGTCGAGCTTGACCACCTCGGCTTCGATCATCTCGTGATAGAAATCGTTGCCTTCGCGCGTGCGCTCGCCGACGCCCGCGAACACCGACAAACCGCTGTGCTGGGTCGCGATGTTGTTGATCAGTTCCAGCATGTTCACGGTCTTGCCGACGCCGGCGCCGCCGAAGAGGCCGATTTTTCCGCCCTTGGCGAACGGGCAGATGAGGTCGATCACCTTGATGCCGGTCTCGAGCAGTTCCACGGAGGGGGAAAGCTCGTCGAACTTGGGCGCCGACTGGTGGATCGAGCGCAGCTTGTCGGACTTGATCGGGCCGCCGTCGTCGATCGGCCGGCCCAGCACGTCCATGATGCGGCCGAGCGTGCCCAGGCCCACGGGAACCGAGATCGGGCCGCCCGTGATGTTTACCTTCATGCCCCGGCGCAGGCCGTCGGAGGAACCCAGCGCGATGCAGCGCACCACGCCGTCGCCAAGCTGCTGCTCGACTTCGAAGGTGAGGCCTTTCTCGACCAGCCCGCCCTCGCCCGTGTCCGCGAGCTTGAGCGCATCGTAGATCTTCGGCATCCCTTCGCGCGGGAATTCGATGTCGGTGACTGCGCCGACGCACTGAACGATGGTGCCTTGTGTGTTTGGAGTGCTTTGCACGGGTGCCATGATTCGTTCCTTTATACGGCGGCTGCGCCGCCCACAATTTCGGAGAGCTCTTTGGTGATGCCGGCCTGGCGGTTCTTGTTGTAGATCAGCGTCAGTTCGTCGATCAGGTCGCGCGCGTTGTCCGAAGCTGCCTTCATCGCCACCATGCGCGACGATTGCTCGGAGGCCATGTTCTCGGCCACGGCCTGGAAAATGATCGCCTCGATGTAGCGCGTCATCACCTGGTCGAGCACCGCCTTAGCTTCCGGCTCGTAGAGGTAGTCCCACACCGTTTCCGGCGCGCCCAGGTGCTCGCCCGAGAGCGGCAGCAATTGCTCCAGCACCGGCTCCTGCTTCATGGTGTTCAAGAAGCGCGTGTAGCCGATGAGCAGGCGGTCGAACCTGTCCTTGGTATAGCCATCCAGCATCACCTTGATGGTGCCGATGAGCTTTTCCATCTGCGGCTTGTCGCCGATCTGGACCGCATGCGAGACGATATTCGCGCCCAGGCGCTGCATGAACGTGAACCCCTTGTTGCCGATGGCGCAAACGTCTATTTCCTCGCCCTCCGCCTGCCAGGCCTTGTACTGGTTGAGCACCATGCGCAGCAGGTTGGTGTTGAGCGCGCCGCACAGGCCCTTGTCGGTGGTGATCACGATCACGCCGACGCGCTTGATCGAGTCGCGGTGCACCAGGAACGGGTGGCGATACTCCGGGTTGGCATGGCTGATGTGCGCGGCGACGTTGCGAATCTTCTCGCCATAGGGCCGCGCGTGGCGCATGCGGTCCTGCGCCTTGCGCATTTTCGAGGCGGCGACCATCTCCATCGCCTTCGTGATCTTCCGAGTGTTCTGCACACTCTTGATCTTCACCCGTATTTCTTTGGTGCCTGGCATGGTTTAGAACGAACCGTTCTTCTTCCAATCGGCGATCGCAGCCTTGAGCGCCTTCTCGTCCTCGGCGGACAGGTCGCTCTTTTCCTCGATGCGCTTGATCAGGTCGGCGAACTTTCCCTTGAGGTAGTCACGCATCGAGCGCTCGGCGGCGAGCGCTTTCTTGACGTCGATGTCGCTGAAGAAGCCGTTGTTGACCGCGAACAGCGTCACCGCCATCTCCCACACCTGCAGCGGTCGGTACTGCGGCTGCTTCATGAGTTCGGTGACCATCTTGCCTAGCTCGAGCTGCTTGCGGGTCGCCTCGTCCAGATCGGAGGCGAACTGCGCGAAGGCCGCGAGCTCGCGGTACTGGGCAAGCGCGAGGCGCACGCCGCCGCCGGTGTCGCGGCGCTTCATGATCTTGGTCTGCGCGGCGCCGCCGACCCGGGATACCGAGACCCCGGCGTTGATCGC
>CAZTSJ010000117.1:0-6004 GCA_964616875.1 uncultured Bordetella sp. | reverse complement strand
CCTCGTGGCAGGCCGTCGCCGCGCCCGCGAAGACGCCGCGTGAGGTGGTGATGAAACTGAACGACGCCATGGTGCGCACCCTGCGCTCGGCGGACATTCGCGAGCGCATGAACCAGATCGGCTTCGATGTTGTCGCCGGCTCGCCCGAGGAGTTCGGCCAGTTCATGAAGGCCGAAGTGGAGCGCTGGACGCGCGTGGTGGAGCGCGGCGGGATCAAGCCGGACTAACGGGTTATGTCTTTAATCAAAAAAAATCCTTTAATAAAAACCATTGAAGCCGTTGTCAGTGCCGGTGGCAGCGACGCGCGTGAGGCGCGCATCGTCGCCGAGAATCTGGTCGGCGCGAACCTGACCGGGCACGACTCGCATGGCGTGGGCATGATCCCGCGCTACGTCGACTCGCTGCTCGAAGGCGGTCTGGTGGTGAACCAGCACCCGAAAATGGTGTTCGACGGCGGCGCCATGATTTCGCTCGACGGCCAGCAGGGCTACGGCCAGGTGATCGGGCTGGAAGCGATGGAAATCGGCATTGCGCGGGCAAAGCAGCACGGCATGTGCGTGATGGGACTCGGGCGCTCGCACCACCTGTGCCGCATCGGCCAATGGGCCGAGCAGGCGGTCGCCGCGGGCCTGATCTCGCTGCATTTCACCAACGTGGTTTCGCGCTCGATCGTCGCGCCGCATGGCGGGGCGGACGCGCGCTTCGGCACCAACCCGATGACGGTCGGCATTCCGATCCCGAACGAGCCGCCGTTCATCCTCGACATGGCCACCAGCGCGGTGGCGCAGGGCAAGATCCGCGTCGCGCACAACAAGCGCGAGAAAGTGTCAGCCGAATGGCTGATCGACGACAAGGGCAATCCGACTCCAGACCCGAGGTACGGCGTCATTGAACCCTTCGGCGCGCTGCGCACTTTCGGCATGCACAAGGGCTACGGCCTGGCGGTGGTCTGCGAACTGCTCGGCGGCGCGCTCACCGGCGGCGGCACCTGGCATTCCGACGACCGCTCGAGAAAGCGCGTCTGGAACGGCATGCTCACGATCCTCATCGACCCGCAACGCCTCGGCACCGGCGACAGCTTTGGCACCGAGACCACCGAATTCATCAATTTCCTGCGCAAGTCGCCCGTCGCACCCGGCTTCGACAGGGTGCGCATCGCCGGCGAGCCGGAGAGGGAAACACGCGTGAAGCGCGAACGCGACGGCATCTCGGTGGACGACAATACCTGGGAAGAGATCGTCGCCGCTGGCGCCAAACTGAAGGTGGAGCGGGCGGTGCTGGAGAAGTTGGTGCGGGGTGGCTAGCTTCCTCGAACGACAGGAGAGGCCATGATCGCCGTGATTTTCGAAGCCCAGCCGCATGACGGACGCAAGGATGCCTATCTGGATGCCGCGGCGCGCTTGAAACCGCTGCTCGAGAAAATGGACGGCTTTGTTTCCATCGAGCGTTTCGAGAGCCTGACGCAGCCGGGCAAGATTCTGTCGCTGTCCATCTGGCGCGACGAGGACGCGGTGCGCGAGTGGCGCAACGTCGAGGAGCACCGCAGAATCCAAGCCGCCGGCCGGCAGTCGATCTTCGCCGACTACCGCTTGCGCGTGGCGCAGGTGATTCGCGACTACGGGCTCAACGAGCGCGCCGAGGCGCCGGCGGATTCACAGGCGGCCCACGAACGATAATTCCTAGTGGATTTCGGGCTCTGCCGTCGGCGCGGTGCCTTCGAGGAAATCGAAGTCGCAGCCCTCGTTGGCCTGCTTCACGTGACGCGAGAAGATGGCGCCATAGGAGCGCTCGTACTTGAGCGGCGGGCGCTTCCACGCCTGTTGACGGGTTTTGAATTCACTTTCACTTATCTTTAAATTCAAGATCTTCTTCTCTGCATCCAATTCAATCAAATCGCCGGTCTTGACGAGGGCGAGCGGGCCGCCGACGTAGGCTTCTGGGGCGACATGCAGGATGCAGGTGCCGTAGCTGGTGCCGCTCATGCGCCCGTCCGAAATTCTCACCATGTCCTTCACGCCCTGCTTGATGAGCTTCTTCGGCATGGGAAGCATGCCCCACTCGGGGAAGCCCGGGCCGCCGAGCGGTCCCGACATCTTGAGCACCAGCACGCTGTTCGCATCGACCTCCAGGTCGTCGCGGTCGATGCGCGCGGACATGTCGTTGTAGTCCTCGAATACCACCGCTTTCCCCATGTGCTGCAGCAGCTTGGGATCGGCGGCGCTGGTCTTGAGCACTGCGCCGTCGGGCGCAAGCGAGCCGTGCAGCATGATGATGCCGCCGGATTTCTTCAGCGGCTTGTCGCGCGGCAGGATCACGTCCGCGTTCCAGATCTTGGCCCCCTCGATGTTCTCCCCGATTGTTTTGCCGTTTACCGTCTTGGCACTTAAATCCAATAAATCTTTCAGAGAAAAAAGAAGAGCTCTCAACCCACCTGCATAGAAGAAATCCTCCATCAGGTACTTGTCGCCCGAGGGCCGCACGTTGGCGATGACGGGAGTTTTGGCCGAGATCTGGTTGTAGCGCTCGAGCGGAAAGGCGAGGCCGGCACGGCCTGCCATCGCCACCAGGTGCACGATCGCATTGGTCGAACCGCCCATCGCCATGAGCGTTGTGATGGCATTGTCGAACGAGCCTTTGGAGAGGAAATCCCGGGGCTTCAGGTCCTCCCAGACCATTTCCACGATGCGCTTGCCGGTGAGTGTCGCCATGCGCGCGTGGTTCGAATCCGGCGCCGGGATCGAGGAGTAGCCCGGGAGCGTGAAGCCGAGCGCCTCGGCGAGCGACATCATGGTCGCCGCGGTGCCCATGGTCATGCAGGTGCCCGGTGAGCGCGCAATTGTGTCCTCGATGTCCTGCCAATCACGCTCGGTGATGCGGCCGGCGCGCAATTCGTCCCAGTATTTCCAGGTGTCGGAGCCCGAGCCCAGGGTCTGGTCGCGCCAGTGGGAGTTAAGCATCGGGCCGGCGGGCAGGTAGATCGAGGGCAGGTTCATGCTGGTCGCGCCCATGATGAGCGCGGGCGTGGTCTTGTCGCAGCCGCCCATCAGCACGCAGCCGTCGGCCGGATAGGAGCGCAGCAGCTCCTCGGTCTCCATGGCGAGGAAGTTGCGGTACATCATGGTGGTGGGTTTCTGCATGGTTTCGGCCAGCGCCATCGCCGGCATTTCGAGCGGGAAGCCGCCCGCTTGCCAGATGCCGCGCTTGACTTCCTCCGCGCGCTGCCTGAAGTGGGTGTGGCAGTGGTTGATGTCCGACCAGGTGTTGATGATCGCGATCACCGGCTTGCCCGCGTAGTCGCTGCGGTCGTAGCCCATCTGCGCGGTGCGCGAACGGTGGCCGAAGGAGCGCAGGTCCTTGACGCCGAACCAGCGGTGGCTGCGCAGGTCTTGCGGCTGCTTTTTTTTCACGTCTTCTCCCGGTTGGAAGCGAAGATTGTAAACTCGCCGCATGGCCTTCGCCGGTGAGTACATTTTCAGGCCGCGCAGCTGGCGGCGCCTGCTGCGCTTCGCCGGCTTCGCCACCGTGGCGGCGCTTTCGCCCTCCGGCTACGGGCCGCAGGCACGCGCGGTCGCGGTGCGGCAGATCTATCTCACGGCCTGGAAGATCCTGCCCGGCTACCTCGCGGTCGCGGCGCTGCTCAGCCTGCTGCTAATCGAGATGGTGGTGATCTCGGCGCGCAAATACGGCGTCACGCAGTATTCGCTGGAACTGGTGCTGCAGGTGCTGGTGCTGGAGTTGGTGCCGCTCCTGACGGCGCTTTTCGTGGCGCTGCGCTCGGGCGCCGCGATCGGCGCCGAGATCGCGCTCATGAGCGTGCGCGGCGAGCTCGACGATGCCGGTGAGGCGAGCACGAGCCCGCTGCACGCCGAACTGGTACCGCGCATCGCGGGTGCCGCGCTGTCGGTGGCCTCGCTCACTTCGCTCGGTTGCCTGATCGCGGTGTGGCTGTCGTATGTGGTGTTCTACGGTTTCACGCCCGCCGGCCTGCCGGAGTTCACGCGCGTCGTCAGCAATGTGTTCGACGGCGTCGAGTTGATCGCTTTCGGCGTCAAATGCCTGCTGTTCGGGCTGGCGGTGGCGATCATCCCGGCGGCTACCGGGCTGGAAGCCGAGCGCGGCGTGATGAAGTCGCTGCCCGCGGTGGTGCTGGGCGGATTGATCAAGCTGTTTTTCGCGATCATGGCGGTCGAGGTCGCGATATTGGTGGTGAAATACAGCTGACCATGGCGGAACCATCCGACCAACCGCCGCCCTCCGGCAAGCCCCCGGACAGTTTGCCCGCCGGTAACGCCGCGGCGCTGCTGCCCGCATTTTTTCCTACGAACCTGGGCGTCAAGGTCGGCATCCTGATCGCGGTCACCGTGATGGTGATCGGCGGTTTCGTGCTCTACGTGCTGTTTGCGCGCGGCGTGTTCGAGCAGACGCAGCGCCTCGCGCTGATCACCGACAACGCCGAGGGCGTGAGCCTTGGCGCGGATCTCACCTTTGCCGGTTTCCCGGTCGGGCGCGTGCGCAGCATTAACTTGCGCGACGACGGCAAGGTGCGCATCGAAATACGCGTGCCGCTCAGCGAAGCCAAGTGGCTGCGCGAGTCGAGCATCTTCGTGGTCGAGGTGCCGCTGGTGGGTGCGGCGAAGCTGCGCGCCTACTCCGCCAACCTGCAGGACCCGCCGCTGCCGGATCGCGCCGAGCGGCAGGTGCTGCGCGGCGACACCGCGGAGGAGATTCCGCGCCTGGTCGCCTCGATGCGCACGGTGCTGGAGAACCTTGATCAGATCACGTCCTCGGGCTCCAGCCTGCAGGAGAGCATCAAGAACGCGCGCGCGGTGAGCGAGCGCATGGCCGGCAAGTACGGCGTGCTGGGTGGCGTGCTGGGCGGCGACGACAATGCGCAGAAGGTGATCGCCTCGATCGACCGCGCCAACACGCTGCTGGCCTCGCTGGGCGGTGTTGCCCTGAAGATGGACACCGTGCTGACGAAGGCCGACCAGCGCGTGCTGGGGCCCGGCGGCGTGCTCGACGAAACGCAAAAGGCGGTGACGCAGGCGAATGCGATCCTGGGCGAAGTGCGCACGAACCTCAAGCGAGTGGACGGCATCCTCGCCGACGCGCAGGCGGTGGCGGGCAACGCGAAAGCGGCCACCACCGACCTCGCCGCATTGCGCGCCGAGGTGGAGGCTAGCCTGCGCAAGGTGGCCTCGCTGATCGATGAGATCAACCGCAAGTGGCCCTTCGAGCGCGAGACCAAGATCAAGCTGCCATGAGGATTTTTTCTTTTCTCGCGATTGCATTTCTCACGGGGTGCGCGGGTGGTCCGCCTCCGCCCGAGTGGCAGCTGAATTCGCTCTCCGCCATGAATTCCTTCCAGCAGCATTACCTGCGCGGCGATACGCGAGCCGCGGCGCTCGAATTCGAGAGGGCTAGGGCGGAACTGGCAAGCACCGGCAATCCGGCTCTGGTCGCGCGGGCCGAGCTGGTGCGCTGCGCCGCGCGCGCGGCGAGCCTCGAGTTCGACAACTGCCCGGGATTCGAAAAGCTGCGCGCCGACGCGGGCGCCGAGGAGATCGCTTACGCCGAATACCTGGCGGGTCGGGTCGAGAGAGCCGCCGGCGAAGCAGCGCTTTCGAGGCTGGTTTATTTCGGGGTAAAACTGAACGGCAACAAAATCACCCCTCCGGAAATCGCTTCCGCCACCGATATTTCCTCGGCGCAAGGCTGGCGCCGGCCGCTGCTGGCCTGGCTCGGGGTGCAGGAAAAGCGCGCCGAAGCGGCGGGGGATCGCGCGGCGCTTGAACGCATCCGTCGTCGAATTCTTCTTACTTTAGAAAAAAACTAGGCGGCCGCGCGGTACTTGAGCGCCACCCCGTTCAGGCGCTGCAGCTCGTCGAAGGGCAGGCCCTCGGCGACAATTTCCACCAGGTGCAGGCCGTCGGGCTTGACGTCGATCACCGCGAGGTCGGTGTAGATGCGCGTCACGCAGCGCAGTCCCGTGAGCGGATAGCTG
>CAZTSJ010000116.1:0-8888 GCA_964616875.1 uncultured Bordetella sp. | reverse complement strand
TCGGAGAGGATCTTGGTAAGCTCGGTGGTGAACCGCGCCGCCACCGCGCCGTCGATCACGCGATGGTCGTACGAGAGCGACAGCGGCAGGATCAGGCGCGGGACGAACTCCTTGCCGTTCCACACCGGCTTCATCGCCGAGCGCGAGACGCCCAGGATCGCCAGTTCGGGCGCGTTGATGATCGGCGTGAAGTAGTTCCCGCCGATGCCGCCCAGGCTGGAGATCGAGAAGCTGCCGCCTTGCATGTCGCCCGCCTTCAACTTGCCGTCCTTGGCGAGCTTGGAGATCTCCGCCAGCTCCCGCGCGAGGTCGAACACGCCCTTGCGGTCTGCGTCGCGCACCACCGGCACCACGAGGCCGCCCGGCGTGTCGACGGCGACGCCGATGTGGTAGTACTTCTTCACGATCAGGTTCTCGCCCGATTTGTCGAGTGAAGCGTTGAATTGCGGAAACTGCCGCAGCGCGGTGACACAGGCCTTGATCATGAAGGCGAGCATCGTGAGCTTGAAGCCTTTTTTCTCGGTCTCGACGGTCTGGCTCTTGCGAAAGGCCTCGAGATCGGTGATGTCCGCGTCGTCGCACTGCGTGACGTGCGGGATCGAAACCCAGTTGCGGTGCAGGTAGGGACCCGACAGCTTCTGGATGCGCGACAGGGGCTTCGATTCGATCGGGCCGAACTTTCCGAAGTCGACGTCGGGCCAGGCCGGGAGGTTGAAGGGCAGCGCGCCGCCTTTCCCGGCGGCGTGCGCGCTCACCGGCCTGCCCGCCAGCGCGCCCTTCACGAAAGCCTGCACGTCTTCCTTCTGAATCCGGCCCTTCGGTGCGCTTCCCTGTACGCGCGCCAGGTCCACGCCCAGTTCGCGCGCGAATTTGCGGATCGACGGGCTCGCGTGCGGCAGCGCCGTCACCGCGTCCTTCGGTTCCGAAGGCACGGGCTCAACGCGCGTGACAACCGCGGGCGTTGGCTTTGCTTCAGGGGCTTTGGGTTCCGGTGCCTTCCCGGCAACTGCAGGCGCAGCATCGCTCGTCTCAAGCGCGAGGATGACCGAACCCTGGGAAACCTTGTCGCCCACCTTGATCTTCAATTGCCTCACCACGCCGGCTTCGGGCGAGGGAATTTCCATCGTCGCCTTGTCGGATTCCAGCGACACCAGCGACTGCTCCTTGGTCACAGCGTCACCTGGCTTGACCAGGATTTCGATCACCTCGACTTCCTTGAAGTCGCCAATGTCCGGGACCAGGACGTCCTTCATACGGTGGTGGGATCCGGCTTGGCGGGATCGATGCCGTACTTCTTGAGCGCCTCGCTCACCGTCTTCGCCTTGCCTTCGCCCGATTCTGCGAGCGCCTTCAAGGCCGCGATGGCGATGAAGGTGCGGTTCACCTCGAAGAAGTGGCGCAGCTTGGCGCGCGAGTCCGAGCGGCCGAAGCCATCCGTCCCGAGCACCTTGTAGATCCGCTCCCTGGGCACGAACGGACGGATCTGGTCGGCGAAGGTCTTCATATAGTCGCTCGCCGCGACCACCGGGCCGGCGCGTTTCTCGAGGCACTGCGTGACATAGGGCACGCGGGGCTGGTCCTCCGGATGCAGCAGGTTCCAGCGCTCCGCGGCGAGCCCGTCGCGCCGCAGCTCGGTGAAGCTGGTCGCGCTCCAGATGTCCGCAGCCACTCCCCAGTCCTTCTCCAGCAGTTCGGCCGCCGCGATCACTTCGCGCAGGATGGTTCCGGAGCCGAGCATCTGGACCCGCGGTTTCGCTTTTGACTTCGACTCTTTGAATGAATAGAGGCCTTTCAGTATTCCCCGCTCCGTGCCCTCGGGCAGCGCCGGGTGCTCGTAGTTCTCGTTCATCAGGGTGATGTAGTAGTACACATCCTCCTGATTCGCGACCATGCGGCGCAGGCCGTCGTGGATGATCACCGCGATCTCGTAACCGTAGGTCGGGTCGTAGGAGATGCAGTTCGGGATCACCGAGGCAAGGATGTGCGAGTGGCCGTCCTCGTGCTGCAGGCCTTCGCCATTGAGCGTGGTGCGGCCCGCAGTAGCGCCGAGCAGGAAGCCGCGCGCGCGCTGGTCGGCCGCGGCCCAGGCCAGATCGCCGATCCTCTGCATGCCGAACATCGAATAGAAGATGTAGAACGGAATCGTGACCTGGTTTGAATGGCTGTAGGAAGTCGCGGCGGCGATCCACGAGCACATCGCGCCCGCTTCATTGATGCCTTCTTCGAGGATCTGGCCCTGCTTGTCCTCGCGGTAGTACATCACCTGGTCCTTGTCGACCGGCTCGTACTTCTGCCCCTCGGGGGCGAAAATGCCCAGCTGGCGAAACATGCCTTCCATGCCGAAGGTGCGCGCCTCGTCGGGCACGATCGGCACGATGCGCCTGCCGAGCTCCTTGTCGCGCACCAGCGCGGTGAGAATGCGAACGAAAGCCATGGTGGTCGAGATCTCGCGCCCTTCGCCCGAACCCTTCAGCACCTGCTCGAAGCTCGAGAGCGCCGGCACCGCCAGCGCGGATTCCGCCTTCTGCCGGCGCTGCGGAAAGAAGCCGCCCAGGGCCTTGCGGTGCTCCTGCAGGTACTTCATCTCCGGCGAATCGGCCGGCGGGACGTAGAACGGCAGCTTCTCCAGCTGGTCGTCGGTGACCGGAATGTTGAAGCGATCGCGCATTTCCTTAATGGTCGCGAGGTCGACCTTCTTCAGCTGGTGGGTCGGATTCTTGGCCTGGCCCTGCTTGCCCATGCCGTAGCCCTTGATGGTCTTGGCGAGGATCACCGTGGGCTGGCCCTTGTGCTTCACCGCCGCCGCGTACGCGGCATAGATTTTGTGCGGATCATGCCCGCCGCGGTTCAGGCGCCAGATGTCTTCGTCGCTCATGCGCGAGACCATTTCGAGCAGCTTGGGATGCTTGCCGAAGAAATGCTTGCGCACGAAGGCGCCGTCATTGGCTTTGTAATTCTGGTACTCGCCGTCGACGGTGTCTTCCATGATCCGGCGCAGGTGCCCTTCCTTGTCGCGCGCAAGCAGCGCGTCCCAGTAGCCACCCCAGATGAGCTTGATCACGTTCCAGCCGGAGCCGCGGAACTCGCCCTCCAGCTCCTGGATGATCTTGCCGTTGCCGCGCACCGGACCATCCAGCCGCTGCAGGTTGCAGTTGACGATGAAAATCAAGTTGTCGAGCTTCTCGCGTGACGCGAGACCGATTGCGCCCAGCGATTCGGGCTCGTCCATTTCGCCGTCGCCGCAGAATACCCAGACCTTCCTGTTTTCCGTTTGCGCATGCCCCCTCGCCTGCAGGTACTTGAGGTAGCGCGCCATGTAAATCGCCTGGATCGGCCCGAGGCCCATCGACACCGTCGGAAACTGCCAGTAATCCGGCATCAGCCAGGGATGCGGATAGGAAGACACGCCCTTGCCGTCGACGTCGCGGCGGAAGTTGAGCAGCTGCTCTTCGGTGAAGCGGCCTTCGAGCAGGCCGCGTGCATAAATGCCGGGCGAGGAATGGCCCTGGAAGTACACCAGGTCGCCGCCGTGCGCCTCGTGCGGCGCGTTCCAGAAGTGGTTCTGGCCGATGCCGAACAGCGTGCCCACCGACGCGAAGCTGGCGATGTGGCCGCCGAGCTCGTCGTCGTTCTTGTTGGCGCGCGCCACCATCACCATCGCGTTCCAGCGGCAATACGAACGGATGCGCTCTTCGAGCGCCGGGTCGCCCGGCGAGCGCTCTTCCATGTGCGCCGGAATGGTATTGACGTAGGGCGTGTGCGGGCTGTACGGCAGGGTGACGCCGGAAGTGCGCGCCTTTTCGGTCAGCTTCTCGATCAGGTAATGCGCGCGCTCGCCGCCTTCGCGCTCGAGCACGGACTCGAGCGCGTCCAGCCACTCCTGGGTCTCGAGGCTGTCAGGATCGTTTGCCGCGGGCTGTTGCGGAACGGCAGACATGGTGTCCTCCTGTTTGTGGTTTTATAGTATGCCATGCATGCAAAAATCATCGACGGAAAATCACTCGCCGCCGCGCTGCGCGCAACACAGAAAAGCGCGGTCGCATCGCTTGCCGGGCGCGGCGTGCGGCCGGGTCTCGCCGCGATCCTCGTGGGGGATGACCCGGCGTCGCGCATCTACGTGCGCAACAAGGCGCGCGCCTGCGAAGAAACCGGCGTGCACTCCGAAATTCACGAATTTCCGGCCAGCGTCTCCGAAACTGCGCTGCTCGAGCGCGTGGCGCAGTTGAACGCCAATCCGCGCGTACACGGCATCCTGGTGCAGCTGCCCCTGCCCGGGCACCTGGCGCAGTCGCGGGTGTTCGAGGCGGTTTCGCCGCTGAAGGATGTGGACGGTTTCCACGCCGTAAACCTGGGCGCACTGCTGCAGGGACGGCCCGGTTTCGTGCCGGGTACGGCGGCGGGCGTGATGCGCCTGCTGGAACACGCGGGCGTGTCGCTGGCTGGCAAGCAGGCAGTGATCGTGGGCCGCTCGACCATCGTCGGCAAACCCCTGGCGCTCCTGCTCTTGCAAAAGGACGCGACCGTCACCATCTGTCATTCGAAGACGCCGGATCTCGCGCAGGCTACGCGTCGGGCCGACGTGCTGATCGCCGCGGTCGGCAAGGCGAAACTCATCACCGCCGGAATGGTCAAACCCGGTGCCTGCGTGATCGACGTTGGCGTGAACCGGATGGCCGACGGCAAAATCGCGGGCGACGTTGATTTTGCCGCGGTGAAGGAAATTGCCGGGAGCATCACCCCGGTCCCTGGCGGCGTCGGCCCGATGACCGTCGCCATGCTGATCGTAAACACTGTCCGTGCTGCGGAGCTCTCGCTTGAATCCTCTTCTTGATTTCTCCGGCCTGCCGCGATTCACCGCGATCACGCCGGAACACGTCGCTCCGGCCATCGATCAGCTGATTGCCGAGGCGCGGTCGGCGAAACAGGCAACCCAGGAGGCACCCGCGACTTGGGACCAGTTCGTCACGCCGATGGAGAACGCGAACGAACGCCTGTCGCGCGCATGGAGCCAGGTCGAGCACCTGCACGCCGTGGTGGACAGCCCGGCCCTGCGGGAAGCCTACAACGCCGCGCTGCCGAAAATTACTCAGTACTGGACCGAACTCGGTCAGGACACCGCGCGATTCGAGAAATACCAGGCGCTGGCGGCCTCCCCCGAGTTCGGCAGGCTGTCCCCGGCCCGCAAGAAGTCGGTCGAGAACGCGATACGGGACTTCAGGCTGAGCGGCTCGGAACTTCCCGAAGCAGTCAAGCCACGCTACGCCGCGATCCAGGAAGAACTTGCTTCGCTGTCGGCGAAGTTCTCCGAGAACGTGCTGGACGCGACCAACGCATTTTCCATTTTTATTGATGAAAGTAGAATTTCCGGAATTCCTGCCGATTCGCTCGCCGCGGCACGGGAGGCTGCACAGAAGGATGGAACCCCGGCCGACGGCAAGCCTCGCTGGAAGTTCAACCTGCAGATGCCATCCTACTACCCGGTCATGCAGTACGCGGACGATCGCGCGCTGCGCGCGACGCTGTACCGCGAAAGCGCGACCCGTGCCTCGGAATTCGGCAAACCGGAGCGCGACAACACGCCGCTTATCGAGCGCATCCTGGGGCTGCGCAAGGAGGACTCCGTGCTGCTCGGCTACCCGAACTACGCCGAAGTGTCGCTAGTGCCGAAAATGGCGCAGACGCCACGACAGGTAATCGAGTTCCTGCGCGACCTGGCAGCGCGCGCGCGACCCTTCGCCGAGCGCGACCTCGCGGAACTGCGCGGCTTTGCGAGCAGCGAGCTAGGAATCGAAACGCTCGAATCCTGGGACATCGCCTATGCCTCGGAGAAGCTGCGCGCCCAGCGCTATGCGTTCTCCGACCACGAGGTCAAACAGTATTTTCCCGAAACCCAGGTACTGCCGGGGATGTTCCAGCTGGTGCAGAACCTGTACCAGATCACGATTGCCCCGAGTACAGCCGAAACCTGGCACGAGGACGTCCGCTTCTACGACATCTGCAACGCGCATGGTGCGGGCAACGAGCTGATCGGCCGGTTCTATGTCGATCTTTACGCGCGTGATACCAAGCGCGGCGGCGCGTGGATGGACGGCGCGATCTCGCGGCGGCGGCGCGAGACGGACATCCAGGTGCCGGTGGCCTACCTGAACTGCAACTTCTCGGGTCCGGTCGGCGGCAAGCCGGCGCTGTTCACGCACGACGACGTCATCACACTGTTCCACGAATTCGGCCACGGCCTGCATCACCTGCTCACGCGCGTCGAGGATCTCGGCGTCGCCGGCATCAACGGCGTCGAGTGGGACGCGGTCGAACTGCCCAGCCAGTTCATGGAGAATTTCTGCTGGGAGTGGGAAGTACTCAAGCACCTGACGCGCCATGCCGAGACGGGCGAATCCCTGCCACGCGCGCTCTACGACAAAATGGTCGCGGCGAAAAACTTCCAGTCGGGCCTCGCCACGCTGCGGCAGATCGAATTCGCGCTGTTCGACATGCGCCTGCACTCGGACTTCGAGCCGGCGGACGGTACGCATGCGGGCAGCGCGGTGCTGAAGCTGCTCGATGAAGTGCGGCGCGAGGTGGCGGTGATGGTGCCCCCGGCGTGGAACCGTTTTCCGAACAGCTTCTCGCACATCTTCGCGGGGGGCTACGCGGCCGGTTACTACAGTTACAAATGGGCCGAGGTTCTCTCCGCCGACGCCTACAGCGCATTCGAAGAAGTACGCGACTCCAAAGGCATTCTCGATGCGGCGACCGGCCAGCGTTTTCGCGACGAGATCCTCGCGGTGGGCGGCAGCCGGCCCGCCGCGGACTCGTTCCGCGCCTTTCGCGGCCGCGAACCGCGCGTCGACGCCCTGCTCAGGCACAGCGGCATGATTCCCGCGTGACGGTCCAGCCGCGCCGCGCATGAAGCTCGCGAGCTGGAACGTAAACTCGCTCAAGGTCCGCCTGCCGCACCTGACCGATTGGCTCGCACAGGTGCAGCCTGATGTCGTTTGCCTGCAGGAACTCAAGTGTGAGGACGCGAAATATCCGCACGCCGAGCTGCAGGCCGCGGGCTACGTCTCGGCTGTTTCGGGACAGAAGACCTACAACGGCGTCGCGATTCTCGCGCGCTCGCCGCCGCTCGAGGTGAGCGCGGGAATCCCGGATTTCCAGGACGAGCAGAAACGTGTCCTCGCCGCCACGGTGGATGGTGTGCGCGTGATCTGCGTCTACTGCCCCAACGGGCAGAGCGTGGGATCGGAGAAATACGAATACAAGCTGCGCTGGTTTGCGGCTCTCGAGCAATACGTCGCCGCCGAAATGTCGCGCCATCCGCTCCTCGCGGTGGCCGGGGATTTCAACGTCGCGCCGGAAGACCGCGACGTGCACGACCCGAAGGGCTGGGAGGGCCAGGTTCTCGTCTCCGACGCCGAGCGCGCGGCGTGGCGCGCGCTGCTCGCGCTCGGCCTCGTGGATTCGTTCCGGCTTTTCGCGCAGCCGGAAAAAATCTACTCCTGGTGGGACTACCGCATGCTGGGCTTCAGGCGCAACGCCGGCCTGCGCATAGACCACGTGCTTGCTTCAGCCGAACTGGCGAAACGCTGCATCGCCAGCAGCGTCGACAAGGCGCCGCGCAAGCTCGAGCGGCCATCGGATCACGCCCCCGTGATCGCGGAGTTTTCCTAACAGGGCGGTGAGGACGCCCTGTTCCTCCTGATCAGTCGATCAGGTCGTAGGCGGGCAGCGTCAGGAACTCGACGTAATCGCCCGTGATGAGTTTCTCGAACAGCGCGGCGCCCGCCTCGTACTTGCCGGCGCGCCAGCCGTCCTCGCCCAGATAGGCCTTCACCTTGGGCAGTTCTTCGGCGAGCAGCCTGCGGAAAAGATCCGCGGTCACCTTGCGGCCGTCGTCCAGCTTGCCCTTCTCGGAGCGGATCCACTGCCAGATCTGCGAGCGCGAGATCTCGGCGGTAGCCGCATCTTCCATCAGGTTGAACACCGGCACGCAGCCGTTGCCCGCGAGCCAGGCGCCGAGGTACTGGACGCCGACGGAAATGTTGTTGCGCAGCCCGGCCTCGGTGATCGGCGCTGCGGGCTTGAAATCCAGCAGTTCCCTCGCGCTCACGCTGACGTCGGGACGCTGGCGAGCGTACTGGTTTGGCTGCGGCATGTGCCGGTCGAATATTTCCCTGGCGATCGGCACCAGCGCGGGATGCGCGACCCAGGTGCCGTCGCAGCCGTCGGTGACTTCGCGCAGCTTGTCCTGGCGCACTTTTTCCATTGCCGCTTCGTTCGCCGCGGGGTCGTTCTTGATCGGGATCTGCGCCGCCATGCCGCCCATCGCGGGCGCGCCGCGCCGATGGCAGGTCTTCACCAGCGCGAGCGCGTAGGCGCGCATGAACGGCGCGGTCATCGTCACCTGCGCGCGGTCGGCAAGGCAGAAATCCTTGTTGGCGCGGAACTTCTTGATGCAGGAAAAAATGTAGTCCCAGCGGCCGATGTTGAGCCCGGCCGAATGCTCGCGCAGCTCGTACAGGATTTCGTCCATCTCGAAGGCCGCGACCACGGTCTCGATCAGTGCCGTTGCCTTGATGCTGCCGCTCTGGATTCCCAATTCCTTTTCGGAAAAACCGAAAATATCGTTCCACAGCCTGGCCTCGAGGCGCGATTCCATCTTCGGCAGGTAGAAATAGGGTCCCGAACCGCGCGCCAGCAACTGTTTCGCGTTGTGGAAGAAGAACAGCGCGAAATCGAAGATGCCGCCGGACACCGGCTGGCCGTCAATATGCACGTGCTTCTCGTCGAGGTGCCAGCCGCGCGGCCGCGGGATGAGCACCGCGGTTCGTTCATTCAACCGGTAGCGCTTGCCGCCCTGCTCCAGGGCGATGGCGCGCCGCACGGCATCG